>DAIRSP010000021.1:0-29085 GCA_036804365.1 Neptunomonas sp. | reverse complement strand
GTCTTTGTGGATGCCGCTTTTATCCGTAAACGTACCCGCCAAAGCTATATCGATCTTGCGCAATCGCTCGATATACCTATGCGTATTATTAGCTGTTTCTGTGAACAAAAGTTGGTTGAAGCGCGGCTAAAAAGGCGCAGTGAAGAGGGCGCCGATGCTTCCGATGCCGATGTTGATGTCATGCACGATCAACTCAAGCTGCAGCAAAAGCTAACTGATAGTGAGCGAGAGAAAACACTACTGATTGATACAGATAATGATGATGCCGTTAACCTTCTACTCACACAGCTTATCGCTCAAGGGTTGGTAGAGCCTTGAGCAAAAAACAACGATTTCCCTTCAGCTTCGATAGCCCCAATCGAGGTTTGAAATACGGCCGATAGCTGCGGTGTTGTCATCACCTGAGCAACGCTTCCGGTACAAACTACCTCTCCCTCGCTGATTAAACTCACCGTATCAGCAAACTGAGCTGCCAAAGATAAATCATGCAGGATGATAAACACGCCCTTCCCATAAGTCGCTAATTTCTTGAGATGCTGCATAATCTGTAACTGGTGTTTAAGATCAACGCCTTTAAGTGGTTCATCAAGTAACAGGTACTCTGTTTGCGAGGTCACCTGCACAAAAATTCTCGCAAGATGAGTTCTTTGCTTTTCTCCACCAGATAAAGAGGTATATGCCCTTTCCGCTAAGCCTGAAATATCGAGCAAATCTAAGGCATCATCCACAACGGGAGCGCAGGTCATCATGGATCGATCACGAGGATAAGACCCCATAGCCACGACGTCTTTCACCGAAAATGGAAAATCGAGAGGCTGCTCCTGCAACAGGGTGACTAAAAATTGTGAACGTTTACTAACTGCATAAGATTCTAAGGGTTGACCTTTTAGTAGCACCTGACCCGAGTCGGCTTGAGACAAACCAGATAGCGCCTTCAGTAAACTCGATTTACCTGCACCATTCGGTCCGAGCATCACATGCAACTCACCCGGCTTGATAGCAATATTCACGTTGCGAAGTAACGGTCGAAGCGGTGACTCAATCACTAACTCCCTAGCTTCTAATGTCACGCAGTTTCCCTCCGTTGATAAACCAGTATCAAAAGAAAAATTGGCGCCCCTACCATTGCCGTAATTAAGCCAATGGGTAACTCAGCAGGAGAAATCAGGGTACGTGATAACAGATCAGCCGACAGCATAAATCCAGCCCCTAACACACAGGAAAAAGGAATTAATATACGATTATCGGGCCCCAATAAAAGGCGAACAATATGCGGCACAACCAATCCAACAAAGCCAATCAAACCGACAACAGAAACGACCACACCCACGATTAACGCAGTTATTAAGACAAGCTGCCTCTGCAGCCGACTAACATCTAACCCTAGCAACTGCGCTTGCTGTTCACCTAACAACAATAAGTTGAGCTGCCCTGAAACACGGAAAAAATAAGGAACCACAAGTATCGTCAGTAATGACAATAAGATGACGACTCCCCAAGAGACAGTTTGCACACTCCCCATCAACCAGAATGTCACCTGACGCAATGTCATCGAGTCACTTAGATATTTCAATCCCGCTATGCCTGCGCCAGCAAAAGCATTCACGGCAATACCCGCCAGCAGTATGGTCAACGAAGATACACCGGAAGAGGTACGCGCCAACCTTATAACAAAGAGTGTGACTAACATCCCTCCTAAAAAAGCGGCAAATGGCATTCCAATATAACCGAGTGACCCAGAAGAAAACTGAATTGCGAATACCTGCCATGCAACAGCAGCTAAAGCGGCACCTGCAGAAACACCAATTAAACCTGGATCAGCCAATGGATTTCGAAACAGGGATTGCACAACAGCACCCGCTAAAGCTAACAAAGCGCCCGCAAGAGAAACCACCAGCAACCGAGGAAAGCGAAGCTCCCACAGTACCCGCTGGGTTAGTAAATCATCACTCCACGTATCCGAAAACGATAAATTAACCGGCCCGATGAATAACGATAGAACCAGTATCGGCAAGATAAGGAGCAAAGAGACAATAAACCAGAAGCGCGTAGCAGAGGACAATCGATAACCCTTCTTAAGATAAACATAAGCAGACAAGTATCACCCTGCTCATCATGACAAATTTTGCTATGCTTGTCTCAATTTGCAGCCAGTTAGTTCGTAAGGAAAACCATGCAACGTCTATGTGCAATTGATGCCCTGCCCGAAAATAATTCTAAAGGCTTTGAACTCGAGGGTTACTCTCTTGCTGTCATCAGAAAGCAGAACAACGTCTATGTCTATCTAAATGAATGTCCACACAGAGGCGTACCCTTAGAGTGGGTCCCCGATCAATTTCTAGACGTAGAAAAAAACTTCATTCAATGTGCAACACATGGCGCTCTGTTCACCTTAGAGGCTGGCGAGTGCATTGCCGGCCCCTGCCCTGGCGAGAAGCTCTCTGCTATTCCCAGTGAAATCAAAGATGGGAGTCTTTGGGTAGCACTCCCATAAAGGCCTTATCCTATCCCTGGATCCGCTTCGCCAAACGTTCTAGTGCCAGCTCAATACGGTCGAGGCCAGTGGTGTAAGAGAAACGGATAAACTGGTTCGCTTTATAGGCACCAAAATCTAATCCCGGTGTAACCGCGACTTTCTGCTCTTCCAACAGGCTCCAACAATAGTCAAAGGTATTGTCTGTCAAATGCGAAGCGTCAGCATAAACATAAAAAGCACCCTCTGGCATCAAAGGGATACCGAAGCCCAAATCCCGCAGTCCCGTCACTAAGAGATCTCTGCGCTTTTCAAATTCATGTCGACGCGCCTCAAAGGTTTGAATACTTTCAGGCTCAAATGCCGCTAGCGCAGCATACTGGGAAACCGTTGGAGGCGAGATATATAAATTCTGTGCGAGTTTTTCTAATTCAGGTACCGCTGACTCAGGTGCCACTATCCAGCCTAAACGCCAGCCTGTCATCCCAAAATACTTGGAAAAACTATTGATCACAAATGCGTCCTGATCAACTTCTAACACCGAGGGTGCATCAAAACCATAGGTCAAGCCGTGGTACAACTCATCAACAACTAAGGCTCCCTGCTTTTCCTTAACTACTTTAGAGATAGCCGCCAGCGCATCCCGATGCAGAACCGAGCCCGTTGGGTTAGCAGGCGAAGCTAATAAAACCCCTGCCGTTTTATCACTCCACTCATCTGCTACCTGCTGTGCAGACAATTGGAAGTTCTGCTCTGCCGTCACGGCAACGAGTTGCGCCCTCGCCTCCAGCATACGCAAAAACTGCCGGTTACAAGGATACCCAGGGTCACTCATCATAAAAGTGCGCTCTGGATCAGCTAATAAACCAAAGACCATGAGCAGCGCACCGGATGCACCAGATGTCACAATCACTCTCTCCGGTGCTATATCTAGACCGTAGCGCTGTTGATAAAAATCAGCGATCGCCTGACGCAACTCAGGAATACCCGCGGCTGGCGTATACTGTGTCATACCCTGCTCGATTGCTTTCTGTGCAGCCGCTTTAACTAGCGGAGCCGTTGCAAAATCAGGCTCTCCCGCTTCCATGTGCACTACATCATGACCTAAAGCATCTAATTGTTTTGCCCTTTTAAGCAGATCCATCACTTTAAAAGACTCAATTTCGCGCGAACGCTGACTCCATTGCATCGATTACACTCTCTACTATTAACAGTTTGCATTATACATAAGTCGAAAAACACAGACCCAAGAAATAGATACTTTCCCTTAGAAATACAAAAAATAGAACTTTATGCCTTATTTAACCGCATTTTTTGGCTTACAGGACTAGCCTAACATAAGGTGTTCTGGTAATTTCACCAACCTTCCGCTTTCCGGAAGTGTGGAATTTAACTGTATCAGATTGTCAGTTTATCGGATAAGCCTGACAACTTCGGAGAAGTGAGGCGCATCATGCCAAACACTAACGACTCACAGTTCACTCACTTTGTGCCATACCAGGCAGCTAAAGATGAGGAATATATGAACGATGCTCAGAAGGAGCATTTTCGCCAAATCCTTCTGTCTTGGAAACAGCAACTTATGGAAGAAGTTGACAGCACCATTCATCATCTTCAAGAAGAAGCGTCTAACTTTGCTGATCCAAGCGATAGAGCAAGCCAAGAAGAAGAGTTTAGCCTTGAGCTGCGTACGCGTGATCGTGAGCGCAAGCTAATCAAAAAGATTAGCGAAGCGATGGAGCGTATCGATGAAGATGACTATGGCTTCTGTGAAGCTTGCGGCATAGACATCGGCATTCGACGCTTAGAAGCTCGCCCTACAGCGACAATGTGCATCGATTGCAAAACACTTGCTGAAATCAAAGAGAAGCAAGTCGGCGGTTAATCACCTTTTACCCGGGCAGCACTCCTGCTCGGGTAACCCGCTTTACTCCACATCAGGCTCTTCGACCTGTTTGTAAGCTGCTCTTGCTCTCGCTGTGCCACAAAGGCTTCCTCACAAAGCATCTTCTCGCTATGCTTGAGACTCTTAATTAGCGGCTCTTGGATACCCACTATGTATTCTCACCGAGTAGTGTTGCTTATCATTACGTCTTGTTGGCTTTTTATGCCTGCCGTTTTTGAATGGTGGCTTCATCTAGACCACGCACTGCTGCTTACGTTTATTTGCTGGAGCATGGCTATCCTTTTAGCCGCTTTCTCTCACAGGCGTACAGAATCACGATGAACTTTACCGTTACAACGCTTTTTTTAATCGTCACTGCTTACCTCTTTTTTCTCTTCGGTATTGCGTATGCAACTGAACGCGAGATTATTCCGCGTAAAATTGCCCAACACCCCATTACACATATGCTTTCGCTTGGTGTTTATGCCAGTGTTTGGACATTTTACGGGGCTTTTGGCATGTACCAACAGTCGGGCCTGCTATTTCTCTCATCCTATCTAGGTGCTACGGCAGCTTTTTTTCTAGCACCAACCCTGATGATCCCTATTTTCAACATTACTAATCGTTACAAGTTGAGCTCATTGGCGGATCTTTTTGCATTTCGTTTTCGAAGTGGCATTGTAGGTACCGTCACGACCGCCTTATTACTTCTTGCCACCTTGCCGCTGCTGTCCATACAAATTCAAGCAGTAACAGACTCTTTACACATTTTAAACAGCGACTTCTCCTCGTCCCAAATAGCGGGGGCTTTCTGCTCGCTCATCGCGATGTTTGCCATACTATTTGGAACACGCCACCCCTCGATGAGAGCTAGAAATAGAGGACTTGTCGTGGCCATGGCTATCAGCTCTATTATCAAGTTATTCGTATTGCTTAGCATTGCTGGCTATCTTCTTTTTGCCATATTTGATGGCCCGATAGGCCTTTTGGAATGGGTAACACTTCACCCCGAAACCCTCTCGTCCATAGCAGAGAACAATGACGGCGAGGGCTGGAGAACTCTTTTACTTGCTTTCTTCACTGCCACCTTAGTTATGCCGCACATGTTCCATCTCGCCTTCACCGAAAACCGCTCAGCTGAGAGCTTGCATAAAGCATCGTGGGGCATCCCGTTATATCTTATGCTACTCGCCATGTGTGTCCCCATCATCGTTTGGAGCGCACAACAATTCGGCCTAGAGAATGAGTCCTCCTTCCTGCTGCTGCATTTGAGC
The DNA here is from genome assembly GCA_036804365.1 of Neptunomonas sp. Taxonomy (GTDB): domain Bacteria; phylum Pseudomonadota; class Gammaproteobacteria; order Pseudomonadales; family Balneatricaceae; genus Neptunomonas. Next base: position 23,453 of record DAIRSP010000021.1, on the reverse strand, counting down.
CAAGCCGTAAAGTTAGACTGGATTATTATTGCGGTATTTATCGGAGGGCTAACTGCAGCCGGCGGTATTATTATCGTCGCCTCCATTTCGCTTGCCTCCATGCTGCAAAATCATATTTTCTTACCTTTAATTAGAACGCCAGAGAATGTCCGCTTTTACGCTTGGCTGCTTTGGTTAAGACGGATATTGATCGCTCTAGTGGTGTTGTGTAGCTATCTGTTCTACAGCACCTTTGGCGCCCACCAACAACTGCATTTGTTAGGTTTGAGTGCCTTTATTGCTTTCCTACAATTTTTGCCCGGCATTGTTGCCACCCTATTCTGGGTGGGAGCAAATCGATTTGGATTTGTTGCGGGCTTAGTCACTGGAATTGTCAGCTGGATATTTACGACTTTTTATCCGGTTCTGCTACAGCAAAATACTGAGGTTATTGATACCAGCCTGAATCAACTTGACTGGCAGGCATCGGCCATTATTTCACTACTCCTAAATATCAGCGTCTTTATTATCGTCTCGCGCTTAACACCTACACATCCTGAAGAACTCCGAGCTGCTGAAGCCTGCCTTATCAACACACTCGACACACCACCGGATATGCAAAGGCCCTCATTCGAAACTGGCGATATTATTCGACTGCTAACGCCTAAACTGGGCGAAACTGCTGCCAAAAGAGAGCTGCAACACGCCATTACACATTTAGACCTAAACAGTGACTCGATAGGACCATTAGACCTCCTTCGCTTAAGAAGTACCTTAGAGCAAAATCTCTCTGCACTTTTAGGCCCTGTCGAAGCAGCTACACTGCTCGAACCCCTCTCTAAACAAAGTAATGATAAGGGCTTTCAAACACGTGACATTCACCTTCTAGAAACTCACTTAGAAACCTACCATGCTCGACTCAGCGGTCTAGCCGCTGAATTAGATGAGTTGCGACGCTACCATCGCACCACACTCGAGAAACTGCCCATTGGGGCTTGCACAGTAACCCCCTCACAGTTCATCCTTTTTTGGAACAACGAGATGACGGCATTAACTGGGCTCGAAGCTTCGGACGTCACCAACAAAACATTAAGCGACTTACCCGATCCATGGTGCACGGTTCTACCTGAATTTATAGTGCAGGATGAAAATCACCTCAGCGACCTTTTTGTTACCCTATCTGAATCAGGCCATTGGCTGACACTTCATAAGAGCCAGCTTTCACCTAACCCAGACAGCTCCATCGTTATTCTGGTTGAAGATGAAACCGAGCATCGGATGCTGACAGATAAACTTACCCACAGCGAGCGCCTTGCTTCAATAGGACGATTCGCAGCAGGCGTTGCACATGAGATTGGCAACCCAGTGACCGGTATTGCCTGCTTAGCGCAAAATTTGTCATTTGAAACTGATCAGCCGGAAATACTGAAAACAGGCGATCAAATCGTTGAACAAACGCGCCGTATTAGTCGGATCGTCCAATCGCTAGTTCGCTTTGCCCATACCGGACAAACCATCAGTGATATCCAATTTGAGCCGGTCAATTTAAGGGAATGTATTAGCGAAGCGATCTCACTGGTTTCTCTGGATACACATGCCAAGCAGCAGCGTTTTATCGCACTAACAGAAGATGCGTTTGTCGATGGCGACCCACAATTACTCTTACAAGTGTTCGTTAATATCCTTAATAACGCCTGTGATGCTTCGCCTGCGCAAAGTGATATCACAATCGATATTAAACAAACCAGCCAACAAGTGATTATCTATATTACTGATGAAGGCAGTGGAATTGAGCCCAGCATACAAGACAAGTTATTTGAGCCCTTCTTTACGACCAAAGAGCCTGGAAAAGGGACTGGTTTAGGACTCCCATTGGTTTACAATATTCTTACAGAACATTATGGTAATATTGAATTAATAAGCCCCGCCAATAAAAAACAGAATAAAGGCACTCAGGTGATAATCACCTTGCCGGGCTCCAGACCTGAGAATCGGAAAGATCGTATAGGTCACCTTGTTGGAGAGTAGGTAGAGAGAGCTATGAGCCGCATTCTGATCGTTGAAGACGAACATATTATTCGCTCGGCGTTACGCCGATTATTAGAAAAAAATAATTTTGAAGTAGATGACGCAGAGTCCGTGGATGAAGCCACAACAAAGTTTCGCTTAGCTGACTTTAACCTCATCATTAGCGATCTACGTTTACCGGGTCTACCGGGCACGGAGCTCATAAAACTGGCGGGATCAGTACCCGTGCTGATTATGACGAGCTATGCCAGCATGCGCTCTGCAGTGGATGCGATGAAACTAGGTGCGGTCGATTACATTGCCAAACCTTTTAGTCATGATGAAATGATTACCACCGTAGCCGATGTTCTAAACAAAGCGACTACAGCAGACATACCTCAGCCTACAGAGGCTGACACTAGCAATGCACAGACATCATTTGTCGGTTCATGCGATGCTATGCGCTCTCTATTTAGTAAAATTGATAAAGTTGCGCGCACGGATGCAACGGTGTTAATTCTGGGTGAGTCAGGCACGGGCAAGGAATTAGCCGCTCGCGCTATTCATGAAAACAGCCTGCGTGCGAAAGCACCGATGATCTCAGTTAACTGCGCAGCCATCCCTGAGACCCTCATTGAATCAGAGCTTTTTGGACATGAAAAAGGGTCGTTCACCGGGGCCAATACCAGCCGCTGCGGGTTAATAGAGGCAGCGAATGGAGGCACTTTATTTTTAGACGAAATTGGTGAACTTCCACTCGAGGCTCAGGCAAGATTACTGCGTTTTCTTCAAGAAGGCGAAATTCGTAAAGTAGGCTCGGTACAATCGATTAAAGTCAATGTACGATTAATCGCTGCCACCCATCGCGATCTTAAGTCGCTGGCTCAAAACGCAAAATTCCGAGAAGATCTCTATTATCGACTCTATGTAATGGAGCTGCGTATGCCGCCTCTTAGAGACAGAGGCAATGATATTATCGAACTAGCTGAACGATTTTTGGCAAGCGCCTGCGAACGGATGCAAACCGCACTAGCAACATTTACGGAAGCGTCCAGAAAGGTAATGCTGCAATACCGCTGGCCAGGTAATGTGCGAGAACTCGAAAATGCTATAGAAAGAGCGGTTATTCTGGCTGAAAATCATTTAATCACACCGGATCTATTGGGTTTAGATGTCGATAACCGCCCCTCATTACAACAATTAGAAGCCGATTATAATCAACGCCCAATCACACCTCATCAAGAGAACATAAAACGCAATGCACCTGCCGGGTTATCTCTAGATGATTATTTTCAGCGTTTTGTTTTAGAACATCAGGACAACATGAGTGAAACTGATCTAGCGAAGAAATTAGGTGTCAGTCGGAAATGCCTATGGGAGCGTCGCCAGAAACTCGGCATACCCCGAAAAGCAAAAGGGTAACAAAACGCAGGTAACACCTAAGGTAACATTTAATCACAAGTGTTACCTCAGGAAACAACCCCACAAAGCAAACGGGTAACCTTCAGGTAACAAAATTGAGAAAATAAAACCATCTCATTGTTTTAAAAGAAAAAAATAAAACTGGCACAGCATCTGCATTATATTAAGTGTACAAACAACAAAAAATAGACTTTGAATACAAAGCGCCAATAAAAATAAAAAGATGCTAAGTAAGAAAAGTTATCTACCTCGAATAATAATAAAAATGGGGTTTGTTAAGCTGATCGCTGGATGTAATGGCTAAGTAGCCAAACTAAGCGACAATAAAAACAACAAGCGATGTTATTAACAGCTTGCGGTCAGCTATCCATCTCTCTCGCCAACTGTTTATTACCTTCCTGCTTAATGTGTCACCTTAACAATGTTATGATGCATAGCACAAAACTATAATGCGAGCTTATAACAATACTCATGCCTAGCCGTTTAATCCAAAAAATTGCCGGAATCTTCCGCGCACCCAAGCAGACGAGTCATGCAGCACCATCTAATGCAACCGTCGCAGCAGCGTCCGCCTTACCCACAACATCGGACAAAATGCCGATCACCATAGGTGAGGATACTCATCAAATTCAGCGTAAGTTCTTAGACGACAATGCAGCCAAAGTTGTGTATCGCCTTATCGACTCAGGTTATGAAGGCTATTTAGTAGGCGGCTGCATACGCGACCTACTACTGAAAAAGCGCCCAAAAGATTTTGATGTCGCAACCAATGCCCATCCAGAAGATGCACATGCGCTATTTAAACGATCCAATCTGATTGGCAGGCGCTTCAAACTACTCCATGTTCGATTCGGCAGAGATATTATTGAGGTAGCGACATTTCGCGCTGGCCATGATACCCGCGAAGACGAATCAGACAACCGCGGCAAACAATCCGAGAGCGGCTTAATTCTTAGAGATAATGTCTACGGCTCTATCGAAGAGGATGCATTAAGACGGGACTTCACCATTAATGCTCTCTATTACTGCGTGAAAGACCATAGCATCTATGACTTCACCCACGGTTATGAAGATATTCAACGAAAAGTTATTCGCATGATTGGCGATCCAGAAAGCCGCTACCGCGAAGACCCTGTTCGCATGTTACGCGCTATCCGATTCGCGGCTAAATTGTCTTTTCAGATTGAACCGGCAACAGCAGCACCCATCAAGCCGCTAGCACCCTTGCTGCAACCGATTGCCGCTGCTCGCCTATTTGATGAAACACTTAAACTATTTCAATCAGGCCATGCTATTGAATCCTACCAACTGCTCAAAGACTACGATCTACTTCAGCAGGTTTTACCGGTAACCCACGAGGCGCTTCAACAACCTGAGACATACCCACTTCTCGAAGCACTGATACTTAATGGCTTAAAAAATACTGACCGACGCATCAATCAACGTAAGAGCGTCACGCCTGCATTCTTGTTTGCGACGCTTCTTTGGCATCCTGTACAAAAAAGGATGGAAGAGATTCTGAGTGAAAGCAGAATGCCGGCTTTGGCCGCCATGCACGCTGCGGCTAATGAGATCATCTCTCTTCAAGTCAAACGCACCGCCATACCTCGACGCTTTTCAGCACCCATTCGTGAAATTTGGGAGTTACAGCTGCGTCTACCTAAACGTTTTGGTACGCGCGCTGAGCAGGTAATCGAACACCCAAGATTTCGCGCTGCTTATGACCTACTTTTGCTGAGAGAGCAAAGTGGAGAGCCGCTAGATAATCTCGGACAGTGGTGGACACAGTACCAAAGCGCTAATCCAGAAGAACGCGCAGCGATGGTCGAGACGTTAAAGCCAGAATCTAGCAACCCAGCTGGTCGCACTCGAAGCAAAAGCCGAAACAATCCGCGTCAAAGAAAACGAGCGCCTAATGACCCAAGAAACAATAGACAAGGTTAATTGCTACATTGGTTTAGGGAGCAACTTAGATGATCCCATCCAACAGGTATTAACTGCGCTGAGTGAGCTTAACGAGATTCCCAACACGACTCTCGTTGCTCATTCTTCACTTTATCGATCTAATCCTGTAGGTCCTGCGGGACAGCCGGATTACATCAATGCCGTCGCTAGATTGACCACTGAACTGTCGCCTATTGCCCTTCTAGACCGACTACAGGCCATAGAAAACGACCACCAACGGGTACGTAAAATCCGCTGGGGTGCCCGCACCTTAGATTTAGATATCCTATTATTTGGAGATCAAGTCATTGATAACGAAAGGCTAAAGGTTCCGCATCCGTATGCAACTGAGCGTAATTTCGTTCTTTGGCCGCTCAAAGAAGTAGATCCAGAGCTGAGTTTCCCTGATTCCAGATCAATTAATGATCTATTAGTAGCATGCCCTGTGGGCACTTTGGAAAAGATCTCTGTATAATCTCGCTCTGATTTGGCGCATCCCTATTAATAATTCGAGTTGCCTATGAACAAAGTTACTTTACATACGTTGTCTGCTAAGAAAAAGGCTGATGAAAAATTCACTGTATTAACAGCGTATGATGCCTGTTTCGCACATGCAGTCAGTCAAGCAGGGGTTGACGTAATTTTAGTGGGGGACTCTCTTGGCATGGTTCTACAAGGCCAAGATAGCACACTACCCGTGACTATGGACGACATGATCTACCATACAGCCTGTGTTGCAAAAGGTAACCAAGGCTCAATGGTCATGTCCGATCTTCCTTTTATGAGTTATGCCACTCCAGAGCAAACTATGGCCAATGCCGCACTCTTAATGCAAGCGGGTGCACACATAGTCAAGATCGAAGGCGACTCTTGGTTAGCAGAAAGTGTGGCGCTGCTTAATGAGCGCGGTATCCCGACCTGTGCACACCTAGGGTTAACCCCGCAGGCGGTCAACAAACTCGGCGGCTATAAAGTGCAGGGGCGTGACAGCGCTAGTGCTAAAAAGATGATTGAGGACGCGGTACTCCTAGAGCAAGCAGGCGCAAGTATGCTGCTGTTAGAGTGTGTTCCGGCCATTTTAGCGCAGGAAGTCACTCAAGCAGTGGATATTCCTGTCATCGGCATTGGCGCTGGCGTGCATACTGATGCCCAAGTATTGGTTTTGCATGACATGCTCGGTCTGACACCGGGACGCACACCTAAGTTTGTTAAAAACTTTATGGAAGGTGCTGACAGTGTGCAATCGGCACTCACTCAGTATGTGACTGAAGTCACTGCAGGCACGTTCCCAGGACCAGAACACAGCTTCGAATGATGAAAACAATCCACACACTCAATGAACTACGCCAAGTCTTAGCGACTGAGCGCTCCCAAGGTCGTCGTATTGGCCTAGTGCCGACGATGGGCAACCTCCATGAAGGCCATTTAGCCCTGATTGATCAGGCTAAACAAAATTCTGACGTTGTGGTCTGCACGATCTTTGTGAATCCGTTACAGTTCTCAGCTGGTGAGGACTTGGACAAATACCCACGAACGCTCGTCGAAGATCAGCAAAAGCTGGTATCGAAAGGCTGCAACTACCTGTTTGCACCGCCTGAATCCGAAGTTTATCCCGATGGTCGAGATGAACAGACAATGGTCGAGGTTCCAAGGGTTTCTAACCTTTACTGCGGTGCGAGCCGCCCTGGGCATTTCCAAGGTGTAGCAACTATCGTTTGCAAGCTATTTAACATGGTACAACCAGATGTAGCCGTGTTCGGAGCTAAAGACTATCAACAGCTATTTGTCATTCGCAAAATGGCACGTGACTTGAGCCTACCTGTTGAAATACAAGGCTCCCCCATTGTCAGAAATAGCGAAGGCCTTGCTCTGAGTTCGCGCAATGGCTACCTATCTGACCAAGAGCGCGCAACGGCGATCTTGCTGAACAAAGTTCTTAACCAGACGTGCGATGCACTTAGATCGGGTGAAAAAGATTTTGCTGCTCTTTGCGAAAGCGCTCAACAAACATTAGAGACTGCCGGATTTAAGCGTGACTATTTTGTGATTGCACGCCAAAGCGATTTAACCGCTGCCACACCTGAAGATACGCACCTAGTGATTTTAGCTGCAGCCTATTTAGGCCCCGCTCGACTTATTGATAATCATACGATTAATCTTTAGTCGGGTTTAATCCTACCCTCTAGCTTGCTACCTTTTATACTTAGTATCCGAATCAACCTTTTTATTGATTCGGATACTTGCATTAGCCTTCTCAGTCACGCAGACTGAGACTTCCATACAATCTGTATGAAAACAGAATGGGCTAAAGATAGTTGACCCTGCGCGCCTATTAACAGGGATTTGCAATATTCAGGTCATCTACCACGGGTACTATAGTCCAGATAGGGTTTATCGAATTTTTCACAAGAGGCAAAAACATGCGTGATGTCGTTATTGTTGCAGCAGGCCGTACTGCGGTTGGTGCATTTAATGGTTCTTTAGCAGGCGTTAAGGCTTCCGATTTAGGCGCTACGGTTCTTAAAGGATTACTTGAACAAACTAAAATTGATCCTGCCCAAATTGATGAAGTCATTTTAGGTCAAGTTCTTGCTGCAGGTTGCGGCCAGAACCCTGCTCGCCAGTCTTTAATCAATGCAGGCATTCCACAGGAAGTCTCTGCACTGACGATTAACAAAGTATGTGGATCGGGTTTAAAAGCTATTCAAATGGCTGCACAGGCCATTCGTTGTGGTGATGCTGACGTCATCATCGCTGGCGGTCAAGAAAACATGAGTATGTCTCCTCATGTATTGCCAAACTCGCGTAACGGTGCACGCATGGGCGACTGGAAAATGGTCGACACCATGATCAACGACGGTCTGTGGGATGCATTTAACAACTACCACATGGGTATCACGACTGAAAATATCGTTGCCAAATACGGTTTCACACGTGAAGAACAAGATGCGTTTGCCGCTGCGTCTCAAAATAAAGCTGAAGCAGCCGTAACATCGGGTCGCTTTAAAGATGAGATCATTCCTGTTGTTATCCCACAACGTAAAGGTGATCCAAAAGTTTTTGATACTGACGAACAACCACGCTTTGGTTGCACTGCGGAAGCTCTCGGCAGCTTACGCCCAGCTTTCAAAAAAGATGGAACGGTTACAGCTGGTAACAGCTCTACCATCAATGATGGTGCTGCGGCTGTCATGCTCTGTTCTGCTGAAAAAGCAGCCGAATTAGGATTACCCGTATTAGCACGCATCAAAGCCTACGCATCTGCCGGCGTTGATCCAGCTATCATGGGTACTGGTCCAATTTGCGCTACTCAGAAAGCACTTGCCAAAGCAGGCTGGGACATCAGTGAGCTAGAACTGGTTGAAGCTAACGAAGCCTTTGCTGCTCAAGCTATGTCCGTAAACAAAGACCTTGGCTGGAACACAGATATCGTTAACGTTAATGGCGGTGCGATTGCACTAGGCCATCCAATCGGTGCATCAGGCTGCCGTATTTTCGTTTCCCTTGTTCATGAAATGATCAAGCGCGATGCGAAAAAAGGCCTAGCAACGCTATGTATCGGTGGTGGCATGGGTACTGCATTGGCAATCGAACGCGACTAATCGGTTACCTATAAAAAACCGCAGTTATGCTGCGGTTTTTTTATGTCTGCCCACAAGCAAGAAAACACTATGCAGAAGCGACCGCCCCTTTACCTATCCCCTCGTAAGCGCGCACAGTCACTTCATCTAATGGCCGGAATTGCTTTATTCTCGCCGCTAAATGTTTAGCTATCTGTTCAACTGTACTTTCCGTTTGAATATCGTAGCAGTACCTACTCGGTAGCGACAACTCAAAGAAACCTTGCGGTGCTTCATACTCGTAAGCATTCGTTTCTGGCTCACTCTCCACACGATGCGCGGCGGTACCAATATAAATATCCTGCCAACGAGTCGCCCACTCCTCTTCTAATTTCGAGTTGCGCTCATCATTTAAAAATACTTCGATCTTAGAGCGATGACCATGCGCAATACGCTGACAATTGCCAGCGTGCTGCTGAAGACCATGACTATAGTGATAAAAAGCGCTGTCTATTTGCTCAGGTATAAAGCGAAGCGTCATTCCCTTCACTTCCTGCGGAAATAGTTCAATCAGCTTATCACGACACCAGACTGCCATTGTCTCTGGAGTCACTTCCTCTAACTCAACTAACGAAAACGATTTAGAGGGCCCCTTACAATAGAAAACTTCATCACTTGGATATCGCCATTTAACCTCGGTGTAACCCGAATCTTGATTCACATTAAGTCGCTGCATAAAACGAGGAACCACCAGCGCATGATCAATAGTGGCATCCATCCATTCGCGCGTTAGCTTTTTAACAATCCCAAAATCACACACCATCCCTTGCTCATTGAGCGAGCCATCCAGCTCTAATTGCACAAGCCAAGACTCACCCACTAAGCCCCGTTCAGGGTGCAGATAAGAAAAATCAACATTGGTTAAATTGTTTACAAAAAGCTTCACATTTATTCGCCTCGTTTAGAAGTCCTTTATTTTAACCTAACCACGAAATTTCTTGCATAAAAATAGCAAGCTAAGAATGCTGATCTATACTGATTTAGTATGAAATAATGATGCGTAGAGTGCTTTATGTCTGATGAGCTAATATTTAGTGACAATCTGTCTGAAATCACCGCAGCTCCGCAAGGGGAGCCATGGAAAATTTTATTAGTGGACGATGAGCCAGATGTACACAAAGTGACTGAAATTGTGCTGCGTAATTTCACGTTTGAAAATAGGCCATTGAAAATCCTCAACGCTTACAGTGGTGAAGAGGGTAAAAGACTGCTGTCTCAGCATAGTGATATAGCCGTAGCTCTGATTGATGTAGTTATGGAGTCGGATGACGCCGGTCTAAATCTTGTAGACTATATTCGAAACTACGATAAAAACTCGCGCATTCGCCTTGTTTTACGTACTGGCCAACCAGGTCAAGCGCCGGAAGAGCAAGTAATACATCGCTACGATATCCATGACTACAAAGACAAAACTGAGCTTACCCGCACCAAACTTCATACACTCCTTTATTCAACGCTTCGATCATTCCGTGATATATGCATCATAGAGCAACAGCGAGATAGCCTGAAACTCGTCATCAATGCTGTTACAGAGGTCAATGAGTCTAGTACGCTTAAGCGTTTTGCTTCGGCGGTACTTGAGCAATTGGTGGGCTTATTACATATAAGACCCAACACGCTATATTGCACTATTCAACCGATCGGCAGATCCCCGAGCAAGCTACATGTTCTAGCGGCGACCGGCAGCATGCTCCCACTGATGGATGAAGTGGATATACAACAAATTCCTGACATTCCACGTAATGCCCTGCTAGACGCGTTCGCGAGTCAGAGTTCACTTTACTGCGATAATTACTTTGTGGGCTACTATGGTGCAACGGGTGATAGCAGCAAATTATTATACGTTGAGCTAGACCATCCATTGGATGCAGATACCAAGCAACTACTCGAGATCTATTGCTCCAATGTGGCGGCCACATACCATACGCTTGTACTTAAAGAGGATGTCGAGGCCACTCAGCGTGAACTTATTTACATGCTCGGTGAGGCGGTAGAGAAACGCTCAAAAGAGACCGGAGGACACGTAAAACGTGTGGCCCTGATCTCTGAACTGCTCGCTAAAGCCAGTGGTTTATCCGTTTATGAATCCAACGCGATAAAACTGGCTTCACCACTCCATGACCTCGGCAAAATCGCTATTCCTGACAGCATCCTCAACAAAAAAGGCACGCTTGATGCCCATGAATGGACGATAATGAAAACCCATGCAGAGTTAGGTGAGCAGATGCTTCAGCTATCTCAAAAGCCTCTTTTTTCGCTCGCATCAATCATCGCCGGCCAACATCATGAAAAATGGGATGGCAGCGGCTACCCAAGAGGACTCAAAGGGGATGCTATACATGTTGCTGGACGAATTACTGCACTAGCCGATGTGTTTGACGCCCTTAACAATGCGCGCTGCTACAAGGCCGCTTGGCCAATAGAAGACACTCTCAACTTAATTAAGCAGGAGAGAGGGCGCCATTTCGACCCGACACTCGTTGATTTACTCTTCCTCCATTTAGATAAAATTCTTTCGATTTGTGAAGAGTACCCAGATTGATTTCTGACTCACGCTGACTCAGGTTATACTAGGGACTTTAAATTAAAGTTGAAGTAATGCCCCATGCGCGTCGACAAGTACCTATCCCAATCTACTGGCCTATCCCGTAAAGAGATCAAACGCATCATGCATAAAGATCTCGTTACGATAAACGGGATTATTACACGCGACAGCTCAACCTATGTGAGTGAAAGCGATGTCATACTTATGCAAGATATGGAAGTCGAAGCGCCGCGTCCCCGTTACTTTATGATGAATAAGCCCGTAGGTTATGTTTGCTCAACCGATGACCCTAACAACCCGACAATTTTAGGCTTATTGATTGATGAACCCCGCCCTAATGATCTTCACTTAGCAGGCAGACTTGATTTAGACACAACAGGGTTGCTACTTATCACTGATGATGGACAGTGGTCACACCGCATCACTTCCCCCAAACACAAGCAAGGTAAGCGTTACCTTGTAACTACCGCGGATCCTATTCCTGAATCGGCTATCACTGCATTTGAAAATGGGGTTGACCTCATTGGGGATAAACATCCGACCAAACCGGCCATTCTCGAAATTTTAAATGACCACCAAGCTTATTTGACCATCTATGAAGGGCGCTACCACCAAGTAAAGCGCATGTTTGCGGCCATTGGGAATAAAGTGATCGAGCTACACAGGGATCAAATTGGGTCACTCATGCTGGATGAAGATCTCCTACCTGGTGAATATAGAGACTTGTCAGATGAAGAGCTGAGCCTGTTTACCAAATGAGCAGAGAAAAAGCGTTCGATTTACTCTACGCAGAGTTCCGCTTGGCTGAAAAACCTGCGGTATGGGTCGTAGATGAAAATATTTCGACAGCTGATATTCCTCACCCTGTCGAAGGGATTCATGCTGTAACAAATAGAGTTGACGTCGCTGAACGCTTAACAGCATTAGGCTGGCCGTGCTGCTTCCAAGATTATGAATTATCTGATTTTACAGCAGGCCACTTTAAAACGTTCCTGCTCAGAATCCCGAAAGAAAAGGCTCAAGCTCATACATTGATCAATCAAGCAGCAAGGCTATTGAGTGGGGCTGGGAAACTAATTCTGACCGGCTTGAAACAAGAAGGTATTAAAGGTTTTATCCAGCGTGCGGAAACACTCTCCTCTGAATCAGCAGAGCTGTGGAAAGCGGACAAAGAAACCTGGGCGGGCTCAATCTCCTTTCTATCGCCCTCCAATAATCCGCCACTGGATGATAAAGAATACGCCCAGATTCGCCAACAACCGACAGATACTTACTTTTCTTTCTGGAGTAAGCCCGGCATTTTTGGATGGGATAAAATTGATAAAGGTAGTGAGCTTCTAATAGAGCATCTACAAGATCTTCTATCAGACACCCTTACGCCAACAAAGGCGCTAGATATAGGCTGTGGCTATGGCTATCTTAGCCTGCACGCTGCAAGGTTACTGAATATCCCGATAACGGCTACCGACAATAACGCAGCAGCCATCATTGCATGTAGGCGCAATTTTGAAGCTTTCCTTGTTAATGGACAGGTAGTCGCGGATAACTGCGCCAGTGGCATAAAAGAGCAGTTTCCTTTAGTCATTTGCAACCCGCCCTTTCATTCAGGTTTTGGTGTAGATAACGACCTGACCGATCGTTTTCTAGCGAGTGCAGCTCAACACCTTATGCCAGAAGGAACAGCAGTATTCGTCACTAATCTGCACGTCCCTCTTGAACGTAAAGCTACGGCGTATTTTAAGCAATGTGAAACCCCAATCGCTTCCCCCAACTTTAAGTTAATAAAGTTACGCCAACCTAAAAGATCACCTCAATCCTGACGTTTCCAATTCGGCGCTGGAGAGATCAGAATGGGGATATATCGAATACAAAAAAGTATGAGTGCTACCAACCAAACGACACCCGCGCTGTAGATCAAATGCATCGAGCCCACACCTTGCACTCCAGTAGCAGCCACCCTTGATAGCGCTGCCACACCAATCAGCGTAAAGGAGATTGTCATCAATCTACCTGCAACCAAGGCACGCTGGGTATGACCTAACGCAGCACGCGATGCAACACCAAGAATCATGCTCGCCATTGCACCTATTCCAATCGCATGTTGGCCGCCGCTCACTGAAACAAGACCAAAAACAGATAGTCCGAGCAAAACAAGCCCTAAACCCAACCAGATAAAGCCCATATGTAAAATCCACAACAAGGGCTCAGATAATATTTTCATCCCCTGCCAACGACTAACTCGATACCACTGCCCTAGCCCTGATGCGATAAGCAAGCCACCTGTCACTAAGTTTTCCGGCAGGAGAATCCAAAATACCGCCGCTATCCCTAATAAAATACTTATAACTTTATCTGCAATGTTAAATTGAACGGGTAGCTGCTTATCATTCGGGTTTTTCATCCGTAAGTAATTGCCGGTGAATGACGGTGTAATTCTACCGCCGATCAGTGCAATCATAACCGCTATTTGTAGCATCGCGCCTCTAATAGCCATTTCGCTATATTGAGAATCAAACATCACACCAAAATGAAATAACAGATTAAATAGACTAAAGAGCGCTAAGATAACGACTACTTTAATGTTGCGCTGGTTACCCGAAGCTAAAATCTCGCGCCCGATTAATACAGCTAACAAGATGCCATAAAGCATATCTAAAAGAATAACCAATGGGTAAGGCAGCATACTGGAGAACCCTACCGCACACCGCCCCAATAGCCAGAAGCTCACTAACAAGACTAACGGCTTACCACTTACTGGCATTCTACCCGTCCATTTAGATACAGCCGCCAGTAGAAATCCCCCCATGGCTGCACCAACAAAACCATACAGCATTTCATGCGCATGCCACTGCACAACCGGCATCGCCATTGTCATCGATTGCCATACCCCTGATAGCATCAGCATCCAAGCAGTAATCAGTATGACACCAGCTAAGCCCACACATAGAAAGAGTGGCCTGAACCCGTTACTCATAATGGTCTCCCAACGCGTTGCTGGGTATTTCTCAAATATTAATACTGACATGGCCACTCTCCCACAAAGATGTACAAATTATACATTTTACCTACATACTATTTTTAGGCAAAAAAAAGCCCTCTATTCAGAGGGCTCTTGATTCACAACAAATTAGCCTTCTACAGACTCATCCTGTTCTAAATCTTTCATGGATAGCTTGATACGACCACGTTGATCAACTTCCATTACTTTAACTTTAACGATGTCATCCATCTTAACGTAGTCAGTGACTTTCTCAACGCGCTTGTTGTCGATTTGAGAGATATGAACTAAACCGTCTTTTCCTGGAAGGATATTAACGAATGCACCAAACTCTTCGATACGTACTACTTTACCTTCGTAGATTTTACCTACTTCAGCTTCCGCAGTAATCTCGATAACCTTGTCCGTTGCAGCTTTAGCGGCAGCTTTGTCAGCTGCGTAAATACGTACGGTACCGTCATCATCGATATCGATCATAGCACCCGTTTCTTCAGTCAGCGCACGAATAGTCGCACCGCCTTTACCAATCACATCACGAATCTTCTCAGGGTTGATCTTAATCTGAGTCATCGCAGGCGCATTATCTGGTAGTTCTGGACGAGCATAACCAATCACTTTCGCCATCTCTTTCAAGATATGCGAACGTGCTTCGAAAGCCTGTTCTAAAGCGATCTCCATGATCTCTTCAGTAATACCGGTAATTTTGATATCCATCTGCAATGCTGTTACGCCTTGCTCAGTACCCGCTACTTTAAAGTCCATATCACCTAAATGATCTTCATCACCTAAGATGTCAGTCAAGACAGCGAATTTATCGCCTTCTTTCACTAGACCCATCGCGATACCTGCAACAGGTGCTTTAAGTGGTACACCGGCATCCATCATCGCCAATGAAGCACCACACACAGATGCCATTGAACTAGAACCGTTAGATTCAGTAATCTCAGAAACGATACGAATCGTGTATGGGAACTCTTCTTGTGATGGCAGCATTGCAGCAACACCACGACGAGCCAAACGACCATGTCCGATCTCACGACGACCTGTCGCACCCATACGACCCGCTTCGCCTACAGAATATGGAGGGAAGTTGTAGTGCAACATAAATGGATCTTTACGCTCACCTTCAATCGCATCGATCAACTGTGCGTCACGTGCAGTACCCAGTGTACAGGTTGCAATCGCTTGTGTTTCACCGCGAGTGAATAGCGCAGAACCGTGTGTACCCGTTAGTACATCAATCTGTACATCGATTGGACGTACAGTTTTTGTATCACGACCATCAATACGTGGCGCGCCATCAACGATACGCTGACGAACAATTTTCTTCTCAACAGAGCTAACAACGCCAGAGACTTCTTTGTCAGAAGGCTGACCTTCAGCACCCGACAACTCAGCAATAGCCTTGCTGCGTAGGTCATTCAGCGCTGCTTGACGTTGCATCTTATCTGCTACTTGGTAAGCATCCGCAATACCTTGGCCAACCAATGCTTCAACCTGAGCGATTAGCGCTTCGTTTTTAGCCGCTGGCTGCCAATCCCAAGCTTCTTTACCTGCTTCTGCTTTCAGCTCGTTGATCGCATTGATCGCAACTTGCATCTCATGGTGAGCAAATAAAACTGCACCCAGCATCTCATCTTCTGTTAGCTCTTGAGCTTCTGATTCAACCATCAAAACAGCATCAGAAGTACCTGCTACCACCATGTCTAATTCAGATGTCGCAAGCTGCTCATAACTAGGGTTTAACAGATAACCCGCATCTTCCGTAAAACCAACACGTGCAGCACCTATTGGGCCTACAAATGGAATACCAGAAATAGACAATGCTGCTGATGTACCTAACATTGCTGCGATATCCGGATCAAATGTTTTATCTGCTGACATTACTGTACAGATAACCTGTACTTCGTTCATGAAACCTTTCGGGAACAGAGGACGAATAGGACGGTCGATAAGACGAGACGTCAGTGTTTCTTTCTCAGATGGGCGAGCTTCACGTTTGAAGAAACCACCGGGAATTTTACCAACCGCATAATATTTTTCTTGGTAATGAACAGACAGAGGGAAAAAATCCTGACCATCTTTCGCATCTTTGGCACCTACAACCGTACATAATACTTGGTTGCCGCCCATTGTAACTAATACTGCACCTGTCGCCTGACGAGCAACACGACCTGTTTCTAAAGTGACCTGCTGACCACCGAAATCAAATGTTTTAATAACCGTCTTAAACACGATTAACTCCTTTTTCTACGTAAATGATACTTACCGTAGCAAAGCGTTTCGACACCATATTTAAAGCCAGTACTCATTTGCATTCCGAATGCTCTTAACAAAGGTTTAAAGCAGGAAACACAAATGAGTACAGGCGGGTAGAAACATCCTTTACAACAGCAAGTGGCCTAAAAAACAGGGGCCATACATTGTATGGCCCCTGATATACATGCGCTTAGCGACGCAGACCCAAACGGCCAATCAACGCTAGGTAACGATCAGCATCTTTCTTTTTCAGGTAGTCCAGCAACTTACGACGCTGGTTTACCATGCGGATCAAACCACGACGAGAGTGGTGATCATGCTTGTGAGCTTTAAAATGGTTCTGCAAACCTTCAATGTTAGCACTCAACAGTGCAACCTGTACTTCTGTAGAACCAGTGTCAGCTTCACCACGAGCGAAGTCAGCAACGATCTGAGCTTTTTGTTCAACTGTTAACATGTTTTACTCCAATACAAATATGCAGACAGCCTAGCTGCCGGATTAAAGGACACGGTGCACCGAGCATATTTTCAGTACATCGTCTTGATATAAAAACGAAGGGGGGTTTTTATATCGCTCAAAATTAACTACTGTGTAGACATTAAACGTCGCGACACGAGTTTAGAATCTTGAGTAATTTCACCGATACCAAGAAAATTCTCAGTACCCTTCTCTTGTATTCTTACAAGCGGTTCTGGCTGCTCGTCAACTGTGATAACAATACCGTTTTTAAGTAGTTTAGATTGCTCTTCATCCAACTCAATAATAGGCGTATCTGCAATTGCCGACCAAGGCGGTAATAATAACGCATCTAGACGATTTTGTATGCTTTCTAGCGCTTCATCTTCACGCTCAGGTTCAGCTAATTTCTGTAACGCTTCAAGGCTAATCATTTTGTCCGCTTTATAGGGACCTGAATCGAGACGTCGTAATACTTTAACATGTGCACCACAACCCAAAAGATGTCCCAAGTCCTCAACTATAGAGCGGATATAGGTTCCCTTTGAACAACGAATATCTAAGTCAACTTCATCCCCGCGAAAATCCAACAGGGTAATATCAAAGATATGCACACGCCGAGACTTCACCTCAACCTGAATACCTTGGCGCGCTAACTTGTACAAGGGCTGTCCATTATGCTTTAGCGCAGAAAACATTGAAGGCACTTGCTCAATCTCACCCGAAAAATGAGAAACTAACAAGTGTTTGATCAGCGCTTGTGTCACATGTTCGCCAACCGCTTTGGTCTCCACAACCTCCCCATCCGCATCGCTACTATCTGTACGCACACCTAGCTTAGCGGTGGTCTGATAACGCTTATCTGCATCTAAGAGAAATTGTGAGAACTTTGTGGCTTCACCAAAAGTGATAGGAAGCATGCCCGTTGCTAAAGGGTCAAGCGCACCGGTATGGCCAGCTTTTGCAGCACCATAAATGCGTTTAACGCCCTGCAAAACATAGTTGGAGCTTACGCCTTGAGGTTTATCTAGAAGAAAAATGCCGTCCAATGGACGGCCTTTATGACGCCGACTCACACACTATTCCTCATCAGAATCGTTTTTCTCGCGTATTTCACGAGCGGCTTTCTCAATCAGACTGTGTAAGTGACGACCACGCTCAACACTTTCATCGAAATGAAAACGCAGTTGAGGCATCACTCGCAGTTGAATATGGCGTGTAAGTTCGTGGCGTAAAAATCCTGCTGCATTCTTTAAAACATCGAGAGAATCAGCAATCGACTGGGCTTCTGTTTGATCACGTAAAGGGAATACGGTGATATACACATCAGCATAGCCAAGGTCTTTTGCAACCTTGACATGACTGATTGTCACCATCCCCATACGAGGATCTTTTACTTCAAACTGAATCAGCTGAGCCAGATCTTTTTGCATCTGGTCAGCGATTCTTTGAGTACGACTAAATTCGCGTGCCATACTACTCCGTTACAATGTGCGTTGAATTTCGACAGTCGAGAACACTTCGATCTGATCGCCGACTTTCACGTCATTATAATTTTTAACACCAATACCACATTCCATACCCATGCGAACTTCGTTTACGGCGTCTTTGAAGCGACGCAGAGATTCAAGTTCACCTTCGTAGATAACCACGTTATCACGAAGAACACGGATCTTCTTATTACGGAATACAGAACCGTCAGTAACCATACAACCCGCAACTAAGCCAAGCTTAGGTGAGCGGAATACATCACGTACTTCAGCAATACCAACAATCTCTTCACGGAATTCTGGTGATAGAAGACCTGTCATTGCCTGCTTAACATCATCAATAATGTTATAGATAACGCTGTAGTAACGTAACTGAATGCCTTCACGTTCGATAATCGCTTTTGCCTGAGCATCCGCACGTACGTTGAAACCAACCACCAATGCTGATGATGCTAACGCCAAGTTCGCTTCTGTTTCTGAGATTCCACCCACACCGCTTGAAACGATAACTACTTTTACTTCATCAGTAGAAAGGTCTTCAAGGGCATGTGTTAATGCTTCTAATGAACCACGAACGTCTGCTTTCAATACGATATTCAGAGACTTAACTTCACCCGCTTCCATGTTGGCAAACAAGTTTTCCAACTTAGATGCTTGCTGACGAGCGAGCTTAACTTCACGGTATTTACCTTGACGGAACAACGCAATTTCACGCGCTTTCTTCTCGTTAGATACCATTGTGAACTCATCACCTGCATCTGGTGTTCCATCAAGACCTAAAATCTCAACAGGGATCGCAGGACCCGCTTCAGATACTGGGTTACCGTTTTCATCCATCATGGCACGAATACGACCATAATGCAGACCCGCTAGTACGATATCGCCTTTACGCAATGTACCATTCTGGACAAGCAGCGTAGAGACTGGACCACGGCCTTTATCAAGACGCGATTCAACCACCACACCTTGACCCGGTGCATTAGGTACAGCTTTCAGCTCGAGTACTTCAGCCTGTAACAGAACCGCTTCAAGTAATTCATCAATACCCTGACCGGTTTTAGCCGATACGTTCACAAACTGAACATCACCGCCCCATTCTTCAGGGATAACATCACGCTGAGCCAGTTCGTTTTTGACACGATCCGGATCGGCATCTTCTTTATCCACTTTGTTCACAGCGATAACTAAAGGAACGCCAGCCGCTTTAGCATGCTGAACAGCCTCTTCAGTTTGAGGCATAACACCATCATCTGCTGCGACTACAAGGATAACAATATCCGTTAACTTAGCACCACGAGCACGCATTGCAGTAAACGCAGCGTGACCTGGGGTATCTAGGAAGGTCACCATGCCATTTTCTGTTTCTACATGGTACGCGCCGATATGCTGTGTAATACCACCAGATTCACCCGCTGCTACACGCGTGCGACGGATATAGTCAAGCAATGACGTTTTACCATGGTCAACGTGGCCCATAACGGTAACGATAGGTGCACGACCATGCTCTTCACCTTGCGCCTGCTGGATACTTTCCAACAACGCCTCTTCGATCGCATTTTCCTGTAGCGGTTTAGCTACATGCCCCATCTCCTCAACTACAAGTACCGCTGTATCTTGGTCAAGAATTTGGTTAATGGTTGCCATCGCGCCCATTTTAAACATCACTTTAATAACTTCAGCTGCTTTGACTGACATTTTCTTAGCCAAGTCAGCCACTGTGATGCTTTCAGGAATAGTAACTTCATGAACTTTCGGTGCTTGGGGCTCATTAAAGCCATGAGCGTTTCCGCCTTTACCACCTGTACGACGGCCACCCTTAGGGGTGTTACGAGAAAGCTTACCGCCACGACGATCTTCACGATCATCAAAATCACCACTACGGCCACGACCATGCGAGCCTTTAGAAGGCTTTTTATCTTCACCGCGGTACGCTTTACGTTTTTCTTCGATATCAGCTGCTACATCTTTCACCGCTGGCTTACGCTTCGCAGGATCAGCTTTAGGTTTCTCTGCTACTTTTGCCGCTGGTGCCGGTGTCGATGGCTTAGCTTTTTGAGCTTCAGCAGCAAGACGCGCTTTTTCAGCCTCTTCTGCTGCTTTTTTCGCCGCTGCTTCCGCTTCCGCTTTTTCACGTGCTACACGTTCAGCATCCAAACGTGCCTGTTCTTCTGCAGCTAAACGCGCTTTCTCTTCCGCTTCGGCTTGTGAGTTAGGCTTATCACCGTCTAACTCCGAGCGCTTAACGTAGGTGCGTGTTTTGCGTACTTCAACATTAACGGTTTTCTTTTTACCTGACGCACCCGCAACTTTAAGTTGCGACGTTGTTTTACGCTTCAAAGTGATTTTATTTGGGGAAGCAGCACCTTCCTCCTCTTCACCATGAGCGCGTTTTAGATGAGTTAGCAAAGCTTGACGCTCAGTTTCACTCACAATCGATACTTCATTTTTACCTGCGATTCCCGCTTCCTGCATTTGCGCTAATAAACGCTCAACGGGCACACCAACCACATCGGCAAGTTGTTTAACGGTGACTTCTGCCATATTGGTATCTCTCCTCCGTTGAATTAGGCTTCATCCGCGAACCATGGTGCACGTGCAGTCATGATTAATGCAGCAGCCTTCTCTTCGTTCATACCCTCTACATCAAGAAGCTCTTCAACAGATTGCTCTGCTAAGTCTTCCATGGTAATCACGCCTTTAGCCGCAAGCAGGAAGGCTAGATGGCGATCCATACCTTCCATTTCCAACAGATCGTCTGCTGGTTCGGATTTCTCAAGCTGCTCTTCATTCGCGAGTGCCATATTTAGCAACGCGTCTTTAGCTCGAGTACGAAGCTCATTCACTATATTTTCATCAAAGCCGTCGATTTCTAACATTTCATCAACCGGCACATAAGCCACTTCTTCTAGAGTGGTAAAACCTTCTTCAATCAACACCGATGCGACATCTTCATCAACATCTAAGTGCTTAATGAATACATCCATGACAGAACCCATTTCGGATTGCTGTTTAGCTGCCGCCGCGGCTTCCGTCATTACATTCAGTTCCCAGCCAGTCAGTTCAGACGCTAGACGTACGTTCTGACCA
The DNA here is from genome assembly GCA_036804365.1 of Neptunomonas sp. Taxonomy (GTDB): domain Bacteria; phylum Pseudomonadota; class Gammaproteobacteria; order Pseudomonadales; family Balneatricaceae; genus Neptunomonas. The sequence continues at coordinate 1,645 of DAIRSP010000021.1, read as the reverse complement.
CCTCGACCGATAGCCATTGCCAAAGCATCTTCTGCTACAGCGACATCCATCGAATGCGTTTCTTCATCAATAACAATCGATGCAACTTCTGCAGGTGACATTGCATTGATAACCAACTGTGCCGGATTATCATCCCACAGAATAATATCAACACGCTCACCACCCAGTTCATTCGATACCGCTTGAACACGCGCACCGCGCATACCCACACAAGCGCCCACTGGATCGATACGACCGTCATTCGTTTTAACAGCAATCTTGGCACGCGATCCAGGATCACGAGCTGCTGCACGTATTTCGATAACCTCTTCTGAAATCTCAGGTACTTCAATGCGGAACAACTCAATAAGCATTTCAGGACAAGAACGGCTCAAAATCAGCTGAGGGCCACGACCTTCCGCGCGTACTTCGGTTAAGACCGCACGCACTCGATCGCCCATGCGAAATACTTCGCGGGGTAGCACATTATCTCTCGGCAACAGGGCTTCTGCATTATTACCAAGATCTACAATGATATTGTCACGGGTGACTTTTTTCACACTTGCTGAAATAAGCTCGCCCAATTTATCGCGATATTGATCAACAACTTTAGCACGCTCAGCCTCTCGTACTTTCTGCACGATAACCTGTTTAGCGGTTTGAGCTGCGATGCGACCAAAAGCAACAGACTCTACCTGTTCCTCGTGGATATCACCGGGTTTTAAATCCTTGCTAATCTCTTCCGCTTCTTGAAAAGTCAGCTCCGTACCTAACAAAGGCACTACATCGTTAGTAACTACAGTCCAACGACGGAAGGTTTCATAGTCGCCAGTTGCACGATCAATAACAACGCGGATATCGGCCTCTTCGTCATAACGTTTCTTAGTTGCTGTTGCTAATGCTAGTTCAATCGCTTCGAAAATAACGTCCTTTGCTACGTCTTTTTCGTTTGATACTGCTTCTGCAACTAATAGAATCTCTTTATTCATGCCACTGCCTCGCTAAATCCTCGAAAGTGCATTTAAAACTGTGGAATAACTTGAGCTCGATCAATCAGATCGATAGGGAGAAGAAACTCTTCATCATCCACAACCAGCAAAATATCTTCGCCTTCAACACCGTTTAAAATGCCTTTAAAATTGCGTCTGCCTTCAAATGGAACACGCAGTTTTACTTGCACTTTATTGCCCGCAAACGATTTGAATTGCTCTAGGGTAAATAAGGGTCTATCCATTCCTGGTGAAGATACTTCTAAGGTATATTCACCATTAATCGGGTCTTCTACGTCCAAAATACCGCTAATTTGGTGACTCACAGCTGCACAATCATCGACTGTGACGCCTTCTTCACGGTCAATATAGACTCGCAGAGTGCTATGTCTGCCCTGTGATAGGTAATCAATGCCCCATAATTGACAATCTAACGACTGCACTACGGGCTCGAGCATCTCTTGTAACATTTTCAGTTTCGCTGACACGAACTGACCTCTAATAATAAAAAACGGAAATAAAAAATGGGTCTCGACGGACCCATTTCTGCATAAAAAAGTAAACCACAACTACGAAAAAGCCCCTTAAAAGGGGCCAGTTCTAAAACGTGGTAGCGGGGGCCGGATTTGAACCAACGACCTTCGGGTTATGAGCCCGACGAGCTACCAGACTGCTCC
>DAIRSP010000020.1:0-29292 GCA_036804365.1 Neptunomonas sp. | reverse complement strand
GTGATTGGGTTGATGGCAATTAGCCGAGATATCACTCGGCGTCACTTTGAAACTTCCCTACTGCGCCAAAATACCCGTGTGTTGGATATGATTATCCGGTCAGTGCCATTAAATGCAATTCTTACCGAGATTATTAAGGGGGTTGAAGAGGTCGATCTCGCCTGTAAGTGCAGTATCTTAATCTTAGACAAAGAGAAAAAAATATTAAGTTATGCGGCTGCACCTAGTCTGCCACCTGCATTTATTGAGGCCACAAATCACCTCGTGATTGCTGAAGGCGTGGGTTCCTGTGGAACGGCAGCCACAATCGGACAATTAGTTGTTGTTGATAATATTGCCACTCATCCTTATTGGGAGGGTTATCGTGAGTTGGCTCAACAAGCGGATTTAGGCTCTTGTTGGTCAGAGCCTATTATGGGGTCTGATCATACAGTGATGGGTACGTTTGCGATTTATCACAATCAGCCTTACCGGCCATCATCCGATCATATTGCAATGATGGATCAAGCTTCACGCCTAGCTGGTCTCGCATTAGAGCGAAAACAGGTTGAGGGCAATCTACAGAAGCTTTCCAGAGCCGTAGAGCAAAGTCCGACGATGGTGATCATCACCGATGCCAAAGGAGCGATAGAGTATATCAACGAAGAGTTTACCGAGGTTACGGGATACACGCTGAATGAAGTCAGAGGGTTAACACCGGCTATTCTAAATGCGGGTCAGGCAGATGCAGATTTTTATAAAGATATGTGGGGGGCGATAGCTTCGGGTAATGATTGGCATGGTGAAGTCGTCAATCGAACTAAGTCGGGCCAGAAATATTGGTCGATGCTTTCTATCTCGCCAATTTTAGACGAGACGGGTGAGATAACGCATTACATTGGTGTCAGTGAAGATATCTCTTCCCAAAAGAAAACCCAAGAGCAGATTCAGCAGTTAGCCTTTTACGACCCGTTAACACGCTTAGGTAATCGTCGCTTATTTAGAGAGCAGTTAGAGATTGAAGTGAAGAAAGCCAAACGGAATAACACCTTGTTCGCGCTTCTCTATTTAGATTTAGACAACTTTAAGCAGGTAAATGATACATTAGGTCATGATGTTGGAGATCGACTCTTACAAACCATCGCAGACAGACTGCGCCATACCCTAAGAGGTTCAGATTTAATTGCTAGGGTTGGTGGTGATGAATTTATAGCGCTATTGCCTGACCTCAGCGGCCCGAGTGAAGCCGGATTGGTTGCCGAAAAATTGCTAAGAGAGATTCGTAAGCCAATACAGGTCGGTGGTGCTGAGATTGAGGCGACCTTTAGCTTAGGGATTACGATGGCTCCCGCAGACGGCGAAGACTGGCCAGTACTTATGAAAAATGCAGATTTGGCTATGTATCGTGCTAAGCGCAATGGGCGTAACAATTATCAATTCTTCACTCGCGAAATGAATGAGGAGGTATTGCGTCGAGCGAGTATGGAGCAGCAGCTCAGGAGCGCGTTGGAAAACGAGGAGTTCTGTGTGCATTACCAGCCTCAGTGGAACATTATGAGTGAAATGACACCGGTCTGCCTTGAGGCGCTGGTTCGTTGGGATCATCCAGAGAGGGGGAAAGTCTCTCCGGCTGAATTTATTCCGATGGCAGAGGAGTTGGGTCTGATCGTTGAGTTAGGCGAGTGGGTGCTTAATGAGTCCTGTCGAGAAGGGAAAAAACTGATTGAAGCAGGACACAAAAATATCCGTATGGCGGTAAACTTATCGATGCGGCAATTTTTTGACCCTGATCTTTTGGTCAAGATATCCACAGCATTAGAAAAACATCAGTTCCCAGCGTCTTTGCTGGAACTAGAGATTACAGAAAGTATGTTGATGGAAGATATCGATGTGGTCTTGCATACTTTACATGCGTTGAAAGCGTTAGGCATATCCATGTCTATTGATGACTTTGGAACGGGCTATTCATCATTAAGTTATCTTAAAAAACTGCCGTTTGACCATCTTAAAGTTGATGCGTCATTTGTCAGAGATATTCCACATGATAAGAACGATATGGAGATTACTGCAGCTGTCATAGCCATGGCGCATAAGCTGGGGCTGAAAGTAATCGCAGAAGGTATTGAGACTCAAGAGCAACTTGCGTTTCTTCGAGAAAACCAGTGTGAAATGGGGCAGGGGTATTTATTAGCTCGACCAGCGCCGATCGAGGATATCTTGGAAATTATTGACGTCGAGTTCGAATCTTAACGGCGTTTGTCATAAAGTTGTCACCAAAATCGCATAATTTGAACTATCAGTTTCCACGGCTATGGTTCTCTTCGATGTTGTCTAGTACGTCAAATCACTTGCCTCTTTCCGAGGACTATCACTCTCTCTGTTATATTTTAAATGCAGGGGCGATTACACCCCACTTCCAGCCCATTTTTGACTTGAATACAGGCGATGTTATCGGTCACGAAGCGCTTTCAAGAGGGCCTAAAGATAGCTTGCTGCATATGCCGGATAAGCTGTTTCAAACAGCCATCTCTTCAGGAAAGTTACATGAGCTGGAACTACTCTGCCGAGAAAAGTCATTAGCCGCGTTTTCAGCACTCCGGCTGCCCGGTAAGTTGTTTTTGAATATCAGTGCATCCTTGCTGAGTTCTCCTGATCATCAAAAAGGGATGACGCTCTGCATGTTAAATGAGATGAGCATTGATAGAGATCGTATTGTTATTGAATTGTCAGAGCAGCACCCCTATGACCACTTTGGTTTATCCCGAGCGTCCGTAGAGTACTATCGTAGGATGGGGTTTCAGGTTGCTATCGATGATTTAGGCGTGGGTTATTCAGGGTTGAGGATGTGGTCTGAGCTACAACCTGAGTATGTGAAAATTGATAAGCACTTTATTCATGAGATCGACCAAAACACCGTTAAGCGCGAGTTTGTGCGCTCAATTGTAGCGATAGCGCAAGGATTACACTGTAAAGTGATCGCAGAAGGGATCGAAACCCCTGCTGAGCTAGATATGTTGCTGGAATTGGGGATTCATGCAGGCCAGGGGTACTTATTAGGGTACCCTGAGCCCCAACCAGATGTTTTTAAACATAAACTCATCTTATCGCGCGTCAACCGGCTTGAGCAAAAGAATCAGTTGGAACATGTTGAAACGGTTCTTTCTCTGTCTAGATCTGTTCCAACGGTATCTAAAAAGAGCGAGCTACTGACTGTTGATCGGCTATTTAAGGCTTATCCTGATCTGCTTGCTATTCCTGTTGTTGACGGTGATATTCCGCAAGGTGTGATTCGGCGAGGAGACTTATTAGAGCTGTTTTCTAGCCAATATGGCCGTGCTTTGTATGAGCATAAAAATGTACAAAAACTGATCCGAAATGATGTTCTAGTTGTTGAAAGCCATATCAGTTTGTCTAAAGTATCCATACAACTCACGAATCAAGACCAACTGCTGAGTCATGAAATTATTATTGTGCAGGATGGCTGTTTTCTAGGAATGGGCAGCTTGCGTGATCTACTTAAACGTATGACAGAGCTGAAAATTCAAAACGCGACCTATGCCAATCCCCTGACCTTTCTTCCCGGCAACGTGCCCATTGATCGAGAAATTGAACGGCGGTTAAAACTCGCCCAAGACTTTACGGTAGCTTATTTTGATCTGAATGACTTTAAGCCTTATAACGATTATTACGGCTATGCAAAAGGAGATGATGTTATTCGCTTGTTAGGTAGCGTACTTAAAAGCAAAGTAACCTCTGCCAGTAACTTTATTGGTCATATCGGTGGGGATGATTTTGTTGTGGTGTTTGATGGCAGATTTCCTTGGGAAGCCTGCTGTAAACAGGTGTTAGACGAGTTCTCGAAGCGCGTTCGACAGTTTTATATGCCTAAAGATTTAGAAGCTGGTGGACTGGTGTCATTTAACCGTGCGCATCAGGAGGAGTTTCACCACATCCTCTCTTTGGCTGTGGGTGTTGTTCAACCGGATGTATATGCCTGTGAAAACTACCATGAAATAGCCGAACTCGCAGCTCAGGCGAAGTGCGAAGCAAAAAAAATGGGAGGAAACGCCTTATTTGTTTCCAAGAGACGAAAGGTTCGGTCTATCTCGCAGCCTAACTAACGCTTTCTAAGGTTTTGATTGCCTCGTCTGTCGTAAAAAATATTCGTCCGCACCCTAACAGCTGAGTCAGGTCGGTTCGGCTCAGTTGATCCATTACAGGTCCTTTAACTTCAGCCAAGTGCAGAGTTTTACCCTGATTGCGTAGGTGGTGGCTAATATTCTCGATAGTTTCGAGCGCGCTTGCATCGATAAAGTTAACGGCGGCGCAGACGAGCACGACATGTTTTACATCGGGTCGAATGGCGCACTGTTGCAAAATAAAAGTTTCAACATGACGGGTGTTGGCAAAATAGAGACTTTCATCCACTCGCAACGCAAGAATATGCGAGTGAGTAATAACCTCATGTCGTTGGATGTTTCTAAAGTGCTCGGTACGATCAACTCTCCCGACTATCGCAATATGTGGTTCGCTAGTGCGGTAGAGTAATAGCCCAATCGAGATGAGAATCCCCGTGATGATACCCAGTTCTACTCCCACAATCAGGACAGCGCTAAAGGTAATCAGTTGAGTAATCGTATCCCCTTTATTAAATCGTGCTGTTTTCTTAAAGCCCTCAATGTCAATTAAGGGTAGAACCGCCAAGATAATGATCATGGCTAATGCAGCATGGGGAATAAATTGGAACAGGGGTGTTAGGAATAACAGCGTCATGGCGACCACTAAGGCGGTAATTAAAGAGGCGATGGTGGTTTGCGCCCCAGCTGAATAGTTCACCATCGACCGCCCAAATCCCCCCGCAACTGGGTACGCGCCACTAAAGGCCGCGCCAATATTCGCCAAGCCGATCGCCACTAATTCTTTGTTAGGATCAATCCGCTCCCTACGTTTACTGGCCAGAGCCGTGCCCACACTAACACTTTCGATATATCCAATCAGTGCGATCAAAAAAGCGGGGATGGCTAAGGTCGACCAAGTCTGAGGATGGAGGGGGAGAAATGAATAGGTAGGTAAGCCAGCGGGTATCAGCCCCACGGTTTTTATTGTTGGATCATTAAGTCCTGCGACTAGCAAGGAGCAAAGTAAAACGACAAACATAGGGCCAGATTTACAGATCGCATCTCGCAACCAGTGGCGTTTAACCCGAGAGGCTAATAGGCTTGAGAGACGATGCTTGGTAAAGAGTAAAATGCTACCAGCTAGAATGCTGATAATAAGGGTGTTTACGCTAATGCTGCCCATCGTGTTTAATAAATTAAGAGTTTCGTGGGCAATGTTTTCACTTCGGGGAAGCTGAATACCAAAAAGGTGCTTAATTTGGCTAAAGGCTATCATTAGTGCGGCGGCACTAGTGAAGCCAGCAATCACTGAATGGCTAATAAAATTAACAATAGCTCCCAGTTTCAGTAAGCGCAGCCCGAGTAAGAATATGCCTACTAGAAAGGCTAAATTGATAGCCGCATCGACGTAACTGACTCCCTGTGGAAGGGATGCTTCATGCAGTGCCGAGTTAACCATGAGTGAGGCAATTGCAACGGGGCCTACGGCCAGTGTTCGACTGCTGCCTAGAGCAGCATATAAGATAAGGGGTAAGATACTGGCGTACAGACCATACTGAGACGGCAGGCCGGCTAATATGGCATAAGCCATGCCTTGAGGAATGAGAAGAATGGCGACAATGATTCCGGCAATGCTATCTTGTGTCAGCGTGGCTTGAGTGTATTGCGGTAACCAGCTGGCAAGAGGTAGGTTGCCAAATAGCTTCTGAGTCGTATCTTTAAGAGCCATAGTGCATTGCTATTTATGCTTTTATTGGAATAAGTTTATATCGATTAATTATATATAATAGCATAAGCCGTAAGAGTCAGCGTTTTTTTATGAGAGGTGGTTCGCCATGAAGAAGTATTGGAATCCAGTGTTTACTAAAGCGGATTTTGAGATAGAGAAAGATACAGTTATTTGCCAAAGCTTTTATCAAATGCGCGAGGTTGTGCTAAATCACCAACGCTTTGAGGGCGGTAGCGTTCAGTTAAAGCGTGACCTTTTCTGGCGTCCTGATGCTGTTTGTGTGCTGCTATATGATCCTAAAGTTGAAAAAGTCGTACTGATTGAGCAGTTTCGTATAGGTACGATAGATCACCCACGTAGCCCTTGGTTGCTAGAGTTAGTGGCCGGCTTAGTAGAAGAGGGAGAGTCGGCAGCCGATGTGGCTTATCGAGAGAGTATTGAAGAAGCGGGTGCCAAAGTGCTCGATTTAGCTCATATTTCACGCTTTACTCCGAGTCCCGGTGGGGTGAGGGAGTACATTGACCTGTTTTGTGCGTGTGTAGACAGCACGCACATCGGTGGTGTGCATGGTCTGGCCGAAGAGGGTGAGGATATTAAGGTTCATCTTTTCCCTGTGGAAGATGCATTTGCGATGCTTAAAACAGGAGAAGTTGATAATGCCCCTGCAATAATTGCATTACAGTGGCTACAATTAAATAAAGAGTCTTTAAAAAGGCAGTGGGTGTCGATCTCATCATGAAGCGTAAATATGTTCCTGATTTAACCAAACAGATGGCGATTTGTGAGGCGAATTATGCGCGTCTCTATAAGCTCATGCCTGAAATGGATGAACAGGATTTGCGTGAGTTCAATGTTGTTTGGGGCGAACACTCTATGTGTATGCGCCTTGAGATGATAGAAAGGTTTTCCTATACCAGTACGTTGCAGATATCCCAACAAGCCAGTAAAGAGTTAAGTTGGCTTGAATCTCCCGCTTTAATTGTTCGTTTATATCATGATGCGGGTATGGCAGAGGTGATTTGTATGAAGCGCCGACGTCAACTCTCAGGCGTGTACCCTTATCCGAATAGGGAGATGCACCAACCGGATGAAAAGGTGCAATTAAATCACTACCTAGGAGAGTGGTTAGGCCATTGTTTATCCTACGGTCAGCTAATTGAACCGGTGTTTGCCGTGTGAGCCAGCATAAAGTGCGCTTAATTCAGCTAACGGATTGTCATTTACAGGCTGATGCTAATCAGCTTTTTAAAGGCTGTGATCCCGAAGCCCGATTGACTCAAGTATTAGCACATATTCAAACCTCGACAGATCCTTACGATTTGCTACTTTTAACCGGTGATCTGGTTCATCATGGTTATCCGTCAGGTTATCAACGCTTAGCCGGTTATTTAGGTGATATGGCGGCGCAAGCCTGCTGGTTGCCTGGTAATCATGATGACGTTGCGGAGATGCAGCGCTATAAGCAATTATTGACTAAAGAGCATCATATTGGCGCTTGGTATATTCTGTTATTAGATTCTACGAGCCAACCAGATGGAGTAGGTACAGGGTCCATCTCTGATTCTGAGTTTCGATGGCTAAAGAAGCGGCTTGATAAGTTAGGTCATCAAACGAATATATTAATCGCACTGCATCATCCGCCTGTTGATGTGGGTAGTGCATGGCAAGATGCGATTAAATTAGGCAACGCGAAAGCATTTATTGATCTTGTTGCAAGCTACCCCGCAGTCAAGCTGGTACTCTGCGGTCATCTGCATCAAGAACATCATCTAGCCTGTGCGCAAGCTCAACTGTTAGTGACACCCGCAACGGCGCCACAGTTTAAGATGGCGATGGATGAACCTATGATAGAAAACGACGATAGGCTATCGTTACCGAGTTATCGGGTAATTGATCTGTATCCAACTGGCGAGTTTGAAACTTGCGTGCATAGAGTCTCGATCTAGAGTTGCATCCAGCCTAAACCTTAGGTACCTTTCATCAAAATGCTGTAAGGATAACCAGTATGCGGTTGCCGTTGTTTATATATGTACATGGGTTTAATAGCTCGCCCGAGTCTGTGAAAGCGCAGCTATTGCAGAACTATTTTAAGCAGCATCCAGATAAGGGTGAGTTTGCGGCGCCGGCCCTCTCGCACTGGCCAGATGAAGCCATAAAGCAGCTAGAGGCTTTAATTGAATTTCCTGGGCAGAGAGAGGTTGTTCTCGTGGGCAGCTCTCTGGGTGGCTTTTATAGTATGCATCTCGTCGAGAACTTTCCTCATTGTCGCGCCGTGCTGGTTAATCCTGCTATTTATCCTTACCAGCTATTGGCTGACTGGTTAGGCGATAATGAAAACATATATACACAGGAGCATTACTTACTTACACGTGAGCATTTGAACCAGCTAGAGGGTTTAGCTGTACCTAAATTGCAGTATCCTTCTCGGTATTTAGTCTTGCTGCAAACCGCAGATGAAACCTTAGATTATCGTGAAGCAGAAGTTTTCTGTGGGCAATCACCACAATTTGTTCAACCCGGTGGAAGCCATGGCTTTGATCATTTTGAACGTTTGATTCCCGCCATTGTTCGTTTTTCCGAGGGGGTGGTTGAACTGCCACCAGTTATATCTTTATCTCCTCAAATGAGTGACAGGAAGTAAATAGATGTCGAAGCAATATACTGCTGATTCGATAGAAGTATTAAGTGGTTTAGATCCAGTACGTCGCCGTCCAGGCATGTATACCGAAACGGATCGACCTAACCACTTAGCCCAAGAGGTGATTGATAACTCAGTCGATGAAGCCTTAGCAGGGCATGCGACCCAGATAGATGTGATTTTACATAAAGATGGCTCATTAACGGTCAGTGATGATGGCCGAGGTATGCCTGTTGATATCCATCCAGAAGAGGGGATCAGTGGGGTTGAACTGATCCTAACGCGCTTACATGCGGGGGGTAAGTTTAATAATGACAACTACAACTACTCGGGTGGTTTGCATGGCGTAGGGGTCTCCGTTGTAAACGCCTTATCAAAATTGCTCGAAGTACAGATTAAACGGGAAGGACAGGTATACAAAATAGGGTTTGCAGACGGTGAAAAAGTCTCCGAACTTGAGGTGATAGATACCTGTGGCAAGCGTAATACAGGTACCAGCGTTCGCTTTTTAGCGGACCCTAAGTATTTTGACACCCCGAAATACAGCGTTAGTCGATTGAAACATATATTGCGCGCTAAAGCCGTGCTTTGCCCAGGCTTGCGGGTGACCTTTAACGATTTAACAACGGGTAAAAGCGAAAAAGAGGAATGGTATTACGAAGATGGGTTGAGTGCTTATCTACGTGGTACAACGCAGGTATTTGAAACATTGCCCGAAATGCCCTTTGTCGGCTCGTTGCAAGGTGAGGAGGATGCCGTAGAGTGGGCGGTGCAGTGGTTACCAGAAGGGGGGGAGCTAACATGTGAAAGCTTTGTTAACCTAATCCCTACGGCTCAGGGCGGAACGCATGTTAATGGTTTCCGAACGGGATTGTTGGAAGCCATGCGAGAGTTCTGTGAGTTTCGTAACCTGTTACCACGAGGGATCAAACTCACGACTGACGATATTTGGGAACGCTGTGCTTATATCTTGTCCGCTAAGATGAGGGATCCGCAATTTTCCGGCCAAACTAAAGAGCGACTATCGTCACGCCATATAGCGGCTTTTATCTCGGGTTCTGTCAAAGATGCCTTCTCGTTATGGCTCAATAGCCATGTTGAAGAGGGTGAAAAGCTAGCCGAAACGATTATCGCCAATGCACAAAAGCGCTTACGCTCCAGTAAAAAAGTGGTGCGTAAAAAAATAACGCAAGGACCTGCACTACCCGGAAAACTCGCTGATTGCTCCGGTTCGGAAACGATGCGTTCTGAGCTGTTTTTAGTGGAAGGGGATTCTGCTGGTGGATCTGCTAAGCAAGCGAGAGATAGACAATTTCAGGCGATTTTGCCGTTACGCGGAAAAATTCTTAATACGTGGGAAGTCGAGTCGACAGAAATACTCTCCTCTCAAGAGATACATGATATTTCGGTTGCGCTGGGTGTAGAACCCGGATCAGACAATCTAGACGGGTTACGTTACGGTAAAGTCTGTATCTTAGCGGATGCGGACTCAGATGGTGCGCATATCGCGACATTGATCTGTGCACTCTTTTTGCGTCACTTTAAAAATCTAGTCGATGCAGGGCACGTGTTTGTAGCTATGCCACCTCTCTATCGTATCGATGCAGCAAAAGATGTGTTTTACGCTCTTGATGATGCCGAGAAAGAGGGCATTGTTGAGCGTCTTCGTGCCGAACGCAAAAATGTCAAAATTAACGTACAGCGATTCAAGGGGTTGGGTGAGATGAACCCTATCCAACTACGTGAAACAACCATGGATCCTGATACGCGTCGCTTAGTACAGTTAACTGTGGATGCGCAAGATAGCACGCATGAGATGTTGGATATGCTACTCGCGAAAAAACGTGCTGCTGATCGTAAAAGTTGGCTTGAAAGTAAAGGTAATCTGGCTGAAGTTTAGTCAGAACGATGGATACTGAAAGATGAGTGAAGTAATCGTAGACGACAGCATAGAGCGCTTGTCACTGAAAGACTTTACCGAAAAAGCGTACCTAGATTATTCAATGTACGTAATTTTGGATCGAGCATTGCCACATGTGGGCGATGGCATGAAACCAGTACAGCGTCGCATAGTTTATGCGATGTCTGAGTTAGGCTTAAAAGCAGCCGCAAAACATAAGAAGTCTGCTCGTACCGTCGGGGATGTATTGGGTAAGTACCACCCACACGGGGATAGCGCCTGCTATGAAGCCATGGTGCTGATGGCGCAGCCCTTTAGCTATCGCTACCCGTTAATAGATGGTCAAGGTAACTGGGGATCACAAGATGATCCTAAATCCTTCGCAGCGATGCGCTATACCGAAGCTAAGCTGGCCAAATATGCCGAGGTAATGCTTAAAGAGATCGGGCTTGGAACGGTTGATTGGTTGCCGAACTTCGACGGCACATTAGAGGAACCTGCGGTTCTGCCGGCGCGCCTGCCTAATATCCTATTGAATGGCGGGTCCGGTATAGCCGTGGGTATGGCCACCGATATCCCTCCTCATAACTTACGTGAAGTGACCTCTGCCTGTATCCATCTTTTAGATAATCCAAAAGCAGATGTCGCTGAGCTATGTGGGTTTGTGCCTGGCCCCGATATGCCAACCGATGCAGAAATTATCTCCAGTCGTGATGATCTGTTAAAACTCTACGAGACTGGCCGTGGTTCGGTACGGATGCGTGCCGTTTATACCCAAGAGCAAGGCGATATTGTGGTTACGGCACTGCCTTATCAGGTATCCGGCGCTAAGGTAATGGAGCAGATCGCGCAGCAGATGCAGCAGAAAAAGCTACCTATGGTGGCTGATCTGCGCGATGAGTCGGATCATGAAAACCCCACTCGGTTGGTGATTATTCCACGCTCTAATCGTATTGATATTGAACAGCTGATGGCTCATCTATTTGCTTCAACAGATTTAGAGCGTACCTATCGCGTTAATATGAATATGATCGGCGTTGATGGTCGTCCACAGGTTAAAAACCTGCGTCAAATACTGACAGAGTGGTTAAGTTGGCGAACCAGTATTGTTCGACGTCGCTTGGAGCATCGTTTAGAGAAGGTACTTGATCGGTTACATATTTTAGAAGGTTTGATGGTGGCCTATCTAAATATCGATGAAGTGATAGCGATTATCCGCTATGAAGAGGATCCTAAGCAGGAGCTGATGAATCGCTTCTCGCTGAGCCCTATTCAGGCCGATGCGATTCTTGATCTTAAACTGCGTCATTTGGCTAAGTTAGAAGAGTTTAAGATTAAGTCTGAACAGGATGAGCTTGAAGAGGAACGCAAACGTTTAGAGCAAACGTTAGGCTCAGATCAACGTATGCGAACCTTAATTAAGAAAGAGCTTAAAGAGGATATGGAACTTTACGGTGATGCGCGCCGTTCTCCAATAATGGAACGTCAGGAAGCGCAGGCCTTCAGTGAAAAAGACCTATTAACTGCCGATCCTGTGACGGTTGTTATCTCGCAGCAGGGATGGATTCGATCTGCGAAGGGTAATGATATTGATCCGACAGGGTTAAGTTATAAGTCGGGGGATGGGTTCAAGTTGGCTTGCTCAAGCCGGATGAATCAGCCGCTTATTTTGCTCGACTCAACAGGACGAAGTTATACTCTCGAAACGCACACCTTGCCGTCAGCACGAGGGCAGGGTGAGCCGATTACTGGTAAAATTACACTCCCACAAGGCGCCACGATTGATGCAGCTGTTTCAGGTCGTGAAACGGAGAAAGTGCTTCTGGCATCCGATGCCGGTTATGGTTTCATAACCACTGTTGGTGATCTAACCAGCAAAACCAAAAATGGTAAGGCTGCATTGACCTTGCCTAAAAATGCAAAAGTAATATCGCCACAGATGGTGCCTTCTGATGAGGGTGTTCGTTTGGCAGCCGTTACTTCCGAAGGCCGTTTGTTGGTGTTCCCGGTCAACGAGCTTCCTGAACTTGGGCGAGGTAAAGGGAACAAAATTATTAATATTCCAGCGGTACGAGCGGCCACTCGCGAGGAATTAATTTGTGGTTTGGCATTGTTGCGACCAGAGGAGACGTTGCAGGTGCATGCAGGTAAGCAACACCTGAAACTCAAACCGGCAGATATTGAACACTATATCGGTGAGCGCGGGCGTCGTGGTAATAAGTTGCCAAGGGGTTATCAGCGTGTTGATAGGCTTGAGGTGATGGCAGAGGACAATGCCGAATAGTCTGAACAAAAAAAGGTATTGCTCGGCAATACCTTTTTTTTCTGTCCAATGAAAATCTAATCTTAGTTTTTCAACAGTAGATGTTCTGCTTGTTTTCTTAAAAGGTGTTGGTACGACTCACCTAAGGATAGGATTAGCACCTTATCTTCATCTTCCCTGCGAATGTTTGCATTGGTCATGATGGTTTCTTTTAAGTGGCGAGCCTCTGTCAGAGCCGTATGACTAATGAGTTCGTTGGATTGAGTTGTTCGGGTCAGAAAGAGAGCTTCCTCTTTAATTAATGCAAATTTTTGTCTATTGCCCCGGACGATGGCCATATGTAGGTTAAGTACAGGGCTAAACGACTTAATTCGTTGCTGATTGAAGGCCCGATATAAGAGTGTAAACAGTTTGGCCGCGCAGGTTGCATGAATACCATGCGAATCATCTTGGCTTTGATCATCAAAGAATAACTGTAGATCGCCACTCGCTGAAACAGTGAGCTGGCCTCCATAGATAGATGCTACTTGGCGGATCATAGCCTCATAAGCATCTAAAAGTAGTTCATGTTCTTCCGGCTCGACATAGTCGGCATGGCCTGTGGTGGCGTCGATATAGATAAGATACGCGGCATCCTGTGGTTGCAGCGTGAGTTCTAATTGATGCTCGAGTGTGTATAGATCTAGCTGTACTTCCGGTCGAGCCCTGTCGCGCAATGGGTTCGATTTTTCAGGTGCTTGAGAGGTGTCTGTTGGCTGTATTTGTGGCGTTAATGCGGGCACCGGAGCAGGCTCATCATTAAAGATATCCAACTCAATCTCAGGGTCAGCTTCTTTGTCGTTTGGTTGCGAGGGGACAAATTGCGGCATTCGCTGTTTGGATTGTGGATCTGGGCGCAATAGTTCAACCAAGGCTTCATTGTCCATCTCTTCATCGGTTGAAGTAACATCGGCGGCTGAGCCTTGTTGTTTAGAGGCAGGTTCATTAATGATGTGTGTGTTAGGGGCGTGTGAATCAATATCATCATTAATGAGTGTGAACGAATCTTCACGCAGGGCCTCTGTGTCCACTATTAGACTTTGTTGTTCATCCTCATGCGGATCAGCGCTAGGGGCGAGCGCATCTTCCTGCTCTAAGGGTTTGGTTGTCTCCGCCGACTCAGGGGTTTCTGGCGTAGACGCTTCAATGGCTTCGGTTAGCGTGACTTTAAACTCATCTGATGAAGAAGTGTTGTTAACGTCGCTACTTGTGTTAATCGTATCGAGTTGATTCTCCGGTGCATTAAGGTCTTCAATAATGATGACAGACTCGTTTGTCTTTTTACTTTTTGCTCGTTGGGCTTCGGCTGCTTGTTGTTTAAGTGAGAACCAAAGGCTCACCAAGGTGACTAGCATGGTGGATAAAGACAGCACGGCAATCGGCCAGAGGAAAGACTCAAGCATCGCTTTTTGTGGCTGGTGGCTGATATAGAGGGTGACATGACCCATCGGTGTTTGGGGAGAGCCCATGACGACATCTTTAGTGGCTCCCGTTTCAGTGCCAGCGCGCGCGATTAACTCATCCTGCTCGTTGTAAACCGCTACTCCGTTGATAAGGCGAGCTTCGGTTAGAGAATTGATATAGACGTTTAAGCTAATGATGTCATTAGCCAAAAGATAAGGCTGAATGCTCAGTGCCGCTTGCTTGGCAGATGTTTGTGCGCTTTTCAATGCTTCATTTTTGGCTGTATTGTCTACAGCAAAATAGATATAGCCCGCACTGATAAGCCAACCAATCAGCATGACAGCCGCAGTTGCGAGAATATGTTTGAAGGTATTGAGTTTCAGTTGTGGCTGCATGGCGCTAATTGTTATCCGTTACCAGTGTAGTGTGATCATTTGGCGGTGTAGATCATACCAGTTCGTACTCTTTCTGGTCACTCTTATCAAGCAGTCCATGACCCGCGAAAGATAGCATTGTATAATACCTAGTTCACGCGAACGTGGAAGGGTGAGTGATGAACGTCGAATTATATATGAAGAGTGTCGGTCAGAAAGCGAGAGATGCCGCTCGTTTGATCGCTCGTGCCGATACGGGTGTTAAAAATAAGGCATTGCTTGCGATGGCAAAAGCCTTAGATGAGGCACGTGTCGAACTAGCAGAAGCAAATCGTAAAGATCTTGAGAATGCCCGTGCAAATGGTTTAGATGCTGCAATGCTGGATCGCCTTGAGCTCAAGCCGTCTACCGTTAACGGAATGATCGAAGGATTAAAACAGGTAGCCGCTCTTCCCGACCCTATCGGTGGGATCACTGATATGAACTACCGCCCTTCTGGGATTCAAGTCGGTAAGATGCGTGTCCCATTAGGGGTGATCGGTATTATTTATGAATCACGTCCCAATGTAACTGTCGAAGCGGCGAGTTTGTGTCTTAAGTCGGGTAATGCCACAATTTTGCGTGGTGGCTCTGAGGCTATCCATTCGAATCAGGCTATCGCTGCGTGCATTCGTGTTGGCTTAGAAGCGGCTGGCTTGCCTGAAGATACAGTACAAGTTATCGAAACAACGGATAGAGAGGCCGTAGGTCATCTCATCACAATGCCAGAATATGTGGATGTGATAGTACCTCGGGGCGGTAAAGGGCTGATTGAGCGTATCAGTCGCGATGCAAAAGTCACGGTGATTAAGCACCTTGATGGTATCTGTCATGTTTATATTGATGAACAAGCTGATCGCGCTAAAGCCGTCAATATCTCCTTGAACGCGAAGACTCATCGTTACGGTACCTGTAATACGATGGAAACTTTGTTGATACATGAAAAGATCGCAGAAAATATTTTGGGTGATCTAGTTGAACGTTATCTGGCTGCGGGTGTTGAGCTGCGTGGCTGTGCAAAAACTAAAGCGCTAGCGCCGATGGTCAAGCCTGCAGTAGAAGCAGATTGGTCTACTGAGTATTTAGCGCCGGTATTATCCATTAAAGTCGTTGCCGATATGGATGATGCGATTACTCATATCAACCATTACGGTTCTCATCATACCGATGCCATCGTAACGGAAAACTACACACTAGCGCGCCGATTCCTGAGAGAAGTGGATTCTAGCTCGGTCATAGTGAACGCCTCAACCCGCTTTGCAGATGGATTTGAATATGGCTTAGGCGCTGAAATTGGTATATCTACCGATAAAATACATGCTCGCGGGCCAGTTGGTTTGGAAGGATTAACCTCGCAAAAGTATGTCGTTTTAGGCGATGGACATATCCGTAAGTGACAAACAACGTACATGTGTTTATGGGTGGGACCTTTGATCCCATCCATCATGGTCATCTGAGAACGGCGCTTGAGATTCAGCAAACACTGAATATCAAGCAAGTTGCTTTGATGCCAGCTAAACAACCTGTACATCGTGAGTCTCCGGGCTCTAATGCAGATGCTCGTTTGGCGATGGTCGAACGTGCAGTTGCTGATGAGCCAGCATTAATGTGTGATCCCCGAGAGATTCTTGCAGACCAGCCCTCCTATACCATTTATACATTGGAGGCGCTGCGCAAGGAACTTGGCGCAGATACTTCGGTCTGTATGATAATAGGCATGGATTCGTTTCTGTCTTTCGATACATGGCATCGATATGAAGAGTTTTTACGCTTTTGTCATATCATCGTTGTAGCGCGTCCAGGGTTTGAGTGTCGTCCCAATGAGGCGCTGACTCAATTACTAGCGGATCACCAAATTAGTGATAAATACTCCCTGTTGACTGAGGCTTCAGGCAATATTTTGATATTGGAACTAACCCCTTTAAGTATTTCGGCGACCGAAATACGTAGCCTATTGAGCAAGGGACTTTCGCCTCGTTACTTATTGCCGGACAGTGTCTTGCAATATATTCAACAGAATAAACTTTATTATGACAACGCTAAATAGCGAATAGGAAACTGAATTGCCGATGCAAACTGAGCAGATAATAGAACTTGTACGTGATGCCCTTGAAGATATGAAGGCTAAAGAGATTGATGTCATTGATGTGCGAGGCAAGTCGAGTATTACGGACTATATGATGATCGCTTGTGGAACATCAAAGCGTCATGTGATGTCGATTGCACAAAATGTTATTGAGAAAGCCAAGGAAGCCGGTTGTCGCCCATTTGGTACTGAGGGTGAGAACGCAGGTGACTGGGTGTTAGTTGATTTAGGGGACGTTGTCGTGCACGTGATGATGCCAGATGCGCGAAGC
The DNA here is from genome assembly GCA_036804365.1 of Neptunomonas sp. GTDB lineage: Bacteria > Pseudomonadota > Gammaproteobacteria > Pseudomonadales > Balneatricaceae > Neptunomonas. Next base: position 12,452 of record DAIRSP010000020.1, on the reverse strand, counting down.
TATTATGATCTAGAGCGTTTGTGGCGCTTTGATCCGGCTGATGGTGAGACGCCGGTAGGTAGTCAAGCTTAATGAAAATTCGGTTGCTAGCGGTGGGTGGGAAGATGCCCGACTGGGTAACGCAAGGCTTTGTGGAATACAGTAAGCGCTTACCTAATGAAATGTCGCTCGAGTTGGTGGAGTTACCGCTTGGGCATCGAGGAAAGAGCGCAGATAAAGCGCGGGCTATTCGTCAGGAGGGCGATGCGATGTTAGCTGCTATCCCTAAAGGCGATAGAGTGATTGCTTTAGAGGTAAAAGGGCGCGCATGGGCAACCGAACAGTTAGCTGATCATATCCGGGATTGGCAGATGGATGGACGAAATATCAGCTTGTTAGTTGGGGGGCCTGATGGGTTAGACCCCCGCTGTGTCGATGTAGCTGATCAAAAATGGTCTTTATCTGCGCTAACCTTACCGCATCCGCTGGTGCGAATTATTCTTGCTGAACAGGTCTATCGGGCCTGGACTATTATCCAAGGGCATCCATACCACAAATAATTATGTCTGGATTTGAACGTCTTAAGGACCATTCACAGGAAAATCGCACCTTTACCTTCCGGGTAATGTTAGCTTTTGGTTTGGTATTGCTGTTGATTGGTGGGTTGCTTGCCCGACTCTATTATTTGCAGGTTTTGCAATATGATAAGTTTGCGGCTATGTCGGATAAAAACCGTATCCAACTGCAACCAGTAGCACCCACCAGAGGGCTGATATACGACACTAAGGGCGTTCTACTGGCTGAAAACCGCCCGAGTTACAGTGTCACTATTCTCAAAGAAGAAGTCGGTAAGCATCTGGATGAGACGTTAGCAGAACTGGCGACATTAATAGAGGTAACTGATAAAGATATTGAGCGCTTCAAAAAGCGCTTAAGTCAGAGACGGCGCCCTTATGAAACAGTCCCCGTTCGTTTTCGTTTAACGGAAGAGGAGATTGCTAAGCTAGCCGTCAACTATTATCGCTTGCCGGGGGTTCAGGTTGAGGCCGATCTGATTCGTTATTACCCTTATGGTGAATCTCTGGTACATGCACTAGGCTATGTGAGTCGGATAAATGAGTCTGAGTTGCAGGTTCTTGATCCTCTTAATTATGCGGGTACCCATTACATCGGTAAGCTAGGAATAGAGAACTTCTACGAAACCATTTTGCATGGCACGGTTGGTATGCAAAAGGTTGAAACGAATGCGCGCGGCCGCGTTATGCGGGTATTGGAAAAAAGCGATCCTGTTCCGGGTAAAGATTTAGAGCTTTATATCGATTTACGATTACAACAGATTACTGAAAAGTTAGTAGAAGGCGAAAAAGCCTCTATCGTTGCCATTGATCCTGAAACAGGGGGTATTCTCGCTCTGGTATCTACACCTGGCTATGACCCTAACCTGTTTGTAACCGGGATCTCCAGTGCTGACTATAGTGCCTTAAGAGACTCTCCCGATCTGCCTTTGTTTAACCGAGCGCTGCGGGGTCGTTACCCTCCTGGTTCAACCGTCAAACCTATTATCGCTTTAGCCGCTATCGATACGGAAACTGTTTCACCGAGTCATACCGTATGGGATCAGGGTTGGTATACCTTGACTCAAGGTGGCCGTAAATATCGTGACTGGAAGCGAGGGGGACATGGTACGGTCAATCTCAAACTGGCGATCGCTCAATCCTGCGACGTTTGGTTTTATGATTCGGGTTATCGAATGGGTGTTGATCCTATGTCAGACTTCTTGGGCAGATTTGGCTTTGGGCAGGTAACCAGTCTGGATCTTCCAGAAGCCTTAGCCGCTATTTTGCCCTCCCGAGAGTGGAAACGAAAAGTCAGGAAGTTACCTTGGTATCCCGGTGACTCATTAAACCTGAGTATCGGTCAGGGCTTCTTAGTCTCAACCCCACTGCAACTCGCGACTGCCGCCACGGTACTGGCTAACCGAGGTAAGTGGGTACAACCTAAATTACTTAAAGGAGTTAGAGAGGTAGACCCTGAAGGTAAAGTCTCTGTTGTTATGCCCGACTTAGGGAAGGAGCGAGGTTTCCCAGAGGATGTAAAGCTAAAACACCCAGAATATTGGGAAACCATAGTGGATAATATGGTTGAAGTTGTCCATGGGGAGCGCGGTACTGCACGAAAAATTGGCCTTGATGCTAAATATGAAATTGCCGGTAAAACAGGTACTGCGCAGGTCGTAGGGATAAAGCAGGACGAACGCTATGATGCAAAGAAATTGGAGAAGCGTTTTCATGATCACGCTCTCTTTATCGCCTTTGCGCCTTCGGATAAACCGAAAATCGCCCTTGCGGTTATCGTAGAAAATGGCGGTGGCGGATCGAGTACCGCCGCGCCTTTAGCACGTAAAGTTATGGATGCTTACCTCTTAGGTGAAGATCCGGTTGTTGAGCCTTTGACACCCCTAAATGAGCCAGGACACGGACATGAGTAGTCGTGATTTTGAACGTTCCATGCCGGAAGCTGGATATCACCTAAAAAGGAAGAAAGGGTGGTGGAGTTATACACATCTTGATGGTTGGATGATGTTTCTTCTGGTGGTGCTATGTAGCTTTGGTCTGTTTGTGCTTTATAGCGCGTCTGGAAAAGATATCGATTATGTTCTCCGCCAGATGGTACGTATGGGAGCAGGTTTCGGCGTACTCATTCTCTTGGCTCAGGTCACCCCTCGTCTATTAATTCGATGGGCTCCTTGGCTGTATGCGATTAGCGTGATTTTGTTGATTGCCGTAATTTTAGTAGGTGTAGGAGCTAAAGGGGCGCAGCGTTGGTTGGCCTTGCCGGGTTTTAGATTTCAACCCTCTGAAATAATGAAACTCATTCTGCCTTTGATGGTTGCAGGATATTTGTCGGTAAGACCGCTGCCTCCAAGCTTCAAACATTGCGTCGTCAGTCTAATCTTGATTGGCGTGCCGACTGTCCTGATCATGAAACAACCCGATTTAGGTACCTCATTGCTGATAGCTGCATCAGGGGTTTTTGTGTTGTTGTTCTCGGGTATTAGATGGCGTTACATCTTCGCTGCTCTGGGGCTGGCTGGAGCCGCATTGCCTGGCTTATGGATGGTTATGAAGGATTATCAAAGGCAAAGGGTATTGACCTTTTTGGATCCGGAAAGCGATCCTCTAGGTTCAGGTTGGAATATCATTCAATCAAAAACGGCTATCGGTTCGGGTGGCGTCTGGGGCAAAGGTTGGTTATATGGAACTCAGTCGCAGTTAGACTTTTTGCCTGAGTCACATACGGACTTTATTATCGCAGTGATCGCGGAAGAGATGGGTTTAATAGGTGTTAGTCTATTACTATTTTTGTATATTTTAATTATCGGGCGTGGCTTGTGGATGGCTACGCAAGTACCTGATGGTTTTGGCCGATTAGTCGCTGGGGGTGTGGTGTTAACCTTCTTCGTTTATGTATTCGTAAATATCGGTATGGTGAGTGGCATTTTACCTGTTGTGGGTGTGCCTTTACCTATGGTGAGCTACGGTGGGACATCGATCGTAACACTCATGGCTGGCTTTGGAATTTTGATGTCCGTATTCACCCATAAACAGCTTAAAATGCGTTATTAATGAAAAGGAGCTGTCATGGTTAACCCCATTACCCTAGTTATCGCGTTACTGGCATTTCTAGTGTCTGCAAGAGCGATGGCGGCTGATAATTATGCGCAGCATCCCGAGGCTCAAAAGTGGATAGCAAAGCAAGTTGCGTTAGGCTTTGATAGAACTTATCTCGAATCTACCTTGGAGCAGGCCGTTAAGCAAAACTCCATCCTAGCGGCGATGGATCGACCCGCCGAGCGCCGGCTTGATTGGGGTGAATATAGAAAGCTGTTTATCAAGCCCAATAAAATTAATCGCGGCGTTATTTTTTGGTTGGAGCACGAAGAGGCGTTAGCGCGTGCAGAGCGAGAGTATGGAGTGCCTGCGGAGCTGATTGTTTCAATCATTGGTGTAGAAACACACTTCGGGCGGAATATGGGGAGCTATCGCGCTTTAGATGCTTTGGCGACCCTGAGCTTTGACTACCCGCGACGGGCTGAGTTCTTTCAAGGTCAGTTACATGATCTATTCTTAGTTTGCGCACAAGAAAAATGTGATGTCACTCAACTGAAGAGCTCTTATGCAGGCGCCATGGGCTATGGGCAGTTCATGCCATCAAGTTTTTTAGCCTATGCTGTTGATTTTGACCATGATGGCGATAAGGATATTTGGAATAGCGCAGATGACGCTATTGGAAGTGTGGCGAACTACTTTAAACAGTTCGGTTGGCAATATAAAGAACCTGTTGTTGTACCTGCCCAAGTCACAAGTGAGGTAGATGAAGAAATTATCAATACGGGTGAAGTCCCTGTACTCGATCTGGCGTGGTGGAGACAACGGGGTGTATTGACTGAAGAGAGTCTATTGCAAAACACGCCTGTTGTTTTGTTAAAAATGATGGATCAGAGCCGAGCAGAATACTTGCTTGGGCTCAATAACTTTTATGTGATTACCCGGTACAACCGTAGTCGTTTATATGCAATGGCTGTCTATCAATTAAGTCAGGCGATTTCAGCCGCCAAATTAGAAGAAGAAAAGGGTTAATTATTAATGCGATTACTGTTTGTTGTTTTTTCGGTATGCATGCTTATTCTTTCAGGTTGCTCCAGTAATTCGAATAAATCTGGTGGTAATGGAGGGCGTTATCGCTATGCGAATGATCACGGCCCTGCGTCCCCTGTAGATGTGTCTAAGATTCCTGATGCCGTACCTAGAATAGAGCCAAAAAGCCGCGGTGGAAATAAAAGTCCTTATGTGGTTCTGGGTAAGCAGTATTGGATTATGAATGATGCTGATGGTTATGTAGAGCAAGGGGGAGCCTCTTGGTACGGCAATAAGTTTCATGGCTATGCAACGTCAAACGGTGAAACCTATGACATGTATGGGATGACAGCTGCACACAAATCCCTACCTATACCCACTTATGTTCGAGTGCGTAACTTAAATAATGGTCGTCAGGTGATTGTGCGGGTGAATGATCGGGGGCCATTTCATACGGGAAGAATAATCGACCTGTCTTATGCCGCAGCGGCAAAGTTAGGCATGTTAGCTAACGGTACCGCGCAAGTGGAAGTGACTGCTATCAACCCAAGGACATGGCAATCGAGTTCGGCTGTTAGAGATCAAGGGGTTCGTCAAACACCGGTAAGAGCTGTGTCTTCAGGCTCTTATATACAGGTAGGCGCCTATTCTGCTGAAGTCTCAGCGAATCGCGTTGCGCAACAGGTTCAGGCTCGCTTTAATCAAGCCGCAAGAGTTGAAGCGGTAAATTCGCAAGGACGAACCCTTTATAAGGTATTGATAGGGCCGGTTTCTTCCGGTTATGAAGCGAATTCTTTAATCGAAAATCTATCAGGGAGAGGGTTTCCGGGTTCACATCTGGTAAACTTACCTTAATGAAGATAAGTAATAGAACTTAATTGTTTCATAAGCGTCTATTATCCAACCACTAAGCGATAACTAATCAGGAATTGATTGTGCGAAGACTGAGAACCGCCTTTTTTATTTTTCTGTCCATTTTTACATTCACGAGCCAAGCATTTGCTGAAACAGAATTTATCCCATCGGCTCCACAAATAGCAGCAACCGCTTATATTGTGATGGATGCTGATACGGGCAAAGTGATTCTTGAACAAAGCTCAAAAGATCAGTTTGCTCCAGCGAGTCTGACTAAAATGATGACAGCCTATATAGTTGAGTATGAGCTTAATAAGGGAAACATCAGTAAGACAGATCAAGTGCTTGTCTCTGAAAAAGCGTGGAGAACAGAAGGTTCTCGCATGTTTATCAAAGAGGGAACACAAGTAGGTTTAGAGGACCTACTGAAAGGTATCATCATTCAGTCAGGTAATGATGCGTCGGTTGCGGTTGCCGAACATATTGCAGGGAGTGAGTCTGCATTTGCTGATTTAATGAATCAACATGCAGATCTATTGGGAATGAAAAGCTCCCATTTTGCTAACGCAACGGGTTTGCCAGCCGATGGCCATGTCTCTACTGCAGAGGATTTAGCGCTGCTTGCTCGCGGTATTATTGATGAATTCCCTGAGCAATATGGTGTGTATTCAGAGAAGTACTTTACGTACAACGGTATCCGTCAGCCGAATCGTAATAAACTGTTGTGGCGTGATCACACAGTCGATGGTTTGAAAACAGGTCACACTGAAGAGGCCGGTTACTGTTTAGTGGCATCTGCCAAACGTGAAGGTATGCGTTTAATCTCTGTAGTGTTAGGAACTAAGAGTGAAGAAGCGCGAGCACAAGAGACGCAAAAACTGTTAGCTTATGCGTTCCGTTACTATCGTACTCATAAGCTTTACGGTGCCAATGAAGCTTTAAGCACCGCCCAAGTATGGGGTGGCCAAACTGATCAAGTTAAGTTAGGTCTTAAGCATGCGTTAGCTGTAACGATTCCTCGTGGTCAGGCAGAAGAGTTACAAGCAACGATGGATGTTGATCAAGCCATCAATGCCCCAGTTGTCAAAGGCCAAGAGTATGGTGTTGTTAGAGTGGTACTGAATGGTGAAGAGGTAACCACGGTACCTCTAGTCGCACTTGAAGATATTGAAGAGGGCGGGTTTATCAAGCGGATATGGCACGCAATTGTCAGATTCTTTAGCAGCTTGATAGGCTAACAAGAATTAGAGTTGAAAAAATAATAAATGCCCGCATCGTAAGGTGTGGGCATTTGTATTTATGGTGAACATGGATATTGTTTATTTAAATGGTGATTTTTTAGAGGCTAAAGACGCCAAAGTTTCGGTATTTGACCGCGGTTTTTTATTTGGTGATAGTGTCTATGAAGTTATTCCATTCTATCAGGGTGTAGGATTTGGTCTGCCAGCGCATATAGAGAGACTGGCCTATAGTCTTGATCAACTTGAAATCAAAATCGAGCTAGATTGGGCGTCTCTGCTACAGGACCTCGTGCAGCGCAATGGCGGCGGTAATTTATCTGTGTATTTACAGGTTACACGTGGCAGTGCAGGTAAACGTGTGCATGCTATAGATCCTCATCTGAAACCAACAGTGTTTGCCTGTTGTCAGCCTATAAAAGATATTTATGATGCTGGCAAAGAAAGTGTTCAGCCAATTAAAGTTATCGTAACAGATGACCTACGCTGGCAGCGTTGTGATATTAAATCGACAGGCCTTTTACCTAATATTTTGGTTCTACAAAAAGCAGCTAAGGCTGGAGCACAAGAGGCATTATTAGAAAAAAATAATCGACTCACAGAAGGCGCGAGTTGTAACTTTTTTATTGTAGAGAAGGGTGTCATTGTTACGCCGCCAAAAAGCCACAGTATTCTTACAGGCACAACCCGCGAACTGATCGTTGAATTGGCTGCTGAGAATGCTATACCGTTAAAAGAGGAAGAGATTGGATATCAGAGACTCATTAGTGCTGATGAGGTTTGGATATCCAGCTCGACTCGCGCCATTGTCCCAGTCATTCAAGTCGATGAGCATAAGATAGCTCAAGGTGAAAAGGGTGAAATGTGGGCGAGCGTCTTTGATCTGTTTATTCGTCATCAGCACCGGTTGATGACGGGAGAGTGAGTATGAGTGAAGAGATAAAACCACCTAAAATTGAGTTTCCTTGCCCTGATTACCCCATCAAAGTGGTGGGTAAAAATGCTGAGGATTTTCGTGACTTCGTCATCGAAGTGGTGCAAGTGCATGTACCTGATTTAGATGTAAGTCGGATTACCATTCAAGATAGTAGCAAGGGAACTTTTCGTTCGATCAGAATGTTTATTACAGCAACGGGAGAGGATCAGCTCAAGCGTTTGCATGAAGATCTGATCGCTTATGATCGGGTGCATATCGTACTTTAATGAATAGAGAAATCATTATACGCGAGTTAGGACTGCAATCTTACGAGCCAATATGGCAAAAGATGAAGTCCTTTACTGAGTTGCGAATGCCTGAAACCATTGATGAGATATGGCTAGTAGAACACAAGCCTGTGTTTACTCAAGGTCAGGCGGGAAAGGTTGAACATCTGCTGCAAACAGGTGATATTCCTGTCGTTCAAGTCGATAGAGGCGGGCAAGTCACTTATCATGGTCCAGGGCAGCTGGTTGTGTATTTGATGTTGGATCTGCGTCGCAACCATTTAGGTGTGAGAGATGTGGTGACCCTGATGGAAGAGGGCGTTATCGATACGCTTAGGAGTTTTAATATTGATGCCTATGCTAAGCCCGATGCCCCAGGTGTTTATGTTGGCGATGCTAAAATTGCATCGTTAGGATTGCGTGTCAGGCGCGGTTGCACCTTTCATGGACTCGCGTTGAATCTGAATATGGATTTGGAACCCTTTTTGCGGATCAATCCATGTGGCTACGCAGGTATGCCTATGACGCAGCTGTGCACGCTTGTGCCTGATGCTGATCCCGCAGAGGCTCAAACCTACCTAGTGAATTACTTGACTAAAAAAATCGGGTATACTTTAGTCTCCCGATATACATCTTTGGACTCATAAAATTATGGCGAACAGCTCAGATAAAGGTGCTTCATCTGTAAAGGTAGAGCAGGGTGTTAAACTACGTGGTGCAGAAAAAGTTTCTCGGATACCTGTTAAGGTGATTCCTACAGAGAAGGATGAGATGCCGCGTAAGCCTGAGTGGCTCCGTGTTCGTATGGGTTCAAGCAAAGAAGTCCAGCGTATCAAAGAAAAACTACGCCATCATAAATTATCTTCTGTTTGTGAAGAGGCTAGCTGCCCCAATTTAGGCGAATGCTTTAGCCATGGTACCGCCACCTTTATGATTATGGGTGATATCTGTACACGCCGCTGTCCATTTTGTGATGTGGCTCATGGTCGCCCGAATGCGCTGGCTGAGAATGAGCCGAGAGAGTTGGCTGAAGCTATTACAGATATGGGTTTAAAATATGTAGTTATTACATCAGTTGATCGTGATGATTTGCGAGATGGCGGAGCGCAACATATTGCTAACTGTATATCTGAAACTCGTCAGCGCTCATCAACGATCCAAATTGAAACGCTAGTACCTGATTTCCGTGGCAGAATGGAGATCGCGCTAGAAATTTTAAGCGCAACGCCGCCAGATGTATTTAACCATAACCTAGAGACAGTGCCGCGTTTATATAAAAAGGTACGTCCAGGTGCGGACTATCAGTGGTCTTTAGATCTTTTGAAAGGTTTTAAACAGCGTCAGCCCTCTATCAGAACAAAATCAGGCTTGATGGTTGGGGTGGGCGAAACGAATGAAGAGATTATTGAAGTATTGAAAGATCTACGTGCGCATAACGTAGATATGCTCACAATCGGTCAGTATCTACAACCTAGCCGTAACCACTTACCTGTTGATCGTTTTGTAACCCCTGCAGAGTTTGATGAGTTTGCACGTGTAGCAAAAGAACTAGGATTTAAACATGTTGCGAGTGGCCCGTTAGTGCGTTCATCTTACCATGCCGATCTGCAAGCAAAGGGCGAAAAGGTCAGCTAATGCGACCCTTTTCTTAGGAAAGGCTGTGCTAGCAGCCTTTTTTGTTTGTTATATAGCCAAAAAATCCATAATCGCAGTGCATATTAAATAAGATTAATTTATTATTTATATTAGATTTTACTTATGTAGTGGGTGATAGTTATGGCAGGTAATAAAACAGTACGTATTGAAACTGAGATGCAAAATTCGTTTACGGTTGCATCAAATATTCGCGGTCATCAGATCTTTATAGACCAGCCAGCCGGTGGCGGTGGTGAAGATAAAGGGCCAACACCGCTTGAGTATTTCTTATTTTCACTCGGTGGTTGTATCGCAACCATAGGAAGAATTGCCGCGATGCAAAGGAAAATTGAATTAAAAGGTTTCCGGGTGGCGGTTGAAGGGGATTACGACCCAGCGGGTTTGCTCGGCAAAGAAACACTGAATCGTGTCGGCTTCCAAAATATTCGTGTTACTGCTGAAATCGATGCAAACTTAACAGATGAAGAGAAAAAGAGCTTTCTAGATGAGGTTTGTCACCGTTGTCCTTTGCATGACAATATTCGTTTAGAAACAACGGTAGTTCATAGTCTCGTTTAAACTTACTGGATTTTAGCCTTGCCCTGCTGCAAGGCAACTGCAAACTCGGCTACGGCATCAGCTTGTTCGTCTGATAATTGTCCAAAGGTCGGCATGTTATGCCCCATGTCGTAGCCGTATTTGATCATGAGTACAATTTCGTAGCTTTTCATTTTGCGCTTAACTTCGGGAAGGTTTTCATAGGATGCGCCTATGCCGATTTTTGTATGGCACTCCATACAATAATAGCGATATAGGGACTCACCCGACTTCATCCTCTTAGGGTCTTCAAATTTTGAGCAAGCCGTAAGTAGGCCGCATAAGGCTAGGCCGAAGATAAATACTAATGGTCTCATAATCCCGCCTATTAAGAGAGAATCTAAGTATAGTTTAAAATTGCTGTCTTTACTTGAGGAAGCGAGAGCCCGCTAACGAGAGTGTGATGTCTGTTAGGTGCAGCCAAGGTGAGCCAACGGCTAAACCTTTTATCATCTGGTCTAATTCATGGCTAGATTGGAGCAGAGACTCTAACAGCGTTAAATTGAGTTTATCAGCGCAGCGTTTTAGTGTTTGTTTACGCTTACCCCAAATACGCTCTTTTTGACAAAGCGTCTCATAAGAGAGACCCCGTTGTTGGCCTTGAATAATGCTATAAAGAGTGCGTATCTCGCGGGTTAACGCCCATAACACAACCGGTGGTTCGGTGCCCTCTTGTCGAAGCACATTCAAAATTTTGATACAGCGTTCACTTTGGCCTAAGGTCACAGCATCCATGAGTGCATAGACATCATATCTCGAACTATCGGAGACCGACTCAATGATCATTTCAGCAGTTAAGGTGCCAGAAGGATAGAGGAGTTGTAGCTTTTGTAACTCTTGCTTAGCGGCCAGCAGGTTGCCTTCGACACGATCGCAGAGTAACTGTACCGCAGCGTCATCTAGCTTGAAGCCCTGCAAGCTAGCGCGGTGTCTTATCCAACCAGGAAGCTGCTGAACTTCAACAGGCCAAAGTTCGATGCTTGCACCTTTGCTCTCAATCGCCTTGTACCAAGCTGATTTTTTTGTAGCACCGTCAATCTTGTCCGCAATGATCAAAAGAACATTTTCAGCGGGAGCGTGAGCGATATACTCTTGAATAATATCACTTGCGGCTTTGTTGACTTTGCTACTACCTAAACGTATTTCAATAAGTTTAAGTTCGGCAAAGAGTGACAGTGCATTCGCACATTCCAGTAGATATTCCCATTTGAAGTGACCTTCAACATGAAGTACCTCTCTTTCTTGGAAGCCTTTGGAGCGAAGAGCGCTGCGCAATAGATCGCAGCTCTCTTCAATCAATAATGGCTCGTCACCCGTGACAATATAAACAGGCAAATGTCCCTGTTGTAAGTGTCCTGTAAGTTGATCAGCCGTTAGCTTCATGATGGAATTAGCGAATTCTAGCTATAAATTGTCGCAGAATATTTTCAGAAACCGATTTCCACATCTCCACACGGATCTGTTTCTCAAGCACATAGCTTGCTGCGGCTGCGTTTGCGTTATAGTCGTAGATACGCTCGTTTCTTGCGACTAACGGGCCACTGACTGAGTGGCCATCACGATCAAAGATTTCGAAGTTTACGAGGATAAGTAGTTCATACTCATCCACGTTTGCTTTGCTATCGAGAGTAATAGATCGACGATTGATGATGGCATCTTTAACAATGAGCTGATACGGCGCACCGGCGGCGATACTGATCTCCTTCTCCGCCAGCGTTTTCATCATCGCTTGTTCGAACCTTTCAGGCATCCCTTTCTTTAGAGTTAGAGTTACTGTTTTAGCTGATTCAGGAATCTCTTGCTTTCCACGCAACTGGAAACCACAGCTAGCGAGTAACGTGGATACTAAAAGCACACAAATAACTCTGTTAAATAATGCCACCATGAGGTTCGAACTCCCTTAGCCGACTACGATGTTAACCAGTTTGCCTGGCACAACAATTTTCTTACGGATAGGTTTGCCATCCATAAAGCGCTGAACGTTCTCAACAGCCAATGCCGTATGCAGGACAAAGTCTTGATCAGCGTCAGCAGGGACTTCAATCTTGCCACGCACTTTGCCGTTTACTTGCACAACCATTTCAACGCTAGAGCGCACCAGTGCAGACTCATCGCATACTGGCCATGGGGTGTTGAGCAGATCCGTGGTGTAGCCAAGTTCGGTCCATAATTGATGTGTCATATGTGGAACGATAGGTGACAGCAACTGAATCGCTGCTTCCAACGCTTCACGCATAACCGCGCGGCCTTGCTCGCTTACATCGACAAATTTACTGATGCTATTCAGTAACTCCATTACCGCAGCGAT
>DAIRSP010000019.1:1522-29481 GCA_036804365.1 Neptunomonas sp. | reverse complement strand
CGATGATAGAGATGGCTAGGGCTAATTTGCCATGCCACAATGCGGGCTGCTTTTCAGCTGGCGCAACCGTTTCTTTAGTGGGCTCTGAAGCCTTAGGTGGGTCAGTTTGCTCTACTAGAAGAGGGGCCTCTTCTGGCGAGTCTGCTTTACTGTCATCTTTATCAGTGCAGCAGTCTGCAGGTGGAGTATCCGGCGTTACATCATCATGTACGGGTGTATCTGGTTTTTTGTCAGTGTTGTTCTCGGTATGTTTCATGCGTTGGCTTCCGAGTCGATGGTTGGCTTTAGCGCGGCGATCATTGATAAATCATCGGGGCCTTGCGCTACCTGTAAGTTTAAAAATCCAATTTTTCTAGCCTGTTCTGCAATGCGTTCACTGGGTATAACAAGCTTAAGCGATAGTAGTGAATCGATGCTGAATTGCTGCTGGCTGCCTCTTGCCACTTTAACAAAGTTCTCAAGTGCCTCGCCACTGGTTATCAGAATAGATGATAAGTCACTATTATAAATAGTACTTTTGATATGTTCGTCTGAATAAGTTGGGCAAAGTCGGCTATAAAGGTTGGCATATTCTACCTTTGCACCGCGCTCTGTTAGTGTTTCAGCAAGTGTAGTGCGGCCGCCATACCCACGAAGAATCAGCACCTTGCTGTGCTCAAGGTTCTCTAGCTCTGGCATCGTTAACATGGCTTCTGAGTCAAAGCCTGCGTTTGAATAGGTTGTGGGTATACCGTTATCTCTCAGAATTTTGGCGCTTTTTTGGCCAATGGCGTACCACTGTATATTAACGGGTAATTGTGGCCAGTATTGGTCAATGAGGTCGGCAGCAATTCGCGCAGCATTGGGACTGATGCAAATAACAATCTGATAAAGATCTAGATTCATTATTTGCTGTTTTATGAGTTGAAAGTCTGGGTGTGAGCTGTTTGTCGGGCAGATCTCTAATAAAGGCAGAGAGATCGGCTGGGCATGCAGTTCTGATAACAAGCGCATCTGTTGCGCCTGTTGATGGATCGGGCGGGTGACAAGCACCCGCTGGCCAGTTAAATCGGGCAATTTAGTGGCTGTTTGTGGCATAGACTTCGCTCAAAATCTCATCAGCACCAGCAGCGAGTAGACGTTCTGCAACCGTGACACCAATGGTTTCAGCTTGGTCAGGGTGGCCACGCATTTCGTCACGCAGTACGGTTGTGCCATCAGGACGTGCAACGAGTCCACGAAGATAAATCTCGTCTTGAGCTTCATTGAGCGTGGCATGACAAGCGATAGGTACTTGGCAACCGCCTTCGAGTCGCTTGTTGAGGGCGCGTTCTGCAAGGACGCACCAAGCGGTAGGTTGGTGATGAAGCGGTGTGAGCAAAGCCAGCGTTTCTTCGTCATCCAGTCGACATTCGATGCCTACAGCGCCTTGGCCGCCTGCTGGCAAGCTAATGTCGTCAGGTAGTTCACAGCGAATACGATCTTTCAGTTCGAGACGAATCAAGCCTGCGGTTGCGAGAATGATGGCGTCATATTGGCCCTCATCTAGCTTGCTTAGGCGAGTTTGAACATTACCGCGAAGGTCTTGAATTTCAAGGTCAGGGCGTTGTTCACGTAACAAGGCTTGTCGGCGCAGCGAAGATGTTCCAACAATCGCACCTTGGGGTAACTCACCAAGGGAGTTGTATTTGTTAGACACAAACGCATCCGTTGGCTTTTCACGAGGGCAAATAACGGCGAGACCTAAGCCCTCTGGAAACTCCATCGGAACATCTTTCATGGAATGCACGGCGATGTCTGCACGATTCTCGAGCATCGCAACTTCCAGTTCCTTAACGAATAAGCCTTTTCCGCCTACCTTGGCCAGTGGGGTGTCTAAGATCTTATCGCCACGTGTCGTCATACCGAGGAGTTCGACTTGAATGCCGGGGTGATGCTTTTCGAGCTCGGCTTTAACGTACTCCGCTTGCCAAAGAGCTAAAAGGCTTTTGCGGGTCGCGATACGTACAACTTTTTTCTGCATAGTCATGTCCTGAAATCAAATCGACTAACGGCCAGTAAGAGGCGAATGGTGGGATTGTAACAGAACATAAGCGACTCGTGGTGCGGCTTATGTCAACAGAACACGCCTTCTATGTGGAAAACTGGTATAATTGCCCTCAAATTTTTGACCAGTTCTGTACCGATAAAGAGGTCCTGAGATATGACTAGCAAAACCAACCAGCAGTGGGGTGGTCGATTCAATGAACCAACAGATGAATTTGTTGCCCGTTTTACGGCATCTGTTGAATTCGATCAACGTATGTACCGACAAGATATTCAGGGGTCGGTAGCGCATGCAAAAATGCTGACCGAGGCCGGTGTATTAACGGCACAAGAGCGTGATGCGATCATTCAAGGTTTGGCTGAGATTCAGGACGACATCGAACAGGGGCGCTTTGAGTGGTCAATTGCTCTTGAAGATGTGCATATGAATATCGAAGCTGCGCTAACGAAAAAAATCGGTATTACAGGTAAGAAATTACATACGGGTCGTTCACGAAATGACCAAGTAGCAACGGATATTCGTCTGTATGTTCGTGATGAAATCGATCGTATTCTTGCAGAAATTACACGCTTACAGCAAGGTTTGTTAGGCTTGGCTGAGAAAGAAGCAGATACCATCATGCCAGGCTTCACCCATTTGCAAACCGCTCAGCCTGTGACGTTTGGTCACCATTTGATGGCGTGGTTTGAGATGTTGTGTCGTGATTACGAGCGTTTTGCGGATACTCGTAAGCGCGTTAACATCATGCCGTTGGGGGCTGCTGCTCTGGCTGGTACGACATACCCTATTCAACGTCAAATCACCTGTGAATTGCTTGGCTTTGATGCACCGTCTGAAAACTCATTGGATGCTGTGTCTGATCGTGATTTCGCGATCGAGTTCTGCGCAGCGTCTAGTGTGTTGATGATGCATATGACACGAATGTCGGAAGAGCTTGTGTTGTGGACCTCTGCGCAGTTTAACTTTATCAACCTACCAGATCGCTTCTGCACGGGCTCATCTATTATGCCGCAGAAGAAAAACCCAGATGTGCCAGAGTTGGTGCGTGGAAAAAGCGGCCGTGTTTATGGTCACTTGATGAGCCTGCTGACGTTAATGAAGTCTCAGCCGTTGGCGTACAACAAGGATAACCAAGAAGATAAAGAGCCTCTGTTTGATGCGATCGATACGGTCAAAGGTTGTCTGCGTGCGTTTGCGGATATGATTCCAGCGATTGAATCACGTAAAGAAAATATGCGTGAAGCAGCGTTACGCGGTTTCTCAACGGCGACTGATCTAGCGGATTACCTTGTACGTAAAGGGATGCCATTCCGCGATGCCCATGAAGTAGTCGGGAAGTCGGTTGCTTACGGTATCGAGACAGGCAAAGATTTAGGTGAAATGAGCTTGCAGGAGTTGCAGCAGTTCTCTGACACTATTGCTAGCGATGTATTTGATGTGCTGTCGCTTGAGGGCTCAGTAGCGGCACGTAATCATATCGGAGGCACCGCTCCTGACCAAGTGCGTGCGGCTGCTAAGCGAGGGCATGATCGCTTAGCCATCAGAGGTTAATGTTATTTCATTAGACAGCGGGCATGATGCCCGCTTTTTTTTAAGTAGCATAAACGTGGTACGCTTACTACACTGATTGCTATGAACGCTTTTTAGAGCAGGGAAATTGTGGTTATCGACAAATTAGCAGCGTTACTTGGCTTGAATAAAAGGCGTGTTTCCCCTGAAGAAATCATGATGATCATTCAGGGCGCCCTCGGGATTCTAGCGATACTGCCTTTCGCTGTCTGGCGTCTGGTGCAAGGGAATTGGTTGCAAGCACTCGTCGATTTTTCTATTGTGTTTGGCATGGTAGCCCTCGGTGCTTATGGCACAATCAAAGGGCGTTATCGGCAGATCAACGTTATTTTCACACTCGTTTATAGCTTGGGAATGCTTGCCGTTGTTGCGTTGCAGGGCGAGTCGATGCTTTTTTGGGCGTATCCTACAGCTGTAGCTGCTTATTTTATGGTTCGATTGCGGGAAGCGGTACTGATTAGTACGCTATCCGTAGTAGCTATTTGCTTCTTGCTAATAGGCAAAACAAAAGGCTTCAGCTTGAGCACGTTTGTCGTGACTTATATGCTTGTCTGTCTATTTGCTTATATTTTTGCCATGCGAGTATTGAAGGATAATCGCCGCTTAGCGCAAGAGGCGACCATCGATCCCCTGACCGGCGCTGGTAATCGACGCGCATTGGCTGATGCGATGGAAGTCACCATTACCGAAAAAAGATATAACCCTACTTCATCGGTCGCGATTGTGCTATTTGATATCGACTATTTTAAGTCGATAAACGATCTCTATGGTCATGATGTCGGTGATAAGTTTTTACAGCGTTTTGCAGAGTTTTTACGTAGTTTGATTCGTCCTGAAGAAGCATTATTCCGGTTCGGTGGTGAAGAGTTTGTTGTTTTGGCAAAAGGGGACCTTGGGGATGCAACCAGTTTGGCGAATCAGGTGAGAGAGATTTTGGAGGGTACTTATCTGATCTCAGATAAACTGGTGACAGTCTCTATTGGTGTAGCTGAACTTGCGGTAGGTGAAAGTGCTCGTGAACTAATGAAGCGCGCCGATGATGCGTTATATAACGCTAAATCTTCAGGTCGCAACCGAGTTTGTCAAGCTGTTGAATACAACCCGGTTGCTCTAAGTTAGTAGTGTTATTGCAGTGTAATATCAACCATTAAGTCGCTGGCAATGTTTTCTAACGCCGCTTGAAGCTCATCAATATCGAGTGTTTCAGGTGCAAGTAGCTGTGCTTCCGCTTTAAATAAGAGTTCAGCAGACATAGAGCCTGAAACAAGCTCGGTGTTTAGGCTTTCAACGTTGATTTGACGACTCGCCAGTGCTTGAGAAATATCTTTGACAATACCTGGTTTGTCATGGCCAATTAATTCAAGCGTGAGAGGGCGAAGGTTGCCAGAGCGTTCTGCTTCATCGCTGATCTCTGCGGTAATTCTTAGTCCTGTCGTTTGAAGCGCTTGTAGAGAGGATTGTAAAGAGCTTATCTGCTCATCGCTTACGCTTACTACCAATATGCCTGTGAATTTTCCGCCGAGGCGTGAAAAGCCAGACTCTAGCCAATTGCCATCATGCTGGAGAATGGTCTTAGAAAGCTGCTCAACAAGGCCAGGTTTGTCTGGGCCGATTACGGTAAGAACAAGAGATGTCATACGTGGATTTCCTTCAGTGTATGATAGAACGCTGTCGTTTAATTAAGGATAGTACACAACAATGCTGCTTGTGCTAAGTGCTTTATGGCCTGTGTTTGCCTTATTAGTTATTGGTTTTTTTTGTCGTCGTTATGCTTTTCCCGGTGATAGCTTTTGGGCGCCAGCAGAAAAGTTGACCTATTACCTGCTGTTTCCTGTTTTGCTGATTGAGAAACTTGCCAATTCAAATTGGGAAGGTGTTCCTATTGCACAGTTAGGGCTAGCCGTTGCTGTATTGCTGCTGGGTGCGACTAGCCTGAGTTTTCTATGTCGATTTTTTATGCGCATCGATGGACCTAGCTTTACTTCGCTTTATCAAGGCGGTGTGCGCTTTAATACCTATGTCGCTTTAGCGGCGGTATCGGCATTGTACGGAGGTGGAAGTGTTGCTATCTCAGCGGTCATCATCGCGATGATGATTCCGGTTATTAATGTGCTCTGCGTTGTCGTCTTTTCTGCTAATACGGCATCAAATGTTAGCGTTACTGCCGTGCTTGGTACTCTGTTGAAAAACCCATTGATTATAAGCTGCTTGGTGGGTATCTCTTTAAATGTGTCAGGATTAGGTTTACCGAATTGGGCCTCTTCAGTTAGTCAACTGTTAGGTCAGATGGCATTGCCGCTCGGTTTGCTCTGTGTGGGAGCAGGGTTGTCTGTGGCCGCGCTGAAAAGTTCGCAATCATCCATTTGGGCCGCATCCCTGATTAAATTGGTGCTTTCGCCCTTATTGGTTTATATGTTGGGCACTTGGATGGGGTTTGACCCATACTTGCTGTCTATCTTGTTAGTATTTGCATCCGTCCCTACAGCACCTTCAGGTTACATATTAGCGCGGCAGCTCGGCGGTAACGCTGAAATGATGTCAGCGATCATTACAATGCAAACGCTATTTTCTATGTTAAGCATGCCGATTATTTTAAGCGTCAGTTAGCGAAAAATTCATTTTGAACTAAAAGTAGCCAAAAGCGTCCAAATTCTACGAACTTCATCGTCGTTTTTTAACGGTTAAGGTCGTTTGTCAGGAAAATCAGCGAACGTGTATGTAAATTAACATATATGCTTGATTTTTTTCGTGAATATGAAAAACTAGGCGCGGTCATAACCTATAATTCTATAAATGCAACAGTAAATTCTATAAAAAGAAGATAATTCAGATGAAAAAAGGTCCAGATCTAGTAATGGTCGTTGTTATGGTCTTTGTAGTTGGTTCTGTGATGACTGGCGTGTTCTCTCAAAGTGATTTTGAGTTTGCATCATTGGTCGCTCAAGTATTCAATCGTCAAGGCTAGCCATCCACGGATCTAAACGAGTTGGCGCTTGATTAATAAGCGCCAACGTCGGTTATCACCTTCCTAAGCGGTACATCCCAACTTTCTATTGGTAGTTTGTCTACCTTTTGTATGTCGTGCGCTAAACCAATCAGTTTCGGCTTTTGTGCGTTAAATTGTCGGATGAAACTAAACGTCCTGTCGTAATACCCTCCACCCATACCGAGTCGACCGCCTTGCGGATCAAAGCCGACCAGGGGTAGAAAAACCAGATCCAGTTGTTTTGCTGAACGAATAAAGCGGTAGGGGACTTTAGGCTCTAAAATTCCGTAGATATTTCGCGTCATCACGGTGCGCTTGGAGTAGCGAATAAACCAAAGGCTGTTGTGTTTAAACGGGTGTAGCACGGGTAGATAAATGGCTTTTGAATGTTGCCAACACCATTCAATGATTGGACGAGGATCAATTTCACCGTCGTTTGGTAGATACAAGGCAATATGTTTAGCCGCTTTCAGCAGCGGATCTTTGATGGCCTGTATTTTTAAATGTTTAGCTGCGTGAATCTGTTGAGCTTGGGTGAGCGATCTGCGCTTATTGCGGAGTTGTTTGCGAAGGGCTTGGCGGTCATCTGCCATGATAAAGACTCCCCAAGATGCCGTAACTGGTTGTGGCCCTGAACCCGAAGGTTCAAGGAGGAGATTTCCGAAGTGTATTAGGCTTTCCGAAGACGGACATGCGCACAACACTCACTAGAAAAATCCATACTGGTTATTATCGGCTCGAGGGACGTAACCAATTGTCGAACACCTCAGGGAGCCATCTAATTATAGCGCAGCTGGCGATAAAGTCAGGTCTTGATATTTTTTTAAATGCTGCTATGCAAAGCCTATAACTATTTGAAAAAAATAAATTTATTTAACTATTCGCCACTGTTTGATGGATCTTTGATCGTTTTTGAAAATGAGCCATCAATTTTTTCACTGAGCATCTTTAGGCGCGCTTCTATTTTTTCCCGCTGCTCCTCTTTGCTCTTCAATAATTCATGTGAAATATTCAAGGCGGCAAGCACCGCAACACGCTCTAAACCTAATACTTTGCCTGCATCTCGGATTTCACGCATTTTCTTATCGAGGTGATCCGCAGACGCGAACAGTTCAGCTTCAGCGCCGTCAGGACAGCCGATAACATATTCTTTGTCTAAAATCGTAATGGATACTTTATGACCAGGATTATTGCTCATATATTTTGCTCCAGAGTTTTTAGACGCTGAATCATTTTTTCAACCTGTACGCGAGTCGTATCATTGGCCTGTAGTAGCTTTGAGCGTTCTTGGCGAATGAGCTGCTCGCTTGATCGTAACTGTTTATTTTCCTCCTCAAGCTGTTGGCAGCGAAGGAGAAGCTGATCAATTTTTTGCTCAAGGGCGATAAAGTAATGTTCGGTCATAGGTGTATCCAAGATGAAATCTACAAAGGACTATAAACAGCCTACAACAGAGGGTCAATTGGGTTGCATAGCTCTGTATGCGGTACAATGCTAGGATAACGAAAAATTGCTAGGCAATTAAGCCTTTCTGAACGAGAAAAATGCATGACACTTGAAGTAAATGAAGAGCTACTGAGCTTTGACAGTATCGCTAATTTATTAGTATCCGAGGAAGTTTTTATTGTATCCCCTGCTGAGTTGCACGGTTTATTGGCAGGGCAGTTGGCTTCGGGTGCACGTATGTTGCCTGATATATGGCTAAAAACAGTGTTAGAGCTTTTGGATATGGCTGCTTATAAGCATGAATCTAGCAAAGTTGGTTTAGTCGCTTTGTACGAGCAGACACTCGGGCAGATGGATGGTTTTGGGTTGGAGTTAACCATGTTGTTACCCGATGATGATGCTGCATTCAATCAGCGGGTTGAATCATTAGGCCGCTGGTGTCAGGGCTTTATGACAGGTTTCGGTTATCAGGGTAAGCAAACCGATCAATCATTATCAGCTGAAGCTAAAGATGCGCTGAATGATCTCTCGCAGATTGCTCAAGTTGCTAGTGAAGCGGAAGAGGATGAAGACAATGAATCCGATTTAATGGAGCTTGAGGAGTATGTGCGTATGGCTGCCTTGATGTTATTTGCTGAATGCAATCAAACAGCGGAAGAAACAACTGAGCCGAAAATAACCCCTGCGCAGCTTCATTAATAGGAGCCGACGATGGAAATGCCACGTATTAGTCAGCAAGAGTTCGCCGCTAGACGCTTAAGATTGGCCGAGCAGCTACCCAGCAATAGCATTGCACTTATTCCCTCTGCGGAGTTGCAATTGCGCAACAGCGATGTCGATGCACCCTTTAGACAAGATAGCTACTTTTACTATCTGAGTGGTTTTGATGAGCCTAGTGCGTTTGCTGTTCTAGTAAAGTCGGCTGATGCTGTTCGCTACATCATGTTCTGTCAGCCACGAGATCCTGAAATGGAGATCTGGAATGGCTATCGGCAAGGCCCAGAAGGTGTTGTGGCAAACTTTCAGGTTGACCAAGCGTTTTCCATCGAGAAGTTAGATGAACAGATGCCGATGCTTTTGAACGGTATCAAAACAGTTTTGTTCTGTATGGGTAGTCCACATAAAACTGAGACTAAAGTCGATGGTTGGCTAGCCGCTATGCGATTGAAACGTCGGCAGGGTGTGATTGTTCCAACGGCCTTAGAAGATTTGGCTCCCAGACTCAATGAGATGCGACTGATTAAGTCTGCTGAAGAGGTCGCTGTGATGCGCACAGCGGCTGAAATTTCTGCACAAGCGCATATTAAAGCGATGCAGCGTTGTAAAGTTGGCATGAGGGAGTATCAGCTAGAAGCTGAAATTCAGTATCACTTTATGCAACATGGCTCTCGTTTGCCTGCCTACTCAAGCATCGTTGGAGGTGGAAAAAATGGGTGCGTTCTACACTACGTAGCGAATCAGGATCTATTGCGAGATGGGGATCTGGTATTAATCGATGCTGGTTGCGAATGGGACTACTATGCGGGAGATATTACCCGAACCTTCCCGGTAAATGGCCACTTTACCGATGAACAAAAAGCTATTTATAATCTTGTATTATCCGCTCAAGCGGCTTGCCTTGTCGAACTAAAGCCCGGTGTTCCTTGGGAGCATACGCACGATATTTCGGTGCGGGTTATCACCGAGGGCTTAGTTGCGTTGGGGTTGTTGACGGGCGAGACTGATGAATTGATCGAAAAGGGCGCCTATAAAGCATTTTATATGCATCGCTTAGGTCATTGGCTGGGAATGGATGTCCATGATGTCGGTGACTATAAGGTGGCAGGGGAGTGGCGACCACTTGAACCCGGCATGGTGATGACCGTTGAGCCAGGTATCTATATCTCTCCTGATAACATCACCGTGGATGAGCGGTGGCGTGGTATTGGTATCCGTATTGAAGATGATGTATTGATCACTCAAGATGGCTATGAAATTTTGACGGCTTCTGTGCCTAAACAGATCGAAGAGATTGAGGCGTTAATGAGTGCGGCGGTATCCGCATGAAAAAGCATTATGATCTTGTTATTGTTGGCGGAGGAATGGTTGGCGCTAGTTTAGCGGCTGCGTTACTGCCAGTCGCTAAAGGACTTAACTTGTCTATCGCGGTTGTTGAGGCAGCAGCGTTGCCTGAAATCGATCTGTCTGCCTATCAGCCTAGTTATGATGCTAGAGCCACGGCACTAGCCTACGGATCACGTAAGATTTATGAAAAAATGGGTATTTGGGATGCACTGTCTGCCCAAGTATCCCCCATCAATGATATCCATGTATCTGATAAAGGCCACTTTGGTGCTACCCGCTTAAATGCTCAGCAAGAGCAGGTAGCTGCGCTCGGTTATGTTGTTGAAAATCATTGGTTGGGGCGTGTGTTAATTCATCATATCCAACATCATGAAAATCAACACTGCTTGGATTTTATATGCCCAGCAGAGGTTGTGAGTATAGAACCTAAAGCTGAACAGATGGCCTTAAGTGTTCGTGCGGAGGGAAACCTTCAGGCTGTTTCTGCTGAACTGGTGGTGATGGCTGACGGTGGGCGCTCGGCACTGCGTGAACAGCTGGGTATCGGTTACCAACATATTGCCTATGAACAGCATGCGGTGGTTGCCAATATCAGCCCTGATCGAGCGCATCAAGGCGTTGCTTATGAGCGCTTTACCGATACAGGACCGTTGGCATTGTTGCCTTTGCAAGATCAAGAGGGGATGCCCCGCTGCGGACTTGTTTGGACAGTTCCCGATGCTGAGCTTGAACATGTTTTGGGGTTATCTGATCAGGCATTTTTACAACGCGTTCAAGAGCGTTTCGGTTATCGTGCGGGTCGGTTTATTAAATTAGGTGAGCGCTTTAGCTACCCGCTCAAGCTTGTGTTAGCTGATGAGCAGGTACGCAGCGGCTTAGTTGTGCTTGGTAATGCAGCGCACGCCCTACACCCGATAGCAGGACAAGGTTACAACTTAGCACTCCGCGGTGTTGCTGATTTAGCTCAGCATATTATTGATGCTCGAAGAGCGAATGTTAGCTTGGGTGAGTTGAGCCCCTTGCAACACTACCATCAAGGGCGCATCGCTGATCAGCAGCGAACGATTGGTTTGAGTGACCGTACGATGAAACTTTTTTCAAACCGCAGCCCTTTACTCGCTTTTGGTCGAGATCTCGGTTTGCAGTTGCTGGATATCTGCCCTATGGCTAAAACCGTCTTTGCCCGTGGCGCAATGGGTTTAGATGTACCCGCACCCAAGTTGAAATAGGTGAAAAAGATGACACGATCAGCAGATATTGTCGTAGTCGGCGGCGGTATGGTGGGTTTGACAGCGGCTCTCGCGATGGCGCCGAGCGGGTTGAGCATTGTTGTTCTAGATAATAACCCGCTTCCACCTTCAGCGCTTGTCGAGCAGGTTAAAAACCTACAAACCGCAGGATATGATCCCCGTGTCAGTGCGCTAACCTGTGCATCTCAGTGTTTTTTAGAGCGGCTAGGTGTTTGGGCTGCGATTGCTGAAATGCGTCTATCACCCTATACGGATATGGATGTATGGGATGGCGAAGGCAGTGGGCATATCCATTTTGATTGTGATGCCTTGCATGAGACCCATTTAGGTCATATTGTCGAGAATCGCGTTACACTAGCTGCACTCTATCAAGCGGCCATGCTCGTGCCGAATATAGACATTCGGACCGATGCTG
The DNA here is from genome assembly GCA_036804365.1 of Neptunomonas sp. Classification (GTDB taxonomy): domain Bacteria; phylum Pseudomonadota; class Gammaproteobacteria; order Pseudomonadales; family Balneatricaceae; genus Neptunomonas. The sequence continues at coordinate 17,725 of DAIRSP010000019.1, read as the reverse complement.
CGGTGACTCAGCTTTCGGATCCTGACCCTGTAACTTTGCGTAGATCTTTGGTTTGCGCGGATAGTTCCATCATTGAAGCGCCTTTGGTGGTTGCAGCGGATGGTGCTCATTCTAAGACGCGCCGGATGGCATCGATTCCCATGTGGGAATGGGATTATGGGCATCATGCTATTGTTACTACGGTTAGAACAGCACTACCTCATCAGCAGACGGCTTGGCAGCGATTTACCGATGATGGTCCTTTGGCCTTTTTGCCATTAGATGATGCGCATCTCAGCTCGATTGTCTGGTCGACATCACCTGATCATGCAAAACAGTTGATGGAACTCGATGAGATCGCTTTTCATGCCGCGTTAGAAAGGGCTTTTGAATCCAAGCTAGGCGAGATTGTCGGGTCGGATCAGCGTTATGCCGTGCCTCTAAGGCAGCGCCATGCAAAATACTACGTTCAACCTGGGCTGGCCGTGATAGGCGATGCTGCGCATACCATTCATCCACTCGCGGGGCAGGGTGTTAACTTAGGCTTAATGGATGCAGCGGCCTTAGCTGAGCAGGTGTTGGCAGCAGTTGAACGGGGTGAACGGTTTGAGTCTGAGCAGGTTCTCAAACGCTTTCAGAGACAGCGTCAGGGCAGTAATTTGCAAATGTCTGCCATGATGGAGCTGTTTAAGCAGTTGTTTGGTCATCAACAACCGCTGTTAAAACTTGTAAGAGGGTTGGGCATGAATTGGCTCGATCAGTTATCGTTAGCTAAGGATCATTTAGTGATGCTCGCAATGGGCTTGGGAGATGATATTCCTAAACTTGCGCGCCGTCGGCCTAAATAAGTTGGACATAAGAAAACCCGAATAGGGAAAAGGTCGTAACCTGAATAAAGAACAGCGATCAAAGATTGATCTGTTAATTAATTCCCTATAAATTGACTTCCCCTTTTTACGCAGCGGGCTGATTGTTTGTGTTACCTGTATCAGTCTCGGTATGCGATAACGATAAGAGTTAAAAGAATGGCTAACAAAACTGCATTATTTGATCAGCACGTCGCCATGGGTGCCAAAATGGTCGACTTTGGCGGCTGGGATATGCCTATTAATTACGGCTCCCAAATAGAAGAACATAACGTCGTTCGCACCGCTGCGGGTATGTTCGATGTATCACATATGACAATTGTGGATGTAACCGGTGCGGATGCCTGTGAATATTTGCAGCACTTACTTGCAAACGATGTCGATCGTTTGAAAGTGAAAGGTAAGGCTCTTTACAGTGGTATGTTGAACGATGATGGGCACGTGATTGACGATCTAATTGTTTATCGCATGACAGAACCTCATGTGCCTGGCGAGTGGTTCCGTGTTGTAGTGAACTGCGCAACGCGCGAAAAAGATCTGCGCTGGATGGCTGAACAAACAGCTAAATTTGATGTGGCACTGACGGAGCAACCTGAATTAGCGATGGTTGCCGTGCAAGGTCCAGAGGCGATTGCTAAAACCAAACAGGTATTGAGTGAATCACGTGGTCGGTTAATCGACAGCTTGTCTATCTTCCAAGGCCAAGAGTCTGAAGGTTGGTTTATTGCGCGTACAGGTTATACGGGTGAAGATGGACTCGAAGTGATGGTGCCTGAAGACGAAGTGGCTAACTTTTGGAAAGCGCTTGCCGATGCAGGTGTCAAGCCTTGCGGATTAGGAGCCCGAGATACTCTGCGTTTAGAAGCGGGTATGAATCTCTATGGTTCTGATATGGATGAAACCGTATCCCCATTAAGTTCAGGTATGGGCTGGACCGTTGCGTGGGAACCAGAATCACGTAATTTTTGTGGTCGTAAAGCGTTAGAAGCCGAGAAAAATGCGGGCGTCAGTAGTAAACTGGTTGGACTCGTGATGGAGTCGCGCGGCGTACTGCGTAGCCATCAGAAAGTGATTGTTGAAGGCCTAGGTGAAGGTGAAATTACAAGTGGTACTTTTTCGCCTACACTTAACCTTTCTATCGCGCTTGCTCGCGTTCCGGCAGGAACGGGTGAGCATGCTGTTGTGGACATTCGAGGCAAGCATGTACCTGTTAAGGTTGTTCGTCCACCGTTTGTACGTAATGGCAAGAAAGTATTTTCTTAACCACCCCCTGACTTAGGAATTGGGAAGATGAGTGATATTCGTAAAGAGCTGAAATATGTTGCCAGCCATGAGTGGATTCGTGATGAAGGTGATGGCACGGTAACCATCGGTATTACCGACCATGCTCAAGATTTGTTAGGCGATGTAGTATTCGTTGAATTACCTGACGTAGGCGCTGAAGTTGCTGCAGGTGATGATGCGGGTGTTGTAGAGTCTGTAAAAGCAGCATCAGATGTTTACGCACCTCTGTCAGGTGTGGTTGTTGCCGTTAACGAACAGTTGGAGGACTCTCCAGAGTTGGTAAACAGCGATCCTTACGGTGATGGTTGGTTCTTCCGCCTTAAGCTGTCTGATGTTTCTGAGCTAGAAGACCTGCTCGATGCAGATGCGTATAACGAGCTGTGCGAAGAAGAAGCTTAAGGGCTTTCTAAGCTGCTGAACAAATTACCCACCTGTCCCGGCTTATGCCGGGACAGTTATTTCTATTGTTGACTGAGAGTGCCATGTCTTTAAATTCACTTATTCTAAATCAGGGTGCCGAAAGGCGTTTGCGTGCCGGCCATGTTTGGATTTATAGCAATGAGGTGGATAATAAGCGTTCACCACTCAAATCTTTTTTGCCGGGTGAGCAAGTTGTTGTAGAGGCGAGCAACGGCAAAGCGTTAGGCGTAGCGTATGTGAATCCTAATACCTTGATTTGTGGACGATTAATCAGTCGCGATACTAAGTTTCGTTTAGATCGTTCACTGCTCGTGCATCGTTTGAACATAGCGTTATCTCTGCGTGAGGCTTGCTTTGATAAACCGTGTTACCGCTTAGTTTTTGGTGATAGCGATGGTTTGCCGGGTCTAGTGATTGATCGTTTCTTCGATGTATTCGTTGTACAAATTTCAACGGCGGGGATGGAAGCTGTTGTCGAAGAGATTATCTCTGCGATCAATAAAGTTTTCACACCGCAGGCGATTGTATTGCGCTGTGACGGAAAAATGCGCGGTACAGAAGGTCTGGAAAGCTATATCGAAGTTGCGCAAGGTGAAGTTCCAGAGCTGTGTCCGTTAGAAGAAAACGGTGTACCGCTTTTGGCACCTGTGCTAACGGGACAGAAAACAGGTTGGTTCTACGACCACCGTAATAACCGTGCGGCCATGCAAAAGCACGTGAAAGGTAAGCGTGTACTGGATCTATTCAGTTATGTGGGCGGCTGGGGCGTACAAGCGCTTGCTGCTGGTGCAGCAGAAGTGACCTGTGTGGATGCATCGGAAACGGCATTGGATGTAGCACAAGAGAATGCGCGTCTTAATCACGCAGAAGATCGCTTTATCGGTATTCAAGGTGATGCCTTTGATACCTGCAAGGCGCTCATTCAAGAGCCTGAGCGTTTCGATGTGGTGATTGTAGATCCACCGGCCTTTATTCAGCGCCGTAAGGATGTCCGCAATGGCGAACGTGCTTATTCGCGTATTAATAATATGGCGATGCGCTTGTTGGCTAAAGATGGTGTATTAGTGAGTGCGTCCTGCTCAATGCATCTTGAGCGTGCGAGCTTAATCGATATGATTCGTGCCAATGCCCGTGAATTGGATCGTAACGCACAGATCTTTGATCAAGGCCATCAGGGTGCTGATCACCCAGTGCATCCAGCAATACCAGAAACAGACTATCTTAAATCATTCTGCGTTCGCGTCTTGCCGAGTAGCTAAGGAGTATAAGTATGCATTACCGCCAGCTAGGAAACAGTGAACTTAATGTGAGTCGTATCTGTTTAGGTACGATGACGTTTGGCAATCAAAACACAGAAGCGCAAGCGCATGAGCAGTTGGATTATGCTATTTCCCAAGGTGTGAACTTCATTGATGCGGCGGAAATGTATCCTGTGCCTACCTGCAAAGAGTTGCAGGGGCGTACCGAGGATTATATTGGTAGTTGGTTGGCATCGCGCAAAAATCGCGATCAAGTGATATTAGCCACAAAGGTGGCGGGTCCTGCTGAGATGGTGAGTTATTTGCGTCCCAATATGCATCATGATCGGGTGAATATTCGGGCGGCAGTCGAAGGCAGTTTACAGCGATTGAAAACTGACTATATCGACCTTTATCAACTGCATTGGCCGGATCGTCAGACGAACTTTTTTGGGCAATTAGGTTATCAGCACAATCCTCAGAAAGACGGTACCGAGATTGTAGAGACCTTGCGGGTATTGAAAGAGTTGGTGGATGAAGGAAAAATTCGCTATGTCGGCCTCTCCAATGAAACCGCATGGGGTACGATGAGCTTCCTAAAATATGCTGAAATTTTGGATTTGCCTCGTATCGTCTCGGTGCAAAATCCTTACAGCTTATTAAATCGCTCAGTAGAGGTTGGATTAAGCGAAGTGTTTTATCGCGAGCAGGTGAGCTTGTTATCCTATTCACCTCTAGGGTTTGGCGTGTTAACCGGTAAGTACCTGAATGGCCAATGCCCTGAAGGTTCTCGCTTAGCACTGTTTCCTAACTATTCGCGCTACCTCAATGAAAATGGCGTAGCGGCAACCCAAGCGTATGTCGATATCGCGAAAGCGCATCAGCTTGATCCCACTCAAATGGCGTTGGCCTTTGTTAATACACGTGAGTTCTTGGCATCCACTATTATTGGGGCAACAACCCTTGAACAGTTGCGTATCAACATAGCGTCGGATGAGGTGGCGTTAAGTGCCGAGGTGCTTGAGGAGATTGAAAAGGTGCATCAGCGATACACCTATCCGTGTCCATAGCGTTAAAAAAGGCCGTTGAGGCCTTTTTTGTTAGTTACGTAATGAGATGCTAGGCCAACCGCGCTGTTGGGCTATTTGACGTAATGTATCATCTGCATCAACAGCAACGGGGTGAGTCACTAGTTCAAGCAGAGGCAGATCATTACGCGAATCACTATAAAAATAACTGTTAGCAAGGGAGTGGCCGGTCTCTTTTAGCCAAGCATTGAGACGTGTTACTTTACCCTCTTGGAAGCAAGGTGTTCCTGCAACCTTGCCCGTATATTGCCCATCAATCTGTTCAGGATCCGTAGCTAAAATAGCATCGACACCTAAGCGGTTACCAATCGGATGGGTAACAAAACTATTAGTTGCGGTAATGATCAGTAGGAAGTCACCGCTGTCTTTGTGCTGTTTCAGTAACGCAGCCGCTTTGTCTAACATCATCGGCTCGATGCATTTCTGCATAAATTCTTGATGTAACGCGGTGAGCTGTTCTGTTGAGTGCTGGGTTAGTGGACGAAGTGCAAACTCTAAGAACTCGTGGATATCCAATGTGCCTTGTTGATAAAGGTGGAAAAAGTGATCATTTGCACAACGATACTCTTCAGCATCGACAACACCTTTTTCGCACAAAAACTCTCCCCAAGCGTGGTCGCTGTCTCCGTTAAGTAATGTGTTATCAAGATCAAAGATAGCTAAGCTCACAATATCGCCTCCGAAATAGTTGCGTCGCAAGCATAGAGATTTCCTATCTAGCTTTCAAACATTGTTCTTTTTTTATCTCGTTATCCGCGCCTATTTGCGGATGACGGGAAGTATGGAACAATAGGGCTAATAATTTTTAGGATTTTCAACGTGATTGATTCAGACGGGTTTAGACCGAATGTAGGTATCATTCTGGCAAACTCACTGGGTCAGGTGCTTTGGGCGCGACGTATCGGACAAGATGCTTGGCAGTTTCCGCAAGGGGGTATTAACTCCGACGAGACACCAGAACAGGCTATGTACCGAGAATTAAAAGAGGAGATAGGCCTCTGCGCAACGGATGTAGAAGTCGTAGCCGTCACTCGTGGTTGGCTTCGTTACCGTTTACCTAGGCGCATGATCCGCAGGCACTCACACCCCATATGTGTGGGTCAAAAGCAGAAGTGGTTTTTGCTCAGAATGCTGAGCCATGATGATGCAGTAACAATAGATCATACAGATTCGCCGGAGTTTGATGGCTGGCGTTGGGTGAGTTATTGGTATCCTCTGGGTCAGGTAGTTTCTTTTAAAAGAGAAGTGTATCGCAAGGCAATGAAGGAATTATCGCCTAAACTAACATCTATGGTGGTTCGCCGTTAACGATGTTTACAAGGAACAAACATGCTAGAGCTACTGCGCAAAATAGTACAAGAGGTCAGTACTGCTGCCGATGTTGAGGCGGTGATAGATCTTATTGTGCGCAGAATTCAGCGCGGCATGCGTACAGATGTCTGTTCGGTGTATCTATTCGATGTGCCTACTCAGCGTTATATTCTACGTGCGACTCAAGGGCTCAATAAAGCCGCAGTAGGGAGGGTGTCACTCTCTGCAGCTGAAGGTATTGTTGGGCAGGTAGCCAAGCGTGCCGAGCCCATTAATGTCGAAGACGCAGAATCCCATCCCGCCTTCTGCTATTTGCAGGATACGGGAGAAGAACGCTTCCATGCCTTTTTAGGTGTCCCAATTATTCATCAGCGACAGGTATTAGGTGTGCTGGTGGTACAGCAGCAGCAATTGCGTCGTTATGATGAAAGTGAAGAGGCGTTTCTAGTTACAGTCTCTGCGCAGCTAGCCGGTGTGATTGCACATGCGACTGCTACGGGAGCGGTGCGCTTAATTTCAGGGAAAAGCTCTCACGGAAGTGAGCATAGGTTTGAGGGTGTTCCAGGTGCGCCAGGGGTAGCGATTGGCCGAATGGTTGTGGTCGCGCCGTTGGCGGATATTGATGCCGTTCCAGAACGTGAAGCGACAGATATCGCATTAGAGATAGACCGTTTTCAGCAGGCATTAAAGCGCGTGCGTGCGGATATCCGTAAAGTCAGTGAGCGGCTGGCAAAGCGGCTTCGACATGACGAGCAGGCGTTGTTTGATGTGTATTTGCGGATGCTCGATGACAATGCTTTAGCAGGTGAGATTGTTTGTCATATTGAACAAGGACTCTGGGCGCAGGGCGCACTAAGTCGAGTGATCACTGAGAATGCTCGGCAGTTCACGGTGATGGATGATCCCTATCTAAGGGAGCGTGCGACTGATGTGAGAGATTTAGGTCGTCGAGTGCTTGCTTACCTGCAAGAAGAGAGTGGTCATCAGGATATTGAGCTACCGGAAAATGCCATTCTGGTAGCGGAGGAGCTTTCTCCTGCACTGCTCGGTGAGGTTTCAACAGAAAAGTTAGCAGGTCTTGTTTCTGTGCATGGTTCGGGGAACTCCCACGCCGCAATTTTAGCGCGGTCTATGGGGATCCCAACGGTGATGGGGATTGTCGATCTGCCATATCGTCGTTTAGATGGACGAGAGGTGATTCTCGACGGTTATTCAGGACGCCTTTATGTTGACCCATCGGATGAATTGCTACAGATGTACCGCGAAATCGAGCGGGAGCAAGCTGAAGTAGCGGCTGAATTAGCGACGCTTAAAAATCTGCCTGCTGAAACTCTCGATGGCTTCCGTATGCCGTTATGGGTGAATACTGGGTTAATTGCGGATGTGGCGCGCTCTCTTGAAAAGGGTGCAGAAGGTATAGGGCTTTACCGTACCGAGATCCCTTTCATGGTGAGGGATTTTTTCCCTAGTGAACAAGAGCAAACGGCCATTTACCGTCGTCAGCTTGAAGCCTTTGCACCACTGCCAGTGACCATGAGAACGCTAGATATCGGTGGGGATAAGTCACTGCCTTACTTCCCGATTAAAGAGGAAAACCCATTTTTGGGGTGGCGCGGTATCCGTGTAACTCTCGATCATCCTGAAATTTTTCTGGTTCAAATTCGCGCCATGCTGAGAGCGAATGAAGGCTTCGGGAATTTACGTATTATGCTTCCCATGGTTACTAGCGTGAATGAGGTCGATGAAGCCAAAAAGATGATTGATCGTGCCGTTGCGGAACTTCGTGAAGAGGGTGTACAAGTTATTTACCCGCAGATAGGCGTTATGATTGAAGTGCCAGCCTCTGTTTATCAAGTGCGTCGTTTCGCTGGTAAGGTTAATTTCATCTCGGTTGGCTCCAACGATTTAACCCAATACCTGCTCGCAGTTGATCGCAACAACCCTCGTGTAGCGGGTTTGTATGTGGCTTATCATCCGGCAGTTCTTAAAGCGCTTGAGTACATAGTGCGTGAGGCGCATAAGGAAGATGTACAGGTTTCTATCTGTGGTGAAATGGCTGCGGATCCTGGCGGCGCACTGCTTCTCATGGCGATGGGTTACGATGTGCTGTCCATGAATGCGACTAACCTACCGCGTATTAAATCGGCGATACGTGGTGTTACGATGGAGCAGGCCAACCATTTATTCCAGACGGTCATTCGTATGGATGATGCCGATGAAATTCAAAAATACATTAATGAAACCATTCGCTCATTAGGACTCTCGCAGTTATCCTTGCCTGCATTACCTAAATAGCGGAGCCGCTATATGTCGCGCTGGATAATGGCTAGGATATAGTAGCAAGACAGCTCTAGATATCTTAGTTTCTTGCACCCTCGTGTGAACCAAGGGCAGGGACGTTGATGATAAATCTCTTCTGCTCTGTCACGCCCTCGACATCAAAGTTGTTTTCGTTTAATTCGGTCGTGCCATCGGTGGCTTGAATGAGCGTTGTTGTCGCACGGGTGCCATAGGCTGAGGAGTGAATAAACGCCGATGAAAGGCGCTTTTCCCATTCATACGAAATACCTGTATCCGGCAGTGATGTGTCATCGGCTGTTTGCTTGCTAGCAAGAATTTTACTTAGTCTATCATGGCTTAAATCATTCTCTTGTGTCGCGCACTGTAGAGCCTGTTTTGCCGCAATAAGCTTAGGCCAGGGCGTATTTAGTTGGGCATTACTAAGCCCATATAAACCCGGTTCAAGTTGCTGAGGGGCGCCGCCTCGATTTGAAAAGTAGTAAAGTCCCGTCTTATCGGCGATCAAGAGATTAAAAAGGCCATAGCTTTGCTGAGTGGATTTCAATTGGTTTAGATATTCAGCAGCGCAGAGGTCCGTAGTAAGAAAGCCTTTGGTAAGATCGCCTCGGGATAGCAGGTTGTCTGCGATATGCCGCCCATCCCGTACATTGGTCACTGCCGCAAAATGTCCCGCCTGATTGATACCCAGCCAGGTACCCATTTGTTGTAAGTCTCTTCCCGCGAGCACAGTCGGATGATCCTGCCAAAACTGCATACTTTCAGTCGGGCGTACATAGAACTCATCTCTATTGGCAACGAGAATCAGCGGATAGTCCGGATGTTGTTGATAAGCGAATACAATTAAGCACATGTTTTGTTCTATGGCGGCTAGCATTCCTATAAACTAGCACTCTAACATGAACCAGACGGATTGAAAGGGATGCTTACTACCTTATTGCTCTACCTTGTTTTAGGCGCAGTGGCAGGTGTTGTTGCTGGGTTGTTTGGTATCGGTGGCGGTATATTAATCGTGCCTGTTTTGGTCTTTACGTTTGGTGCTCAAGGCATGTCGGTTGAGGTATTAACCCACGCGGCAGTTGCCACCTCTTTAGCAACGATTGTCGTGACTTCAATTAGTTCGGTACGAGCCCATCATCAACGCGGTGCGGTGCGTTGGGAGCTGTTTAAGCCGCTAGCTATTGGCATTTTGGTCGGTGCGTTCTTAGGTGCATTCACGGCAGATCTTCTTAAAGGCGCGCATTTACAGATAGCGATAGGGGTCTTTGCATTTTTGGTTGCTGTGCAAATGGCGTTTGGCTTAAAACCTAAAGCTGGACAAGAAGCGCCTTCTAACCCTGGTTTGGTCAAGGCTGGCGGTGTGATTGGTTGGGCGTCTGCCATCTTTGGTATTGGGGGAGGTACATTAACAGTGCCTTATCTCACGTGGAAACAGGTCCCTATGCAGCAAGCGGTTGCAACGTCAGCTGCCTGCGGTTTGCCCATTGCTATGATGGGGTCTATTGGCAATATTTATACCGGTTGGGGGGAAGAGGGCTTGGCTGAGTGGAGTCTTGGTTATATCTACCTACCTGCTTTTATTGGCATTGTGGCGAGTAGCTCATTCTTCGCAAAGTATGGTGTTAAGCTAGCGCATAGCTTGCCGGCGGATCTATTGAAGAAAACTTTTGCCGGTTTTCTTTTTGTAGTTTCAGCGCGCTTTTTACTCTCGAATCTGCTTTAAGGATCAGTATGTGGGTGCATGATATCAATCCAATTGCATTGGATTTAGGATTTATCCAAGTTCACTGGTATGGGCTTATGTATCTTATCGGCTTCGGTGCTGCTTTTGCTCTAGGGGCATACCGAGCTAAGCAAGTTGCTTCTGGTTGGACAGAAGAGCAGGTTTCGGATCTGATCTTTTGGGGCGCGATGGGCGTTGTGCTGGGCGGCCGTATGGGATACGTCCTGTTTTATAATTTTGATCAGTTTCTTGATGATCCCTTGTGGTTGTTTGCTGTGTGGGAAGGCGGGATGTCATTCCATGGCGGCTTACTAGGGGTATTAGCGGTTCTCTTCATCTTTGGTAAAAAATACCAAAAAACATTTATGCAGATGGGCGACTTTGTTGCACCTCTAGTCCCAATAGGTTTGGGCGTCGGGCGTGTGGGTAACTTTATTGGTGGAGAACTTTGGGGGCGGCCTACAGATGTGCCTTGGGCGGTGATCTTCCCTCGCACCGGTGACGGTCTTGCTCGTCATCCATCCCAGCTGTATGAAGCGCTACTTGAGGGGTTGGTGATGTTTGCTGTTCTTTGGTGGTTCTCATCAAAACCCCGACCGCGTATGGCTGTATCAGGTATGTTCCTTGTGTTGTATGGAAGCTTCCGTTCGTTTGTAGAATTCTATAGAGAACCTGATGCACATATAGGCTATATCGCCTTTGGCTGGTTAACAAAAGGACAGTTGTTGTCCTTACCTATGATTATTGTGGGTCTTGTTTTACTGGCTTGGGCATACAGAAACCAAGCTCTATCTCGTGCAAAGCATTAAAGGAAGTGTGTGATGAAGCAGTATCTCGATCTTTGTCAGCGTTTAATTGATGAAGGACAGTGGGTTGAAAATGAGCGCACAGGAAAGCGCTGTCTCACCGTCATTAATGCCGATATGGTCTATGACGTTGAGAACAATCAACTGCCGTTACTGACAACCCGAAAGTCCTTTTGGAAATCTGCCATTGCCGAGTTAATAGGCTATTTACGTGGCTATGATAATGCGGCTGATTTCAGAGCGCTGGGGACTAAAACTTGGGATGCCAATGCGAATGAGAATGCCGCATGGTTGGCAAATTCGTACCGTAAAGGTCAGGATGACATGGGCCGTGTCTATGGTGTACAGGGCCGTGGTTGGAAAAAACCAGAGGGGGGGGCAATAGATCAGCTACGTAAGCTGGTGGATAACTTATCACGTGGGATTGATGATAGAGGTGAGATTCTCAGCTTCTATAACCCCGGTGAGTTCCATATGGGTTGTTTGCGTCCCTGCATGCATACACATACCTTCTCCTTGTTAGGAGACACGCTTTATTTAACCTCATATCAGCGTTCATGTGATGTACCGCTTGGGCTTGTATTTAACCAAGTTCAGGTATTTGCATTTCTTAAAATTATGGCACAGATTACCGGACACAAACCTGGGTTGGCTTACCATAAAATTGTTAACGCGCATATTTATGAAGATCAGATCGCTTTGATGAGAGATGTTCAACTGAAACGCGAGCCTTATCCTCTGCCAGAGCTGCATATCAATCCGGATATTAAAACGCTGGAGGACTTAGAGACCTGGGTTACGATGGATGACTTTGAAGTACGCGGATACCAGTATCATGACCCGATCCAGTATCCGTTTTCTGTGTAGCTGAAGCTTACAGTGTGGTGTTAGATCACCACCTCAAACCCTTCGAACTTTGGTGGACCTAGGTAGACTCCTTTGGATGCGCCTGCATTGGCATGGGCTTTACGAAACGCTTCGGATTGTGTCCAATCCCTAAAGGCTTGTTCTGACTCCCATAAAGAATGAGATGCAAATAGGGTGCATTCTTCATCGGTGGGGCCTTGGAGTAGATTGAATTTCTTAAAGCCGGGTACTTCTTGTAAGTGTGTATCTCGGTTTTGCCATATTTCAGTAAATTCTTGCTCTTTACCTAGGGCGATACGAAAACGATTCATCGCGATATACATAGTCAGTTCCCATCTTGGTATGTGGAGGTTGTCAAAGCCTAGACAGCTAAGTCGTCAGAAAGTGCAGTCGCTTGTTATCTTGGTTGCATGTTTGGCTAGACGATCTCCCTAGCTAAAATGCGAGCTTGTTCTTTTCGCTTGATGAGCTTGTCAGCACACTGGTCTTCATCCTGTAAGATAACTATACATTCAAAGCATTGAATACACTCGTTATAGTCGATGGCACCATCACGTTTAATCGCTTTGATTTCGCAACGATGGTGGCAGGTTTGGCAAGGCGTGCCGCAAAAATCAATGCGCTTAAGAAGTTCAAAGCGACGAAGTAATCCCAATGCCGCCAGCCCTGCGCCTAAAGGGCATAAGTATCGGCAGTAAAATTTGTGGATAAACATGCCCACTGCGAGCAGTAAAACGGCGTATAAAACAAACGGCCAGCTGCGATCGAACACTAGAGTAATGCTCGTTTTAAAAGGCTCAACTTCAGCTAGCTGCTCAGCGAGTGTTAATGAGTAAAAGGAGGCGAAGACTAAGCCTCCGAGGATAGGGTATTTAAGGAGAATTAAGCGACGATGCCAGTGTTCAGTCACCTTGATTTGCTTTAAACCGATTTTCTTGCCTAGCCATGACGCCATCTCTTGAAGTGCTCCAAATGGACACAGCCATCCACAGAATACGCCTCGGCCCCAGATGAAAAGAGTGATGAAGGTAAAACTCCATAGAATAAAAATAATAGGGTCGAGTAAGAAAATTGAGATATCAAAGCCAGCATAAAGGGCATGCAATAGAGTGAATATATTAACTACAGAGAGTTGCCCTTGAGCATAAAACCCGGTGAAAACTAGAGTAAATACTAAGTAGCACCAGCGTAGACGATGAAAAGATTTTGACTCACTGAGCTTATTTTGCCAGATAAACATGGCGCTAAGCAGGAGTAAACTGATACTTAATAGGAGTGTTTCGGCCCAGCGCTGTTGCCACAGCGTCATCCATAACGGTGTTTTTTTTGCGGCAGATAAATCTTCAGGCACAAGCTCCCATTCGCTTGCAGGTAATTGATAGGGGGAGCTAAGCACCGAGCTGTCAGTGAGTAAGTGATTGCGTGGCAGGATGATGTGAAGGTTGAGGCTGATGGGGCTGCCTACATCGAAGCCAGAGGCTCCTTTAATGCGTAAAAGATGAGTTTGGTCTAGCTCTGGTGCATGTGGGAGTTGGGCGGGTAGGTTTGCAGCCGATGAGTTAATGTCGCGAATTTCAATAGCGAGGCCTGCTTGCTCCAAAGATATTCTCGAAGGTACAGTGTTCGGTGTGAAGGCTTCGTCGGCGTGTGGATATAAACCACTAGAGCCTAACCAAATGAGGTGATCTCCTTGAGGTAATTTATCACTCAGGGCTTGGTAGGCCGTTTCACCTAAAAGGTTGATGCCAATATTAGGGTCGCTGATATAAGCATAATAAAGCTCAATGAAGGGTGTTTGACTCGTTATATTCGGCTCAAATTGATCAGGATAGTCGCTGATATCTCGGCCTAAGCTGGCGAAAGCGTCCGCTTGTTTTACTTGCAAGCGATGCACGAGTCCTTTTGAGATTAAGGTTTCCCAGTCCATTTTTTCTAATGGTTGCGCGCGCAAGCGTGTCTGTGACGGAAGGGCAAATCCTTCTAGTTGAGAGCGGGCCACTTTGAGTGCAGTAGAAAGTACGACATCGTTAATGATCATCACTGAGATGGTCGCTTTGGTAACGCCGTCAAAAACAACGGTGTTGCTTTGATCACGGGCGAGGCGATTGTTTTGGGCGCTGCCAACTATGATTTGATCCGCAACAGAGTGGCCTTTGTATTGGTCAAGAAACTGATACATGGCTTCATTGCCCAGCCCGTGTAAAAACACCGGTTCATGATGATTTAAAACAGCGACATTCTGGAAAGTTCCCTCTGACGTCAGTCCTATAAGCAACTTAATCGGCTTGCCTGCAAAGCCAGCTAAGTCATTAATCTCATCAGAAACCCAGGCGTAACCTAAGAGTTGATCAAGTTGAAAAACAGGATAGATAGGTAGATCGGTTTGCTTGTTGCCAAAGCGCGTTGCTTTAGGAAAGAGTGCCTGTAAGGGTAGACCGTCATGTAAAGGGCTTGTGCGTAAATAAGGACTATCCACTCTGGTGGATTCGGCTAAGCTGAGGGGAGCAAAGCAGCAGACTAGCCACAAAGAAAGCTTAAAGAGTTGCCGGTAAAAGGTCATGGCACTGCCTGTTATTGTTATTAAAGCAATGGGGTAGGCTTACATTGCGGCATCTCAGTCGCTACTACAATTGTTCGGAAGTTGGATGCACTACCTACTAAAGGATGCTAATTGCTCAGTAAGAAACGGCTTGCGGTGCACTGCTATCTGCCTCTGTAGTACACTTTCATAATGTAAAAGATAATAGCGTTGATACAGGTGTAAGTAATATGAAGCTGGCGATGATAGTTGCACAGGCTGAAAATCGTGTAATAGGGCGAGAGAATCAACTGCCGTGGCATTTGCCGGGTGACCTCAAGTACTTCAAAGAAGCGACTATGGGCAAGCCTATCATTATGGGGCGCAAAACTTTTGACTCCATTGGTCGGCCCTTACCAGGACGCCTCAATATCGTGATAACGCGTGATAAAGATTACCAGCCGGATAATGTAAAGGTCGTTCATTCTTTGGATGAGGCGATTGATATGGCAGAAGCACAGGCGTTGATTGATGGTGTAGAGGAAGCGATGGTGATTGGAGGCGAGCAAATATATGCGCAGGCTCTAGCAAAAGCTGATCACCTTTATGTCACGCAGGTACACGCTGAAGTCGAGGGTGATGCGTATTTCCCGCAGTTTGATCTTGATGAATGGCTTGAACTTGGACGCGAATCGCATTTGGCGGAAGGGAAGAACCCGTACGACTACAGTTTTATCATTTACCGACGGAAACTCTAGATGATAGATGAAAGATTGTTAGCCATTCTTGCTGATGGTCATTTTCATTCGGGGCAAGAGCTTGGAAAGTTGCTCGGCGTGAGTAGAAGTGCTGTGTGGAAGCAGATGAAAGCCTTAGAGACCCTGGGTGTAGAGGTGTATAGCATCCGAGGACGGGGCTATCGCATACCTACAGGGTTAGAGTTGCTCTGTGAAAAACAGATAGTGATGGGGTGTGAGCAAGCAACGATTGATAGTCTGAAGACGATTAGCGTGCATCAGGTAGCTGACTCTACCAATTTGTTAGCGATGCGGGACGTTCAGCAAGGTATCGCAGCCGGTGGTGTCTATTTGGCCGAGTATCAGACTGCAGGAAAAGGACGTCGAGGTCGAACCTGGGTAAGCCCGTTTGCACGTAATCTCTATTTATCCTTGGTATGGCGTTTTACACAGGGTGCTGCGGCATTGGAGGGTTTGAGTTTAGTCGTTGGCTTGGCAATGGCTGATGCGATTGAAGCAGTCGGTATTGCGGGGGTAAAGCTTAAGTGGCCTAACGACCTGCTTTTCGAATCCCGAAAACTGGCTGGTATCCTATTGGAGATGCAGGGTGATGCTTCAGGGGAGTGTCAGGTCGTCATCGGCATAGGTGTCAATGTTGATATGCCTGACGAAGCTGAGTCAATGATTGACCAGCCTTGGACAGATCTTAAACGCTTGTCAGGTGCGCCGATATCACGCAATCAGTTAGTGTCCGCTATTTTGGATCATTTAGTGCCAGCACTCGAAAAATTTAGCACCCAAGGTTTTCAGGTCTTTAAGACAGATTGGGAAAGTCGGCATGCCTTTCAGGATCAGCCAGTGAAACTGTTATTGGCGGGAAAAGAGATTCATGGCGATTGTTTAGGCGTAGATAGTCGAGGGGCTTTGATCGTTAAGCACGAAGCAGGTGTCGAACATTTTTACGCCGGTGAGATCAGTGTAAGGGTGAAGCATGCATCTTGAGATTGATGTTGGGAATACGTTTTTAAAGTGGCGTGTGCGTGAAGCAGCAGAGGTCATTAGTGGCGG
>DAIRSP010000019.1:0-1512 GCA_036804365.1 Neptunomonas sp. | reverse complement strand
TTTGACATCTAAGATTGAGGAGTACTCCTTTGATAATCTGCCGGATGCAGTGATTGAACATATATGGGTGGGCTCGGTTGCGGGGGCTTCTGTAAATGATCAGTTGCACAAGGCGTTAGAAAGACGCTTTTCGGTGACGCCTAAATTTGCTCAGGTTACGAGCCACTGTGCAGGGGTCACTAATAGTTATCAAGAGCCTGTAAAAATGGGGGTTGATCGTTGGCTAGCTATGGTGGCTGCTTATCAACAGCACAAAAATGCAGTTGTTGTTGTTGATTGCGGAAGTGCCATAACCGTCGATTATGTCACGCAGCAGGGCGTACATGAGGGAGGGTATATTATTCCTGGGCTAAGAATCATGCGTGAGAGCCTATTGAAAAATACCGCGCAAGTTCGCTTTGATGATAAAACCGCTACCTTAAACAGTGAGCCAGGCAAAAATACAGGGGAAGCAGTTGCACACGGTGTCGCTTATCTATTCAGGGCGTTAGCGGAACAGATGGCAGATGAAGTGCAAAGCAATAGGAAGGCCCATCTTGTAATTACCGGTGGTGATGGGCTTGAATTTGCAAAGTTAGCCAATGCAGGGGTCTATCAAGAATCGTTAGTAATGGATGGGTTGCAATGGGTGTGTGGCGATGCGTAAGTGGATATTGATCTTCTTACTATTGGCCAATGCGCTGTTGTTTATGGGGTATACCTTAATTAAATCCCCTGCCAAGAGCTCGGCAGTAGAAAATACAGAAGCCGTTTTGGAGTTAAAACTGCTCAGCGAGGTGCCCGTTGAGAGTTTGGTTAAAAAGCAAGATCTTCCCTCGACAGAGAATTCAAATGGGGTAATGACACTCGAAGAGGAGTGCTACCAGTATCAAGGGTTGGAAACCGAACAGGAAGCCGATGAGGTTGTGGCCTTTTTTGCTGAGCAGGGGATTAATGCAGTTATCTTCCTAAGTCCAAAAGAAAGCGAGGCGGATTCCGGCAGCAGTAATTTGCAGCAGAATAACGGCATTTTGGTTCAGGTAGGCGCGGTTGTTGATCGTAATTTGATCAATAGAATCAATAAGGTGTTAATAGATAGCTATAAATTGCTAAATATTGAAAAAAAAGTATGCAAAGGGGTTGCATCAGAAAAACGCGATAAGTAACATATGCGCCACTTCGTTAAGCCGGTATAGCTCAGTTGGTAGAGCAACTGACTTGTAATCAGTAGGTCCCGAGTTCGACTCTTGGTGCCGGCACCACGAAGATGCATGAGGTGAGGTTCCCGAGTGGCCAAAGGGATCAGACTGTAAATCTGACGCGCGAGCTTCGATGGTTCGAATCCATCCCTCACCACCATGATGCTTAGTTCGGCGGGTATGGTATAGTGGCTATTACCTCAGCCTTCCAAGCTGAAGAGGCGGGTTCGATTCCCGCTACCCGCTCCAGAGCAATATGAATTATTACTCGCTCATGTGGCTCAGGGGTAGAGCACACCCTTGGTAAGGGTGAGGTCGGCGGTTCAAATCCGCC
>DAIRSP010000018.1:7883-31424 GCA_036804365.1 Neptunomonas sp. | reverse complement strand
CGTATTATCCACTTCCACGGGTGATGGCGGCCAAACATCAGCCATCATATCTTCACCAGAGCGCCACAACTCGACCGACTTTTTAACGAGCGGAAGGAAGCTTTCCGGTAGCAACTTTTCATAATTAGCGAAGCTAACCGTGGTACGTAATAAATTGTAGACGTTTTGAATCTTATCTTTTACAACGCCCTCTTCATGCAAGCGGGCTGCAATCGAGTTTTCGAGCGCTTTGATTTGGTGCGCTGCATCTGAGTTATTAAGCTGTGCACGCGCATTCGCTAGATGCTGCATCACATCACTCAATTCAGTCGCATGCATTTCAAGTTCTAGCTGAACCGCTTTTTCTTTCTCTTCGTTCGCTTCAAGACGCTCAGCTGCATCCTCTTTTTTAAGATCAGCATTTTCAAAGCGACTTTCATGCACAACCCATTCGTACTCTACGGCGTTACGGACGTTTCGCTGAATGCCTTTGCAGAGCTCTTGCACTTTTTCGAGCTCTTCGATGCGATTGGCTACTTCTCGCGTTTTACTTTCCATCGCACGATATTCATCAAGCGACTTACGGAACGCTCCCACGTGGACGATATTTTCATCCAACACGAACTCCCGAACGAAACGTGTTGGGCTATCAATAGGCACGAATCTCAGCGCGTTTTTGAAGTTTTTAACAAACTTTTCATCGTCGTTGGGCATCTGGGGATCATGACTCAGTACTGTCGTCACATCTCGAATAAATTTAGATGCACGCTTCTCCAGAATCATTTCTGGACACTGCTTAAGTAGCTGATCTCGCACCTTTGTCCAAGGCTTAGGTAGGCGCCCCGCTCCCTCTTTAACAGAGAAGTCATCAAGCCCGACTGAAAAATTAGGTAAAATAAATCGGCCTAAAATTTCCTCTTCAGGTGATGAAG
Source organism: Neptunomonas sp. (assembly GCA_036804365.1). Taxonomy (GTDB): domain Bacteria; phylum Pseudomonadota; class Gammaproteobacteria; order Pseudomonadales; family Balneatricaceae; genus Neptunomonas. The sequence goes on along the minus strand of DAIRSP010000018.1, from coordinate 30,513 downwards.
TTGTCGCACTGATGGCTATACCTATACAGGTTTCTTGAGCTGTTTCCGTATCAAAAAAACTAAGCGCCATATACGTCAGGGAGTCATCCCGCGCCATCGCTTTCTTACCACCATCATCGAGATAACCCAAGCAATAGGTACGCAAAGAACGCTCACTTTTTTGCCCAGCTGATGCGTTGAAACTCAAGTTACGCTTGTGGCCGCCCATTAAGATCGTTTGAATCGCATCGAGTAACGACGATTTACCCGAACCGTTGGGCCCGACGATCGCCACATTACCTTTAATCGGCACCTCAACTGCGCCGAGCACATACCAATTGACTAGAACTATACGATTAAGCTGTTTCATCAGCGTCAGCCTCCTCAGACTCAGTAAGGGCATCGCGTGTATCGGTATCACACAATGCTTCAAGCTGACCTATGTAATCTTCGACAACCACTTGACGGATCGTAGGAAAAATACAGAATGGGATATTTTTAGGCTCGGTTTCATTGACCTTGCCGCGCTCAATCAAACCATGCCGAGTGAAGAGAGAAATAATCTCCTTCATACGGGTTTCATTAGGTAGCTCTTTACCCGTGAGGTTTTCAAACAAGGATAGGAGTTCATCGGTAGAGGTGTAAGCCTTGCCACTGTCGACTTCAAAGTTTTCGAGCTTCTCTTCGTACTGTTGGCGCAAACACAACATCAGAAGTGATTCATCTAAGCGGAGTTTAATATTACGCTCTTCACCTTGGGGCAAAATGCCAAGATACGCTTCATCAGGTTGATAGATAAATGACCAACCAATCGCTTCAAACAAATTAGTAAAGTAATCGACATGCGAAGCAATCAAGAAATAACTGTCACGCTGAGATGAACGATCCGCATGCAAAAACTGGTTGGTTAACAACAAGTTGGCTGCTCGGGTAAAGTCGGCAGCGTCATATTGTTCACTGCGGCTGATTATCTTTTGCAAATCACCAAGCATTAGCGTTTCCTATAAATGACAAAATCACGACACTCCACCATTCCGGCTACTTGAGTGTACTGATCATTAAACTGAATATTAAATTGGTCAGCGACCTTTTTGGCTTTTTTACCTAACGAAGCCAAATGTCGTATATAACTAAAACAGATGTAATCTTCGATGGTATCAATTTTAAATTCATCTGCTCTGAGCTGCTCTTTTTCAGCAAAGTGCAGATCAAGATAAGAGGCGATGCGATCAACCCTCACCTCGCGCCGCTCTTTGAACTCTTTGAAGAGTTGGCGAAGTTCCAATACTTTAGGGTCAATGACTTGCTGGGTTATGACTTTAGGTTCTGCCTGAATACGCCGCTTCATTGGTGAACGAACACTCGCGGGCGAAATAAAACCAACCTCTTCTAACGAGTCTAATTCGGGCATCTCATCCTGTTTAGCAATCTCGCTAATCACCCTTGATAACCGCGAAGCCATTCCCGGCGTGGTCTTATCCATATAACGCACTGTATCCGCTACGCGCTTTTCAAGACGGTAACGGAAATCATCAATACTATCTAATCGCTTATCTACCGATTCAAAAATACGAATAATCCGATTGATATGCAGATGCACCATCGCTTCAGCATCTTCATAGATGATTTCGAACTGCTCCTGATAGTGTCGCGTTAACTTATCTAGCTTTACAGTATCAAACTGTAGATCTCGTAACAGAGACAGAATCTGACGACGGAAACGGAACGGGTTGTTCTTCGTTTTAAGCGTTTTGTAATCGGATACTAGAATGTGCTCAACAAATCGATCAAAGAAGCCTCGAACAACCTCTTGTGGGGTTAACGATTGAGAAAGACTGATTTTCAACTCACGTAAACCTAGCATCATATCAGTTAAGTGAGCACTAAAATCTGCCGCCGTCTGAGCCGCTTCAGACAAAGTAATACCTCTCCCTGCTGGATCATTCGTTGCTGACTCCAGTGAGCTAAGTACGTTCAGAACTGCGCCACCGTAGGAGCGTTTCTCAAGATTAGAGATGGAGACTAATGAACGTAATAAAAAGCTGATAGCAGGGGAAACCAATACAAACGTTCGGTAGATGCGCTGCTCCTCTTCCAACCAACCTGTCTGCACTAAACGACGATAGATACGGTTAGTGTATTCAGCCGAAGAGCGAGGAAAATCTGTCTCATCGGTATCGTCTTCTTCAGGTTCCCAACGGCGGATACCTAAGCGTACGACCGAGTCTTCTATGGTTGAACGGACCAAGTCTTTTGGGATGAAAGGGTCAATAAGGTCTTCATCAAAAAATAGATCTGCGAGCTGCAACAGAACTGCTTGATAGATATGTCGATTCTTTCCCGATAGCGGCAGAAAAAGATCATCTGGGAGCTTGTTAAAAAGCATTCATCATCCAATCTGAACGGTACAGCTTCAATATCAACAGCTGTACTTTATATTAATTGATTCAGCGTAGGATTCTAGCCTAGCTACCCATGACAATAAAGGTGCATTTAACGCAAAACCCCGACACTAAGTCGGGGTTCAGTAGATACATTCAAGACTTAATTAGTCATTCGTGGTGGATTCAATTTTATGAATTGAAAGGTCCGCACCGTTAAACTCTTCCTCGTCAGTCAAACGGATACCCACCATCATCTTTATACCACCATAAACAATTGCGCCGCCTACAACCGCTACAAATATACCAGCGAGTGTACCTACAAATTGAGACATCAAGCTAACACCACCAAGACCACCGAGCGCTTCGCTACCAAAAATACCTGCAGCAATACCACCCCATACACCACAAACGCCGTGCAGCGGCCATACACCCAAGACATCATCTATCTTCCAACGGTTTTGTTGCAAGGTGAACAACCAAACAAAAATTACACCTGCGATCACACCGACCATTAACGCACCAACTGGGTGCATTACATCAGAGCCAGCACAAACTGCAACCAAACCTGCTAACGGGCCGTTATGGATAAAGCCTGGGTCATTTTTACCTACGATCAGGGCTGCAATGATACCACCCACCATAGCCATCAGAGAGTTCACGGCGACTAAACCAGAAATACCGTCCAGTGTTTGCGCGGACATGACGTTAAAGCCAAACCAACCAATAGAGAGTATCCAAGCACCCAATGCCAAGAAAGGGATATTAGAAGGAGGAAAAGCCACTAAACGACCACTACGGTAGCGACCTTTACGCACGCCGAGCATGACAACAGCAACCAACGCAATCCAACCACCTACGCCATGCACTACAACAGAGCCTGCGAAATCGTGGAAACCTGCACCAAAGGAGGATTCTAGCCAATCTTGGAAACCGTAATTACCGTTCCAGATAATCCCTTCAAAAAATGGATAAACAAAGGCAACCGTCAGGGTTGATGCAGCGAGAATAGGCCAAAATTTAGCACGCTCAGCGATACCGCCTGATACGATTGCAGGAATAGCAGCAGCAAAGGTCATTAAAAAGAAGAACTTAACCAACTCATAGCCATTACCTGCAGCTAACGTTTCAGCATCTTGGAAGAAGGTAACACCGTAAGCAACCCAGTACCCTACAAAAAAGTAAGCCACTGCTGAAAAGCCGAAGTCAGTCATGATTTTGACTAACGCATTCACCTGGTTCTTATGACGCACGGTTCCCACTTCCAAAAAAGCGAACCCTGCATGCATGGCAAAAACCATGATGGCGCCCATAAGAATAAACAATGTATTCGAGCTTTGAATAAGCGTCTCTACAGCACTATTTACGTTGTCCACATATATCTCCCAAGTTAATGCTTACGATCACGCCGAAAGCCGCACTATTTTAGTGCGAGAATCAAAAACAGACACCATTCAGGTGCAGCCATGTGATTTACTCCTTGTAGCACAGCGCCATCCCTATTCATCAAAAAGCTTATAATCTATTGATTTATATTTAAATAAGCTCTCGTATGAACACTGTCCGGGCTTTCAATTGAAACCGCACCGGCACCGTGCGCACTAAAATAAAGCAAAAAAAGTGCCAAAATAATGCAAGGCACCAAATTAAGGCCATCTTATTTCAAAGCAGCTATGAATCTTACTATTTCGGGAAAAATCCATATCGATGGTTTTAGCCGTGATCTCTTTAATTTCAAACCCAGCCAAAAGCTCATAGTCGAGTTTAAATTTACGGTAATTATTGGAGAAAATCAGAACACCCTCTTTTCGCAAAAGACGCATTGCCGATTTAATGAGATCCACATGGTCTCGCTGTACATCTAAGACATCCAGCATTTTCTTAGAGTTTGAAAAGGTGGGAGGATCCATAAAGATAAGGTCATACGCAGGTCGACGTTGTTTTTTAAGCCATGCAAAACAATCAGATTCAATGAAATGATGGTTTTTATCATTAAAGCCATTCAACGCCATATTCTTCATCGCCCACTGAAGGTAAGTAGCCGACATATCAACACTGGTCGTTGATTTAGCACCTCCCATAGCAGCATGTACACTGGCTGAAGCGGTATAGCAAAATAGATTCAGGAAGTCCTTACCCGCAGACATCTGTTGAATTTGGTGCCTAACAGGTCGATGATCTAAAAATAAGCCCGTATCTAGGTAATCATGCATATTCACACGTAAACGACAGCCGTATTCACCCACTTCAAAGAAACGCCCTACGCTCGCCTGCTTTTCATACTGGCCTGATCCAGACTGGCGCTTACGCTGTTTAAGCACCACAAACTTTGGATCAACATTTAACGTCACAGGAATGGCATCCATGACCTCTTTTAACCGCTCAAATGCTTTGACCTTATCAATGCTATGAGGCGCCGCATACTCTTGCACGTGCACCCAATTTTTATAGATATCAACTGCCACGGAATACTCTGGAATATCCGCGTCATAGAGCCGATAGCACTCTATAGACTCCTTAGTGATCCACTTTCGCAGCGTTTTCATATTTTTCTTCAGACGATTTGCGAACATCTGAGCCGTTTCGCTCAAAGGCTTCACTTCGCTTTCTGCTTCAGCGGGTTCACTCGCCTTTCTGTCGGCATAAAGCGTATAGAGGTATAGTTTGCTATCGATTGGTCCGTTTTTGAGACTGTACATTTTGTCAGCTTTCAAACCGACAACTTGGCAAAGCTCTGGATTACCCGTAAATATAGCCGCCTGCCAACCAGCAAAGTCTTGTTTTAAGGCATCACCAATTTGACGGTATAGGAACATCAGCTCAGAGCCTTCTCCTAACCTCTCACCATAAGGCGGATTGGTCACTAATAAGCCACAACCCTCTTCAGGTGCGACTAACTGCTCAACCCGAGCAGTTTTAAAATTGATAAATGCGTCCACTCCAGCCCGTTCAGCATTAGCTAAGGCAACTTCAAGCACTTTTTTATCTTGATCAGATCCATAGAATCTGACTTTCAACTCAGCTAAACCTTGCTCTTTACGCTGTTCCGCGTCAGCTTTGATGCTGGCCCAAAGCTCAGGTTGATGCTGTTTCCAACGCTCAAAACCATAGGAGAGGCGAAGTAACCCAGGCGCCATATCAGCAGCCATCAGTAATGCTTCGATCACCAACGTTCCAGAACCACACATAGGATCAAAGAACACAGGTCTTTCAAGCATAATTTCAGGCCATTTAGCACGATATAAAATGCCCGCCGCTAAGTTTTCTTTGAGTGGTGCGGCTCCAGCCTGAGTTCGATAACCACGACGGTGTAAGCTATCTCCGGACAAGTCGATCGAAAGCGTTAAGCGCCCGCGATAAATATGCGCATGGACACGAACATCAGGGTTTTCTTTATCAACATTAGGACGCCCCCCCGTTGTTTCTCGTACTTGGTCAACAATGGCATCTTTGACCTTCAAGGCACCAAAGTGGGTATGATTGATTGAATTCGTTTTACCAGTAAATGCGACACTGATTGAGGCTGTTTCATGGGGTAGATGGGCCATCCAATCAACACTGCGTACCGCATCATAAAGATCATCCGCGGTTTCAACGACACATTCAGCGACTGGAATCAAAATACGATTGGCAACACGTGACCACAAACAAGCGCGATAGGCATGCTCAATTTCGCCATAAAACTCGGCGCCCGTCCCTGATTGCTTAACATCCGATGCGCCTAAAGCGATTAATTCATCTACCAATAATGCTTCTAAGCCCTGTGGGCAGGTCGCTAAAAATTTCATATTTTTTCCAGTATTGATTACAACCAAGTTTGCTAACGAGATCAATGAATTACAATTTCTCTCATAGATTGCTAACTTGAGTTGATTTTATTTCATGCGCAGAATCGCTGATCATGAAACGATCTAAATTGCTGAAAGCACACTGTTTTTGCAACAGCAAACTATCAATTAAAAAATAGCCATAGATAAATTAAATCGCACTTAATGCTTATTTTCGTTATCTATTAAGGTCTGTGATGAGCCAAAACGGAACACTTCACAGCCCGGATGAATATCCAGTCTCAGATATTCACGTTTTATAAATAATAACGTACGAGAGGCATCTGTATATGAAGAGACAGAAACGAGATAAGACTTCAACTCTTTTTAACCGCGGTTTCCAAGCAGGCTTGGGTGGCAAGTCTCGCGACACATGTCCAGTCACGGTTACTGAACTTCGTAGCCACTGGATGAGTGGCTGGAGACAAGGCCGAGAAGCACATTGGAACGGAATGGATGGCGTCTCAGCCATTCAGGCTCATCCCTCACTTCACTAATTCACGCCCCTTTAAACATGGCTCCTCATATGAGGAGCCACTTTTTTACATTCTATTTAATGCTTGAATAGCTTTTACAGAATCACTGACTAATGCCGGGCCTTTAAAAATAAAGCCCGAGTAAATTTGCACTAAGCTCGCGCCGGCTTCAATTTTCTCAGCAGCATCGAAGCCTTCGGTAATTCCGCCTACGCCGATAATCGGCAGCGCGCCATCTAACTCGCGGGATAAAGCACGAATCACTTTAGTCGATTTATTACGAACCGGAGCACCACTTAATCCACCGGCTTCTTTAGATAGAATCGAGTCCTCAACACCTTCCCGGGATAGTGTTGTATTGGTCGCAATCACGCCATCCATTTCATAGGTTTTAAGTGATTCGGCAACCATGCCTATCTCTTCTTCTGTCATATCTGGGGCAATTTTAACAGCGATAGGCACATATTTATCATGAAGATGCGCTTGGCGGGCTTGTTCGTTTTTTAGTGCTTCTAAAAGCGTATTCAACGACTCGCCAAACTGTAAGCTACGCAAACCAGGTGTGTTAGGTGATGATACATTAACCGTAATATATGAAGCGCGTGAATAGACTTTACGCAAGCAGTAGAGGTAATCATCATTGGCCTTATCATTTGGTGTATCTTTGTTTTTACCAATATTAATACCCAAAATACCTTTATAACGAGCTCGATCCACGTTAGCTAACAATGCATCTACACCAGCATTATTAAAGCCCATACGATTAATGATGGCGTTATGCTCTGGCAATCTGAATAAACGAGGCTTTGGATTGCCTTCTTGAGGACGCGGCGTCACGGTGCCTACCTCTATAAACCCAAACCCCATTGCAGCTAGTCCATCTACAGCGGTACCGTTCTTATCCAATCCTGCTGCCAATCCAACAGGATTAGGAAAACGAATACCCATGACCTCAACAGGATCTTCCAAACGTTCAGCACCAAACAATGCGGGTAAACCCAGAGATGAGGCGACATTCATGCCGCTTAGAGCAAGATTATGCGAGCGCTCTGCATCCATACTGAACATAAGGGATTTGGCTAAGGAATAAAGCATAGGAGAACCATGATGTTTAATTTAGGGGTTATTATAGCTGCGCTGTTTCGCTTTTACATCCCAACTACCCAATTCGTTCGATACTTTTAAACTTACCATCAGTATTAAATTGGATCTTAAAGCTGCCATTAACACCATCATGTAATAAAAAACGGCGAAGCAGGTCTGCCGGAAAGCGCACCGTTCTACCATCGCGTGATACTGTATTGACCATACAACCGGGCTGACGATATTGTTTTATATATTGATCGGGAGAAATTCGTATATCGACAATAATCTGGTTCATCACCTAAATTCCTGAAAAACCCACTTCACAAACCGAGCCATTCTAACATGGCCTCTTGGGAGATTATGCTTATCGAATCATTGATATAACAGAGCCCTTCACTAATAATGGGATATAAAATACCTATTAATGCTTATGCTTGCCGCTTGGGATATCAATTTCAGAATGAGAGCCTATTTACTCCTTGCCTCCTTACTAGCCACCCCGGCTGTTGCTGAAGTGAACACCTATCTGAATCGTTACTCTATCAGCCTGCAAGACACAGCCAACCTGACGATTGAATCAACACAACAAGGCCAATCACCACGGCCGGATCTCTCTGTCCTCAACCAGAACTTTTATCTGTTGGGTACAAAAAAAATGACCATCTCTAAACTCCAAGATGGAAATCGTCAAGCAACCACACGTTGGCAAGTACTATTAAGACCTCGCAAAGCAGGTGATTTGCAGATACCGGCCATTACCATCAATGATGAAAAGTCCCAACCTATTACTCTTTTTGTCGCTGGGCCCGTAACAAGTGAGCGCAACTACCGCCCCGAAATACTAAGCTCCACCCAGCCGAGTTATATTGAGGCGAGCGTCGCACCTGTCATGGTCGAGGCGAGCGTCGATCATACCGAAGCCTATGAAGGCAGCCAGCTTCTCTATACGGTTAAGCTGCTCCATATCGATGTAATGAGTAAAAATGCCGGACTATCCGAACCCTTTATCAACCAGGCGCTTATTCTTCCTTTAGGCGACCCGATTAAGTCTGAGATCGAATATAAAGGCCAACGTTACTTTCAAGAGGAGCAACGCTACGCCATTTTCCCAGACGAACCCGGCACCCACTTGATTGAAGCGCCTGTTTTCTCCGGTACAACGGAAAGTGGCCACTATCTTGAAACGATCGGAGAGCAAGTTCAGATAGACATTATACCGCGCGCCAATAGCAGCGTTGAAGGCTACTGGCTTCCTTCCAATAAGGTGACACTCACTTCTACGATTGAGGGTACTGAAGAGTTGACACCGGGCAAAGCCGTCACACGCACCTTAACGCTGACCGCGCAGGGGATTCCCGCATCTAGACTTCCCTCAATGATGCTACTGCAAAATGAGTTAGCCGATATCGAACTGGTGAATAGCGAACTGAATGAAACCACCAGCGATGAAGGGTTAACGGGTATTAGAACAGAGACGATTAAAATAACCGCCAAAGAGCGCGGAGAAATCACCCTCCCCCCCATTGATATACATTGGTGGGACACCTATGAGGATAGGGCAAAAGTTGCTTCGATCGCCCCTATCATTTTACGCATTAGTCCTAGGCCTACTCTTGATCAGAACATGCCGTCCGGCTCGGATAAGGTCGCTGATCAAGAAACTGTCAGCACTGAACAGCCCGACAAAACAATATCGTCAGAAACAAACCCATTAGTTTATCTGTTGGCTGCCATCTGTATTCTTACCTCATTAGGCTGGCTCTATACCTTGTATCAACTCAAAAGGTTGCGTCCTCGCCGACCTAAGCCAGAACAACCCGAAGCAAATCAGCAAAAACGTGTCGCCCACACTCAGATGCAAGCTGAAAAAAACACCTTTGATGCTCTGATCAGTGCCTGCCTGCAAAATAATCCCGATCTTGCAAAGACTAGACTCGTCGAGTGGGCACAACACTTTTGGCCAGATCATATTATTCAAGGTTGTGATGATATTAGTGCAGCAGCGAACAACCAAACACTCGATTTTTTAATCATTGACTTAGAACAGCACCTTTACTCTTCTGAGCGAGCATTATGGCAGGGTGATCTGTTGCAACAAGCAGTAGAGAAGCTTCGACAACGCAGGCGAAAAAGCACTCGATGAGTGTAGAGAGATTTTATGGCTTTTATTAGGCATCAAGCCTTCCTCAGCCGTTTAGGCTTTGGCGGGGTACAAGATAACGAGAATGAAAACGCTAAACGCTGGGCTCAACGTTTAGAGGCCCCGATGATGTTTGTCGCCTTATGGATAATCATCGATTGGTATTTGCGCGAAAAAGGCTTCTCTTCGCCTGTACTAACCTACTTTACTGACTGGTTTATTTGGCTTTGTTTTATTGCTGAAACCTCTATCCTTCTTTCCTTGGTCGACGATAAAGCTAGCTATCTGCGAAATAACTGGATGAATGTTCTGATCATTATCGCAGGCATCCCGATAATTTGGGGAGTCGAAGTCTTTTATGTCGGTATTCTGCGAAGCCTTCGTCTGCTAATTATGGTCGGAATCTTTTTACGTGTATCGACAGATATACGTATGATTCTCTCCAGAAACAACTTAGGTATGACGCTTTTCGTCAGCTTCCTGATCATTGTATTCTCGGGCTTTCTGATCTCGGGTATTGATCCGGCCTTTACTTCACCCCTCGATGGTATCTGGTGGGCGTGGGTAACGGTAACAACGGTGGGTTATGGTGACCTTGTACCTTCAACAACTGCGGGTAGACTGTTTGGTGCCTTTCTCATATTGATGGGTATTGGGCTTTTTTCAATGCTGACCGCAAGTTTTTCAGTTTTCTTTATCGCCCAAGATGAGAAAGAGATGCTGGCGAAAGAAGATGAAAACATCAATCGTATCGCTCAAATCGAATCCCGACTTGAGCGAATCGAGCACAACTTACAATTGACCCTCACTCACTTAACCAAGCTTGATCGACTCTTGCTAGCCGAGAGCATAGAGATTAAGCACAAGCCTGAAGAGCCGCCTGAAGAGAGGGATAGTTAAACTTAAAACCAGCCTCTAGCAAACGTTTAGGTTGGACGCGCTGCCCTTTAAGTAGCAACTCGCTTGACTCTCCGAGGAGCAATTTCATAACGACCGAGGGAGTCATTAAACAGGTCGGTCTATGCAATGCTTTTCCCAGTGCCTGAGCAAACATTTTATTTGTTACAGGTTCGGGAGCTGTTAAGTTATATGCACCTTCAAGACCGCTATTTTCTAATAAGAAACGAATCGCACCCACTTCATCATCTAGATGAATCCATGACATCCATTGCTCACCATGGCCTATTGGCCCGCCTAATCCAAACTTGAATGGTAAAAGCATTTTGCCTAACGCACCTCCTTGCCCTAAAACAATACCTGTTCTGATAAGACAAACCCGTGCACCTAACAGAGTCGCGGCACTCAACGCAGCGGATTCCCAATCTCGGCAAAGATCATGAGTAAAACCTGCAACAACATCACTTGCTTCATCAAGCACCTTGCCATCTTCACGAGCACCGTAAAATCCAATCGCTGAACCACTCACAAAAACGGCTGGTTTAGAACCTACTTTATTCAAACCTTCAATCAATTGCCGAGTGAAATCCACCCGACTCTCTCTTATGACCCGCTTACGCGCATCGCTCCAACGCTTATCGATGATCGGAGCACCGGCTAGGTTGACCACCCCATCTACCGACTTTAACGCACTTAATTGCTCCAGAGTAATAATGGCCGCTTTACCCTCAAACTGATGATACGCTTTGTTGGGTTCACGGGTTAAAACAGTGACCTCCTGGCCATCGGACAGGAGCGACTCGACCAACGCGCTGCCAATAAAACCCGTCGCTCCGGTGATTAGATAGTGCATTCTTCTCTCCTTAAACAGGTATTTTTAGACTATATACGGTATTCTAAGTCTAGTAGATCAAATCGAAAGTTAAGGGTTAATAGATGTTTACAGGTATTGTCCAAGGGCTAGCGAATGTTAGAGCGCTGCAAAAAGATCAGGATTTTATGCGCCTTCGACTGGGTTTACCGCAAGGTGCCACAAATCAACTGCAAATAGGTGCTAGCATTGCGGTCAATGGCACCTGCTTAACCGTTACGGAGTTTGCTGATGACGAAGTCCAATTTGATCTGATTCAAGAGACTCTGCGTGTGACTAATCTTGGTCAAATCGCACTTAATGATCAGGTAAACTTTGAGCGCGCCGCTCGCTTCGGCGATGAGATTGGAGGGCATCAGCTTTCTGGCCATGTTTCTCATACCGCGACCATCACCAACATCATTAAAACTGAGCAGAACTGTGTAATATGGTTTGAAGCGCCACGAAACTTACTGCCTTATTTGTTGCCCAAAGGCTTTGTGGCACTCAATGGATGCAGTTTAACCATTGCAGAGATTGTTGATGCTCAGTTTAACGTCTACCTCATTCCTGAAACATTAAAGATGACGACGTTTGGTATGGCCAAAATAGGTGACAAAATAAATCTTGAAGTTGATCCACAGACTCAAGCCATCGTTGACACTGTAAATAACTACTTAAAAAACCGCCCTTAATAACCTAAGAAACACATGACCACTTTTGATTACTTGCGCCAAAGCGCTTACTTTTTTAAACAGAACTTTTTTCAAATAGCCGCTATTCAAGCGCCTTTTTTATTGATCTTAAACGGTATCGCCTTATGGCTAGATATCAATGCTGCGCCTGATACAGACCTTCGCCAGCAAGCAGCCTATTTATCGATTCTAAGTTTGACATTTCTGCCCATCTATTGGGGTGGAACAATCCTCTATATGCAGTCTCGCTTAGACGATACGCCGATGAGTGCAAAGCAGGCTATCTATCGTAGTCTTTTCTTTTGGCGCTCCTTACTCTTCACCTTTATTTTGACTTCAGTCGCAGTATTTACAGGGCTGTTACTGATCATTATTCCGGGTATCTATATCGGTGTGCGACTCTCGTTTGCCGACTACATCTGCGTGGTAGAAAGACAAACAGCTATTCAGAGTCTAAAATTAAGTTGGGACAAAACGGATAACTACTTTTGGGTACTGCTGCAGGGTTTACTGATCCTATTCCCTGCCCTGCAACTTATTGAAATGCCTATTACACGTATGTTTGCGCATATGGAAAACAGAAGCATTTTTTTAGAGTTGCCCATTATTGTTTTCATTGATTTGCTCGGCGCCTTGATCACTGTGTATGGATTCCGCATTTACTGTGTCATGCGCAATGAAACAGAGAAAGCTAGCCAAACACCGTCAAACCCTACAGACAACACAACGGAATGATTGTGTAACGACCTGAAATCATAGACGCAAACAGCATGAGGGAAGCGAAATGAAAAAACCAACGCAACCATCAACGCTTTCTATCATGCTGCTTGACCCCCAAAGCGAATGGATCTCTTGGCCTAACCAAATCTTAAAATCGGGTAAAGACTGGAACATTGTTCGCCTTGATGATCCAGATACGCTTATCAGTCGTTTAAAAATTGGTCGCTATGATGCTATTTTTCTCGCAAGCTCCATGCAGGGTTACATGGAGCGAGATATCCTTAAACGCGCCATGGGCATTCAAAAAAACTGTCTACGGTTCCAGCTTGGCGCACCAGCCACAACGGCTCAAAGCACCCAGTTAACACTGGAGCTAACACATCGAATTTTTGCTGACCCTAATGCGATAGATTACATAACCGAAACAACCGAACAACTGCTTAAAATCAACCGTTTGGTTCAACGCGTTCAAAACAAATACCTTGTCGATGATCAACATCCGTTACCACAAGCACCCCAAGTGTTTAATGAACTAACGCTTGAGCTCAACAACGAATCAACCGACGCTCACAGCATTGCAAAAATTATCGAGAAGGATCCAACACTCGCAGCTAAGGTTATACAGATAGTCAACTCGGCTTATTTTGGCATTGAGAGGCCCATCAGTCATATCAGTGAAGCAGTCTCGATTATAGGGACACGTATGTTGAGAGGATTGGCGCTCTCATCGCATGTAGTCAATCTTTATCCTGCTCACAAAAACTGGCGCTACTTCTCGTTTGAAAAGATCAACCAACGATCTCTGTTAGTTGCACGCTTAGCGCGAGATATCTGTAAAGATATTGGTGCAGATAAGGGCTATGTTGAACAGGCATTCTTAGCAGGACTTTTGCAAGATATCGGCATTTTAATTATGGCTTCGCAGGATCCAGCTAAGTACTTGGAGATTATGAGATATGCCGTTGCCGAGGAGAAGTCTCTCTATGCTGCTGAGAAGGAGATAACTGGCTTTTATCATGGCGAGATTGGTGCTGCGTTGATGGCAGCTTGGAATATTCCACCCCTGACTGTTGAGGCGATTTTATTTCACCCTGTTCCGAGTCTCTCTGGCGATAGGGTTTTCCGTCCACTGACAGCCGTACACGTAGCCGATGCACTGTTACCGCCAGTGTGGGCAAAAAATGCAACGCAGATGAATAACAAGCTCTCTGAAAAATACCTATCGAGTATTGGTCATTTGAAAGACCTGCATCGCTGGAAACTGCTAGCGAACGAATATAAGCAGCTGCTCAAGTCAGCTGCATAAAATTTACAGCTTTAACTGTTTTATGATGTGAGCGCCAATAGGTATAGCTGATGTCGCCGCTGGTGATGGCGCATTGCAAACAAACAGGCATCTGTCTGTTGATACAAATAGGAAGTCATCAATCATATCCCCTTGAGCGGATACGGCCTGCGCCCTAATGCCAGGAGGATAGCTGCGCAAATCCTCTAACTCTATCGTAGGGCAGTATTTCTGTACGAGTTTAAGATAACCCGATTTACTCAAACTATTTTTTAGCTCAACCAAACTGGATTTAAAGTGTTTGAATACCAGCTTTCGCAAGCCAGAATACGCGAGCATCTCCAGAGTATCGGAAATACTGATATCCGCTTTTTTATACCCCTCACGCTTAAGGGCTAACACAGCATTAGGCCCAACGGTTACTGTACCGTCAATCATTCGTGTTAAGTGAACCCCTAAGAAAGGTAAATCCGGATCTGGGACCGGGTAAATTAAATGATTAACAATTTGATTATATTTAGGTGGTAGTAAAAAATATTCTCCTCTAAAAGGAATAATTTTAAAATCAGGTTCTACGCCTACCATGCGGACTAAACGATCCGCCATAACGCCGCTACACACAATCAGGTTATGCGTACAAAAACTAGCCTGGGTCGTACTTAAAACAACCTCGTCCGTTTTTTCCTGAATAGCCACGACCTCATTTGAAAAGAGAACCTCGCCACCCAAGGATTTCACTTTCTCTAACATTCGGTGCGTAATGGCAGCATAATCAACGATACCCGTCGAAGGTACGAAGATTGCGCCTTTACCCCGAATCATCGGTTCTCTTAAAGCCAGCTCTTGCTCATCTAATAGCTCAATCGGTAACTGATTTTCAGCACAGCGACCGATCAAAGACTGCATTCGAGATAACTCTAAGTCATTCGTTGCGACTAATAACTTGCCACACTCATCAAATGGAATACCTTCTTCGATACAAAAAGCTTTAGTGGCTTTATTACCTTCTTTACAAAATGCAGCTTTAAGGCTGCCGGGCTTGTAATAAACTCCCGCATGTATAACTCCAGAGTTTCGGCCTGTCTGATGAGCAGCACAATGCGACTCTTTTTCGAGGACTAGCAACTTACAGCCCGGTTGCTGCTGCATTAATTGCATAGCAGTAGAGGCACCTAAAATACCCCCACCCACAACAATAAAGTCATACACTTGGTTTAAAGACATGCTTAACCCACATTTTCCATACGGTTATTTGAGCGACTACTGTATATCAGAAGCAGAACAAATACAGCCAGAGATAATAGATCTAACCATAACCAATGATGTGGCCATAAGAGACCTAACGCCGTAGCCCCACATAATAGACGCAAAGCGATATTTAAGCGCCCTTCAAGGTACCCTTCCATGAAGCCGACAAAAGCGTACATACCAAAAAGCGCGAAGAAGAATATCGTAAATACTTCAACTCCGGTTCCGCCAATGAAGTTAGTGTAAGCAAACAGCATAGGTACAACATAAAGCCCTTTCGCAATCTTCCATGCCATAAAGCCTGTTGCCATCGGCGGTGTTCTTGCAATAGCTGCGGCCGCAAATGCCGTTAAACAAACGGGAGGCGTCACGTTGGAGTCTTGTGATAACCAAAAAATAATCATGTGTGCTGACAGTAAAATCATTGAAAGCGATACAGGATCAATCGCCTGCTGCAATAGCTGCCCTTTAAAGTCAGCAGGGACTTTATCAAGCAAGGAAATAGCATCAATTTCGGCCATTGGTGAAGCCAACAGCGCCATCTTTTCTGGATCAACAAGCATGAAGATCATTCGAGCAGCTTCAGGCAGTGCACCATCAACCATCAGCTGAATTAACTGCATTTCTGCAATCAAGTTATAAAGTGCAGGGGCAGAAAGTGTCGCTAAAACAATATAGGCTGCCGTTACCGGTAATCCCATACCTAATACCAAAGAGGCTAAAGCAACTAGCACTAAGGTGATAAAGAGGCTACCTCCGGCCCACTCAGTCACCATTAGCGAGAAGGTATTACCTATACCGGTCATCGCCACGACGTTCACGACTAAACCAACAGCGACTAAAAGAATCGCGGTGGATGCCATATTTTTGGAGCCCTGAGCCAGCGCATCAAAAACATCTCGAACGCCCATCGGATTCTTAGAGATCCATGAGGATGCAATCACAGATAGTATAGAGATGCCCGCGGCATAGGTAGGTGTAAAGCCATAGATCAGCAAGCTGACCAGAACCGCCAACGGTAATAGGAAGTGCCAACCCTCTTTGAGCACCTCTTTAACTGGACGGCTATCAAGCTCAACTGCTTGAGCATGGCTGCGTTTAGCTTCAACACGTACATAAAAACCCACTGACATGAAGTACAACAACGCAGGCAGTGCCGCAATAGCAATAATGTCTACATAAGGAATTTGGGTATAAGACGCCATGATAAAAGCACCCGCCCCCATCACAGGCGGCATCAACTGACCACCGGTTGACGCAGCGGCTTCAACACCCGCTGCAAACTTAGCCGGAAAGCCTGCTTTACGCATTAGGGGGATAGTAATTACCCCTGTAGATACCGTATTCGCTACGGAGGAACCAGAGACGGAACCCATCAATCCAGAACCCAACACTGCAACAAAACCAGGGCCACCAACAAACCGGCCAGCAGCACAGCGAGATAATTCAATAATAAAATCACCGGCACCCGACTTAACCAAAAAGGCACCAAACAAGATAAACATAAAAACATACGTCCAAGAGATGCGAGCTATTTGCCCAAACATTCCCTCGGAGGAGAAATAACTACGGTACATCACCGTTTCAAAGCTTAGACCTGCAAAGCTAAATAAGCCGTCGACGTAAGGCCCCCACCAAAACACATAACTCAGTGCGACCAAAATCATCACAGGAATAAACCAACCCGTGGTTCGGCGTGCTAATTCTAAGGCGATTGCAATGCTCAAAATGGAGAAAAACCAATCCATTGTGGTGAACTTCACCCCTCTTGCATAGAGCGCATCTTCGAAGCCAATTAAATAGACTGCACAGAGAATGGCGCCTACACCGAGCAGAATATCAAATACTAATACATAGCCTTTGCCGCCAGCACTCCCTTTCAGCATCGGGAACATAAGGCCGCATAGCATGGCAAACCCGCCGAAATGAATCGCCGATACCCAGAGTTCAGACATCGTGCCGAGCGTGTTGAAATAGATATGCGCGATGGCAAAAACAACCCCAGCCCAGTAGATAAATCGTCCAACCAAGCTGCTATCGTCACGCTGCGGCAACTCGAGACCTTTCAGCTGATCAGCAAGATCCTGCTCAGTATCATTCGATGTATGAGCCATAATTATTCACCCGATAAGATAAAATGATGTTCTAACTAAGAGGAGCATAGCGACGCTATGCTCCGATAATTGCTAATGATTATTGAGCAATTAGGTGGTCAGGAATGGTAAGACCGGCTTCTTTGTAGTAACGAGCAGCGCCCGGATGCAATGGAACAGGTAAACCTGCAATTGCTTTTTCCAAGGCCATTGCTGTTGTCGCTTTATGAATACCGTTAAGGAAAGGTAGGTTTTCATAAATTGTCTTCGTTAGAAGATAAACATCTTCTTCAGATACATCATCACGTACGGCCAAGAAGTTTGGCTGAGCAATGGTTTGAATCTCTTTGGTTTGCCCAGGGTAAGTGTTAGCAGGAATCGTATAACGTGTCCATAGCTTGTAATGACCATTTGCACGAGCAATCTGCTCATCAGTGAAATCAAGTACAGTAATATCATTACCCATAGCAGCATAAGCACGCGTGATCGCAGAGGTTGGAACACCCGATGGAATGTTCATACCTTCGATCGTGCCGTTTTGCAGCGCATCAGCCGATGAGCCATAGCCCATGTATGCAAGATTAAACGAATCTGCATCAATACCAGAATTGCTCAAAATGGTTCGACCTGAGCCTTCTGTACCTGAATTTTTCTTACCGATTGAGAATTTTTCGCCTTTTAAGGTTGCTAAATCATCGATCGTACCGGTTTTAGCAAATTTAGACTTAACAACGAACTGTTCAACGTTTTGCCATAGCATAGACACTGAACGTAAGTTTTTCTGGGGACCCGATGCGGCCATTTGACCTTCACCTTCCCATGCCCAAGCACCATACAAACCTTGCAGAATAGCAAACTGTGCTTCATTTTCGCCTAACAGCTTAATGTTCTCACCAGAACCAGCGGAGTTAATCGCTGACATAGAGATACCATTAGTTGGCTCGAGTTTAACTTTAGCCAATGTAGCCAAAGCAACACCCACGGGGTAGTAAGTGCCCCCAGTTGATGCGGTTGCTAAAATATAAGAGTGTTTTTCATCCGCAGCTTGAACAAGCCCGCTGACACCCGCCACCGTGCTAAGTGCTACCGCCATTGAGATAGATTTAATCAGTGAGCGTTTGCTAATTTTCATTCTGCCACCTTTTATTGTGATTGTTTTAATGGATTACCTGTATTTTTAAAGCACATATCACGCCAAAAAATATAACCAATTGATAAAAAAGGAAATTTAAATAAAAACAATCGTATAATACTGAAGATGAGCAATTTTTTGCTTAAAATCAGTCTGCGATGAGCAAAAAAGCGCCTATCAAGCAAATCCCATTAAAATCTTTAAAATACAATAAGATAAAAACATATAGTTATCACTTTTGATTGCAAGCCGAGCTAATAAGCTGTTTTGTGCCTACTAGGCAACAGATGAGCATGGCTGTTTTTAAATATACAAATAAGGGATAATTTACGACTTTTATTTGATGGGTTAGCTTGTGCAACTTTTAAAAACAGAATGCTTAGGCAAAGAACTGCGTCTGGAAGGCTCGATGGCCGGTTGGCAGGTGCTTTTCTGGGATAATACGCCGGTCTCTCGTATAGATGCCCACGCCAATCCGAGTGAAAACTCGCAACATAGCTTTGAACTTACCAAAGGTGATCAGCGTATCAGTGTCACGCTCTCTATCTCGCTCCACTGGCAGCCCTTTAAACTCGAATACAGTGTTCATGTTGACAATCAACTGATAGATCAAGGCTGCCTTAACGAAAAGAATATCGCACAGCAAACCATTAGCAATCCGGTCAAAACACCCAACAAAGTCAGCATTATTGGTTTAGGCTCGCTTGCGCTTAAGTTATTCAAAAGTGCTAAAGTGATCAAAGTCCTGTTCGCTGCCGGAAGTTTAGCTGCCTATTCGTGGTTATTTTCGCTACCCTTTGCCCTCGCATTGATTCTCTGCTTAGTGTTTCATGAGTACGGCCATATTAAAGCGATGAAGTATTTTGGCCTTAAAACAAAAGGCATCTATCTAATTCCTTTCATCGGCGGTTTAGCCTTATCTGACGATAAAATCAACACGCGATGGCAGGATGTGGTTATCTCTATCATGGGTCCCTTCTTTGGTTTACTGCTCTCCATTCTCTGCCTGATACTTTACGCTATTACGGATATTGAGCTCCTAGCAGGATTAGCCGTATTTAACGCCTTGCTGAATCTTTTTAACTTATTACCGGTTCTCCCGTTGGATGGTGGTCATATTTTAAAGAGCATTGCATTTTCGATTAACACCGTACTCGGTTTGGTACTTTGCATGGCTGGCGCGCTGCTTGGTATTGCCGCTTGCTATATTTTTGGGTTAACACTGATTGGCTTTTTACTAGCGATTGGCAGTATTGAAATTCTTTTCGAATGGAAAAGGCGTCATGAAACCAACTTACTGCCGCTGGCTCGATATGGTCAGGTAGTCTCCGCAGCCTGGTATGTCGTAACAACAGCAGGTCTTTCAGCCATTATCTGGATAGTTGGACAATCTGACAATCAAGCGCTGGCTTTACCCTTACGGATCTTAGGCAGCTAATGAGAATTACACAGTGGTTGAGCGTTACAGGCATCTGTTCTAGACGAGAGGCGCGCCGCCTCATCGCCCAAGGACGGATCAAGGTCAATCAGCAGTCTATAGCACAACCGGTTCTTATCAGCACTCAGGATCAAATTATGCTAGATGATCAATTGATAGAGCCTAACTCAACCTTTTTATACGCTATTTATAATAAGCCAGTCGGTGTGGACTGTAATTGCAAACCAGACGACCCCAATAGCATCATCAATTGCGTGTCGTTACCTCAAAAACTCTTTCCGGTTGGCCGTATCGATAAAGACTCCCATGGATTGATGCTACTCACCAACGACGGCGCTCTATGCCAAACCTTACTCTCACCTCGCTTCAATCACCCAAAAACATACTGGGTGACCGTCCGACCTCATTTTGGCAAGCCAGCAATTGATAAAGACTTTATTACGGCGATGGAATCAGGCTTAGTTATAGACGGAAAAACAACCAAGCCTTGCGTGCTGCAACAGGTAGCCGAAAATCAATTTAACATTACGCTAACTCAAGGTTTAAACAGACAAATCCGCAAGATGTGCCGCCAACTCGGTTATCATGTGATTAATCTACAGCGTTTAAGTATTCTTAACTTGAAATTAGATGGGCTTTCTCAAGGGGAGTGGCGCTATCTAACCGAGGAAGAGTTGCGTCAGCTTAAAATGGAGTTAGCTAACGCCTCTTAAGCATCATCTATACATCTTTAAAATCTGTTCGACTTAAACCGTAACGTATCATCTTTTGGTTCAATGTACGGCGTGGTAGATCTAGCTCCTCCATGGTCATCTTGATATTACCTTGATTGCGACGCAGTGCTTCTTTAATCACCTCTGCTTCGAAGTGTGCCACTTGGGTTGCTAACGGTAATGCTTGCGAAGGTTTTGACGTCACAGAGACTAGAGCGGGTTCCGATCCCACCAAAATGTCAGAAACAGAGAGTTCGGGGTCAAGGGAATAGCGTATAGCAATATTTTTAAGCTCTCGCACGTTGCCTGGCCAGTGATAGCCGATTAACGTCGTAATATCATGCTCAGAGAGCGTACGTGCCTTTCGGTCATGATCGACAGCCGCTACTTTCAAATAATGCTGAAACAGCAAAGGTATATCCTCCTGCCGTTCTCTGAGAGGGGGAATATGTAATTGCGCAACATTAAGTCGATAGAAAAGATCTTCTCTAAAACTATCATCCTCTCGCAAATCCACTTTTGCCGCTGCCACTACTCTCAAATCAACACTGATGGGTGCGTTGGCACCTAAGCGTTCAATAACCCCCTCTTGCAATGCTCGCAGCAACTTGATCTGCAAGTGCATTGGCATACTTTCTATCTCATCAAGAAATAAGGTTCCCTTGTGAGCATATTCAAATTTACCAATGCGCTTTTTAGCGGCACTGGTAAACGCACCGGCTTCGTGACCGAACAACTCACTTTCAATCAAAGCTTCTGGGATAGCACCGCAGTTAATCGGAACAAAGTTAAAGGCTTTCCGTTGGCTATATTCATGCAAACACTGGGCAACCAGTTCTTTACCCGTACCCGTCTCCCCGTAGACGATCACATTGGTACCCTGTTCGGCTAACTTCATCAGCTCTCTCTTTAACCGCTGAATAACAGGTGAGATACCGACCAACTTGGAATCAATACCGGTTTGAGAGGCCAAGTTCTCTTGTAACTTACGATTTTCCAATACTAACTTGCGTTTTTCACAGGCTCTATGGGCGGTTTCAACTAATCGCTCCGGCACAAACGGCTTTTCGATGAAATCATAGGCTCCATCTCGCATAGCACCGATAGCCATATCCACATCACCATGCCCCGTGAGCAAAATCACGGGGATGCCCGCAACTTGACTCACTGCGGTGCGCATAAGTTCTAGCCCATCCATTCCGGGCATACGCACATCGGTAATCAATACTCCAGCAAAGGATTCGTCGAGTGCTGCAAGCGCATCCGCAGCGCAGGTGAAGCTCGTTACTTCAAATCCCGAAATTTTTAGCCACTGAGCAGTGGATTGCCTTACAATTGCATCATCATCCACTAAAAAAACATCACCTCGACTCACGTATTCATCCCCTCATTACTCCTTAAATCGCCCAACAAAGGTAGCCGAACGGTAAAACATAACCCTTGCGGTGGATGCTGGCTAACCTGAATTTTACCTTTTAAATCCTGAATAATACTTTTAACTATCGATAAACCTAAACCCAGTCCCTCCCCCATCGGCTTAGTGGTATAGAAAGGCTCAAAAATATGTTTTAACTGCTCGTCATCGGCACCCATGCCTGTATCACTAATCTCAACGCATAAACAATCTGTCTCTATGACCACTTTTATCCCTAGCTGTTTAAACTCTTTAA
>DAIRSP010000018.1:0-7873 GCA_036804365.1 Neptunomonas sp. | reverse complement strand
CTTGCATTGCATCACAGGCATTTTTTATGAGATTAATTAAAACCTGCTCCACTCGCACATCATCAGCTAAAACGTAAACATCCTTATTCGGGCAGTTTAAATTAACGGATACCTGCTCTTGCGCAAAACGCATAGCGAACTGACCTAGAACTCGCTGCAATGAGGATACGAACTCCATTTGCGAGCTTTCATCCGTTTTTTTGTAAGCAAAGGTTTTTAACTGACCGGTAATCAAAGCCATGCGATCAACCAAGCTATTCAATTGAGTAATATTCTCTAGCAATAGTGCCGGCTGACTGGCTAACTGTCGCAGAATAGAGAGATAAGTCCGCATAGCGGTCAATGGCTGATTGAGTTCATGGACAATAGCGGTCGACATCCGTCCCAAGGCCGCCAGTTTTTCGGCTTGTACTAATTCATTTTGCGCCATGGCAAGCGCACTCGTGCGCTCTATTACTTTCTGCTCCAGTGATTCATTGGCATCACGCAGCGCATACTCCAAACGCTTCCGGCGCGTGATATCAATAATGGTCACTAAATAGCTAGCTTCTGGCGCGGCTGTCATCAAACGGATAGAGAACAATAAAGGAAAAGTAGAGCCATCAGAGCGTTGACCGACAATTTCATAACCCGTTATTGGCGTAAACTCGCCCTTCACCAGACCATCCAACCACCGTTTCAGTGGTTCAAAGGCTTCAATATCAGCAAACAGCATTTGTAAGGGCTGATTGATAATTAAGGCCAAAGAGACACCGAATTGCTGCATCACCATAGGATTGATAAAAACAATCCGTCCTGACTTATCGACTGTAATCAAGCCTACTTGCGCTGTATTGATAATATAGCGCTGTCTTTGCTCACTCTCTCGTTGAGCACGAATCACTTCTAATTGAGAACGGCGCTTGAGACGATACTCACGCAGATATAAAACCAACAATGCAAAGGCGATACATCCACCCAGGAGCGTCAGTGCAAAATAAAAAGCCCTCTGCTGAACAGGCTTGATTGGGGTCAACACACCGACACTCCATTTCAAATCATCTAATAACACCGAAGCGACCAAGTATGCGCCTTGCGATGAGCGCCATTCGTGTATTGTTTTAGCATCGTGCGTTTTTCTAACTTTAATGGGATTTAAGGGCCAAAAATCCTTAAAGCGTCCCTGTAACGCGGTGCTAGCAAAGAGCAATTGATTATCCGCATTAGCCAGATAAAATAGATACTCAGTGGAGAGCTGATCTCTCAATTGAGCAACATCTAAACGCATCACTGACACACCTATCAGGGCCTGTTGATCGTAGATAGGCGCTGATAAATAGTAGGAAGGGCGCTTTGGCGATCCTTCAAGTACAAACAAACGCCCCTCATCTCCTGCAATAGCGCGCTGAAAGAACGGTGACTGATCAAATAGTTGGTGTTGAATGGTATCTTGCTCACGCCAGTTACTATAAGCCACCGGTTTTCCTTGTTTATCGAGCACCATCAAAGCAGCCGAACCTGCTATCAGATTAGTTTGCTCTAAATAGCGACTGACGCGAATAAAGCGCTTTTCATTAAGCTCCAATAAAAGCTCTTTAACATCTCGGTTCTGGGAAAGTAAAAAGGGAAGATAACGATACTGATCAATGGCTGTTCTTAGACTACTGATTGTATCAAGCAAGCGCTCAGAAGATTGCTGCTGTAGTTGCGACAACCCCCAATCTCGCGTTTGAAAGTAGGTTTGCAACGCAGCCAGTGTGCTCAGAACAGCCGCTAACAGGAGCACTATAAATGACTTTTTAACACGCCAGTGTCTCGTACTTCGCATTTCAAACCACCAGACTCATTAAGATATTCAACCCTAGCCCATCACTGTGCCATAATAGCGCGCTTATTGACTGACCAATCGACCCATGGAAAACACTATATCATGAGCACCAACATCATTGCTTACCAAGGCCAACCCGGCGCTTATTCACACCTTTCTTGCCGACATGTGCATCCGGAAATGGAAGCCTTCTCTTGCGAAAGCTTTGTGGATGCCATGTTTATGGTGGAGCGTGGTGACGCTCAACTAGCAATGATTCCACTTGAGAACTCTACCGCAGGCCGTGTCGAAGAGATCTACCGGCTCATGCCAAAAACGCAATTGCATATCATCAATGAACATTTTGAGCCTGTAAATCACTGTTTATTAGTTAAACCGGGTACCAAGATATCAGATATAAAAACTGTCTCCTCTCACCCACAAGCATTAGCGCAATGTGATGGCAAAATCAAAACCCTTGGTCTTCAACCGATAGCGAGCCTAGATACGGCAGGAGCAGCAGCCGACCTATCGAAAATGGAAGGCCATAGTCACGCGGCGATCGCTTCTCGTTTAGCTGCAGAGCTCTATGGTCTTGAGATACTTCGGGAAAACTTCCAAGATAAAAACGGCAATACAACGCGATTTATGATTCTAGCAAAAGACAGTCATATGCCTACGCTAGACCCTAATATTACTTTCATGACGACCATTATGTTCACTGTAAGAAATATGCCTGCAGCGCTATATAAAGCACTCGGTGGCTTTGCTACGAATGGTGTCAATATGGTGAAACTTGAGAGTTATATGGCGTCCGATACCATGACGGCCGCGAGCTTTCATTTAGATGTTGAAGGCCATCCAGATCAGAAGTCCATGCAATATGCACTGCAAGAACTAGACTTCTTCGCTAAAGAGGTGCGAATTATCGGAACCTACCCAGCTCATGAGTTTAGATTTAAAGATGACAAGCTTATCGAAGCTTAACAAAGTATTAATTTGCATTGCACAATTATCACTATTTGATTAAAAACAAATACTTATACCATTGTACCAAAGTACAATTGTGCATTGCACAATAAAATTTAATAGTAGTAACTGATAGAGATTCGTGCAGTGCCTCTTCACGAAATATATTTCTATCACATCCCTACTTTTCAACTCTGGCTATTTTTTGAGTTGTCTTTTTTCCGCCCCTGATCTTCAGGGGCTTTTTTTTATTTTTTTTGAAAAAAAATCAACACTAAGGCTTGAACTCAAACGTCTACATCATTATGATACGCGCACTTTGAAAAGCCGGTATAGCTCAGTTGGTAGAGCAACTGACTTGTAATCAGTAGGTCCCGAGTTCGACTCTTGGTGCCGGCACCATTTCAAAGCCAGATATATCTCTTTATGCCGGTATAGCTCAGCTGGTAGAGCAACTGACTTGTAATCAGTAGGTCCCGAGTTCGACTCTTGGTGCCGGCACCACTTCTTCAGCTTCAAATCTCATTCTTTCCATACATCTAAATCGAAAGTAGATTTTTCTATCAATTTTGTGGCACCATCAATTCCAGACTTTCCAATAAATTGGAGAAATATCATGACGTTCAAAGCATTATTTTACAGCTCCTTGATCACAACAGCTCTGATGACCAATACGGCTCAAGCAGGTATCACTGTCGGGCTAGGTGTAGGCTATGTCTTTGGCGAAGGTTTTACTGCTAGTGGACAGTTGTTTACAGATAATGACGAAGAATCAATGGTCGGTAGTATCGGGGTCGATTACTCCTTTATTAGCCGTAGCTGGCGCCCTAATATCGGAGCTGGGTATTTAGGTAGCAATTTCTATGGCGATGCCAACTTGGGTTACAACTATGGAACTGGACAGTGGAACCTAGGCACAGGAACTGGGATCACTAATACGGATAAGAGTACGACCCAAATGCTCCCTAATTAAAATTACAAGTTACATTATTCTAAAATGTTTGTGAGGCACATAAAGCCTGCCTCATAAATGGTTTAATAGGCTAGATCGTACGCCGTTACTTTGCGACAGTCTTTCAAATACCCGCCGCATTCATTTGAGTCTACAACTGTGAGTGAAATATGCACCAACCATCTGCTATTAAATTGCACAAAGAACCACCCAGCCTCAAAAACACCAACTTTGATTTAGCAAACATCAAAGATAAAAAAGAATACAATCGTCGCCTTAAAAAATGGCAACAACGCCTGTTGCATGTTCAGCAAGCCTATTTCCATCAGGGCAAACGAGCGATCATTGTATTTGAAGGTTGGGATGCAAGCGGTAAAGGTGGCGCTATTCGGCGTTTTTGCGAAAAATTAGACCCACGTGGCTTTAAGGTTCACCCTATTGGGGCACCCACCAAAGAAGACCAAGGCAAGCATTACCTTTATCGATTCCAGGCACGCCTACCCTCCCCTGGTGAAATAGCGATTTTTGACCGATCTTGGTACGGAAGAGTACTGGTCGAACGCGTTGAGCAATTTGCTTCTGATCAAGAGTGGCAACGCGCTTATCAAGAAATAAACGAATTCGAGCGCATGCTAACGGATGATGATGCCCGAATTATCAAAATCTTCCTCCACATATCACCTGAAGAACAACTTAAACGCTTTACCGAACGACTCGGCAATCCGTTAAAACGCTGGAAACTTACCGAGGAGGATATTCGAAACCGCGCAAAATGGCCGGATTACGAAGCCGCTATCGAAGATATGTTTAATAAAACAACAACCCAGAACGCACCGTGGCAGATTGTGCTCGCCAATCACAAATGGTTTGCTCGTACGGAAGTCCTTAAAACTATTGTGACCTCCATGGAAAAAGACATCAACGTCACTCCGCCCCCTATTGATTCTGAGGTGCTTGCCGCAGCAAAAAAAGAACTCGGTATTGATGCTTGATCGGAAGAATCAAATCTATGCTTACAGGATTTAATAGCGATTAAAGCACTAATCCTGTAAGCTGATCTCCTTTTTAACGCTTTATAGCCTCATCGCTATCATTCTGTTTATTCCTGTTTTTATCACCACAAGAGATCATCTATGAGTTTTGCCTCACTTGGCCTATCCGCACCTATTCTAGAAGCCGTCACAGAAAAAGGTTATACCACCCCCTCCCCAATACAAGCACAAGCAATCCCTGCCGTTATTGAGGGAAAAGACGTGATGGCAGCTGCGCAGACAGGTACCGGCAAAACCGCTGGTTTTACACTCCCCCTATTAGAAATTCTTTCCCGTGGCGAGTCCGCTCGGGCTAACCAAGTTCGTGCGCTGGTTCTTACACCAACTCGCGAGTTAGCTGCACAGGTTGCAGAAAGCGTTGAGACTTATGGTAAAAACCTGCCTTTACGCTCCACTGTGGTGTTTGGTGGCGTAAAAATCAATCCTCAAATGATGAGATTGCGTAAAGGCGCTGACATTTTGGTTGCGACACCAGGTCGACTCCTCGATCTCTACAACCAAAACGCTGTTAAATTTCAACAACTAGAGGTGTTAATCCTTGATGAGGCAGATCGTATGCTCGATATGGGCTTTATCAACGACATTAAAAAGATCTTAGCGTTATTACCTAAAAAACGTCAAAATTTGCTTTTTTCCGCTACGTTTTCTGATGATATTCGCAATTTAGCGAAAGGTTTAGTTAACAACCCCGTTGAAATTTCGGTTAGCCCACGAAATACCACCGCATCTACAGTAGAACAATGGATTGCACCTGTCGATAAAGGCCGAAAACCCGCACTACTGACGCAACTCATTAAACAAAACAACTGGGAACAGGTTCTAGTCTTTACAAAGACTAAACATGGTGCCAATAAGCTAACTCGTCATCTTGAGGGTGCAGGCATTAAAGCAGCGGCTATTCATGGTAATAAAAGCCAAGGGGCTCGTACCAAAGCACTAGCTGACTTTAAATCAAGCAGCATTCAAGTTCTAGTGGCCACCGATATCGCAGCACGCGGCCTAGATATCGATCAACTACCGCAAGTAGTCAACTATGAACTTCCTAATGTTTCTGAAGATTATGTTCACCGTATAGGTCGAACTGGCCGAGCAGGTGCAAGTGGTCAGGCCGTTTCACTCGTCTGTGAAGATGAATTCAAACTACTAGCAGGAATCGAGCGACTGACTAATCAGATCATCACCCGCAAAGAGATTAAAGGGTTTGAGCCTGTAAACAAACTGCCAGAGTCTCGCTTATCGCAAAGAGCAAGCCGACCGCCTCGCCCTAAAAAACCGAAGGTGGGTCATCGAGATGGGCAACGTTCTGCTGAAAACTCTCGTGGCCATAAGCCTGCTTCACAACGCTCGTAGACAGTTGAACCCCATTACATAATGGGGTTTTTTACCCCCCCCCAAAGTTTACGTTTACGTAAACAAACCATTGACCTTATTTAGAAGATAGCCTATCTTTCAATCAGCTTCACAAGAGCAAATAACCACTTGTCTCACCCACAAGAAAAAAAATAACAAAGCGTAATGGTTACTGTGATCCAGTAATTGTTCGAGGTATTTACAATGGCTTTCTTCGATTCCCCATACGTTGACTATCAACTCACGCCCCTATCTAAACCAGGTAGAGTGACCGCAATCCACAGCCAAAACTGTCTACTCATAGGCCGTCACACTCACACTGGATACTAACTCAACTTTTATCTTTTTGACTCGATAGGGCTCTAAACTGGATATTAGTGCGTGTTAGCTGCTGATTTAATCAGATTTTTTACTCTGTTCTAGATTGGCGAATATCCTGTATGCCCTTGTTAGGGAGCAGATACATGAAAAACGTTTCACTAAATGACAAATGGGAACTTGAGACAGGGCACGTCTATTTAACGGGTAGCCAAGCGTTAGCGCGCTTACCTATGTTGCAAGCTGCACGAGATACTCAGCAAGGTTATAACACTGCTGGTTTCATCTCAGGTTACCGAGGCTCTCCACTCGGGGGATTTGATAAAACCCTATGGCAAGCTAAAAAATACCTTGAACAAAACAAGATTTTTTTTCAACCCGGTATTAATGAAGACCTTGGGGCAACTGCTGTTTGGGGCTCCCAACAAGTCAATGTATTTGAAGGTGCCAAATATGATGGCGTATTTGGTTTGTGGTATGGAAAAGGCCCGGGGGTCGACCGTACTGGTGATGTTTTCAAACATGCTAACGCATTCGGTACTTCACCATTAGGCGGTGTACTTGCCGTTGCCGGCGATGACCACGCGTGTAAATCATCTACCCTCCCCCATCAAAGTGATTACGCCTTTATTGATGCCATGATGCCGGTTCTCTATCCATCGGGCATTCAAGAGATGCTCGATTTTGGTTTGTACGGTTGGGCAATGTCACGCTTTAGTGGATGCTGGATTGGCTTCAAAACGCTTGCTGAATTGTTAGATTCTTCGATCTCAGCCAATTTAAATCCACATACACTGAATATTGTCTATCCAGAATTAGCAAACAAACCAGCTGACGGCATTAATGCTCGCTGGCCAGACAAGCCAATGCAGCAAGAAGCACGCCTGCATACCTACAAGCTAAAAGCGGCTCAAGCTTTTTGCCGCGCCAATAATATTGATAAAACCATCATTGATGCTCCCCAGGCCAAACTTGGCATCGTGACCACCGGCAAATCCTACCTCGATGTTCTTCAAGCATTGGAGGATTTAGGCATAAGCCATGAAAAAGCGTCAGAACTGGGCATCAAGCTTTATAAAGTAGGCATGGTATGGCCATTAGAGCCCGAAGGTATTAAAGCATTTGCTGCTAATACTGAAGAACTGCTATTAGTGGAAGAAAAGCGTGGCGTGATTGAAGACCAAATCAAAGATTATCTATACGCCATGCCTGATAATCAGCGCCCAAGGATCGTAGGTAAAACCGATGATACTGGAAAAGAGCTCCTAACAACGCTAGGCGAACTAACCCCAGCAATGATTGCAAGAGCCATTGCTGCGCGCATTACTTCATTTCATCAAAGCGAAAAAATCACAGACCGTCTAACATTTTTAACCAATAAAGAAGCAGAACTCGCTCAGCCTCGCTCATTAGTTGAAAGAACCCCGCACTTTTGTTCTGGCTGTC
>DAIRSP010000017.1:0-31572 GCA_036804365.1 Neptunomonas sp. | reverse complement strand
ACTGAAACGATGCTTGATGTCGCTGATAACAGCGGCGCTAAGCGAGTGCAGTGTATTAAGGTCCTAGGTGGTTCCCACCGTCGTTACGCTGGTATCGGCGACATTATTAAGGTGACTGTTAAGGAAGCAATTCCACGTGGTCGCGTTAAGAAAGGTCAGGTTCTTAAAGCTGTAGTTGTACGTACTCGTAAAGGTGTTCGTCGTCCTGATGGTTCTGTAATCCGCTTTGATGTTAACTCTGCGGTATTGCTGAACAACAACGACGCACCAATGGGTACGCGTATTTTTGGCCCAGTAACGCGTGAACTTCGCTCTGAGAAGTTCATGAAAATCATTTCCCTGGCGCCTGAAGTGCTATAAGACCCAATTCTTTTTTGAATTTTGTCTTTGAAAACGCCACTCCCGAAAGGGTTTGGCGTTTTTGAGCATGAGAAGGTAGCAGGAAGCGATATAGGTATAACATGCGTAAAATTAAACGTGACGACGAAGTAATCGTTATCGCAGGCAAAGATAAAGGTAAGCGCGGTAAAGTTCTGCGTGTTCTTAAAGATGATCGTCTAGTGGTTTCTGGCATCAATATGGTGAAGAAGCACACTAAACCTAACCCTATGTTGGGTAAGCCGGGCGGAATCGTAGAAAAAGAAGCGGGTATTGCTACTTCTAACGTTGCGATCTTCAACTCTCAAACGGGCAAGGGCGATCGCGTAGGCTTTAAAGTGCTTGAAGATGGCACCAAAGTTCGCTTCTTCAAGTCCAACGGCGAAATCGTCGGCGGCGGAAAATAAGGGGCGAATGACATGTCTAGATTAAAAGCGCTTTACGCAAATGAACTTAAGCAAAAGCTTAAAGAAGAATTAAACAGCCCGAATATCATGGCTGTGCCACGCGTTACCAAAATCACACTAAACATGGGTGTTGGTGAAGCGTTAGGTGATAAAAAGCAGTTGGATTACGCTGTTGCTGATTTAACAGCAATCGCTGGTCAAAAGCCTGTAGTTACTCTGGCACGCAAATCAATCGCGGGCTTTAAAGTTCGTGAAGGTTGGCCGATCGGTTGTAAAGTTACTCTACGTGGCGAGCGTATGTGGGAATTCTTGGATCGTCTAGTAGACGTTTCTATTCCACGTATTCGTGACTTCCGTGGTTTGAATCCAAAATCATTCGACGGTCGTGGTAACTACAGCATGGGTGTTAAAGAGCAGATTATTTTCCCTGAAATCGAATACGATAAAGTGGATAAGCTGCGTGGTCTTGATATTACGATCACAACCACTGCGAAGACCAACGAAGAGGGTCGTGCCTTGCTTGCTGCCCTGAATTTCCCGTTCAAGAAGTGATACAGGGGTAAGATAATGGCTAAGACATCTATGAAGGCTCGCGAAGCTAAGCGTGCTAAAACAGTTGCTAAGTACGCTGAAAAGCGTGCACAACTAAAAGAAGCTATCCGTAACCCAGCGACTTCTGACGAAGCGCGTTGGGAAGCAACAGTTGCGCTGCAAAAGCTGCCGCGTGACGCTAACCCTGTACGTCAGCAACGTCGTTGCCAGCTTACTGGTCGTCCACATGCGGTTTACCGCAAGTTCGGTCTAAGCCGTATTAAACTACGTGAAGCTGCAATGCGTGGTGATGTTCCGGGTCTGAAAAAGGCAAGCTGGTAATATCAGTTTGTTCCATGGTAAGCACGATGGTCTGGGCCGTTTAAGGCTACCGCATCGTGCTGCACAACTGAGGAAGTAAAAAGCATGAGTATGCAAGATACTTTGGCGGATATGTTCACTCGTATCCGTAATGGTCATATGGCTGATAAAAAAGCTGTGACCATGCCGTCCTCCAAAATGAAAGTTTCAGTAGCTGAAGTTCTGAAAAACGAAGGTTATATCGCTGACTACGCTGTAGAAGGTGATGTTAAGCCTCTGTTGACTGTTGAGCTGAAATATTTCGATGGAAAGCCGGTAATCGAAGAGATTAAACGTGTTAGCCGTCCTGGTCTGCGCATCTATAAAGCTGCAAATGATCTACCATCTATTTCAGGTGGTCTGGGTGTTGCGATTGTTTCTACATCTAGCGGTGTAATGACAGATCGTGCTGCGCGCGCTGCCGGTATCGGTGGCGAAGTCATCTGTACGGTATTCTAAGGGGGTTTTAATGTCACGTATTGCTAAAAATCCCGTAGTTATCCCTGCAGGTGTTGAGCTGAAACTGGATGGTCAGTCAGTCAGCGTAAAAGGTAAGAATGGTCAGCTGTCTATGGAGCTTCACTCTTCTGTTGTGCTTGCACACGAAGGTGATGTTGTAACTTTTGCTGCTCGCGATGGTTCTAAAATCGCTCGTGCAATGTCAGGTACAGCTCGTTCTCTCGTAAACAACATGGTTGTTGGTGTAAGTACTGGTTTCGAAAGAACCCTATTGTTGCAAGGTGTTGGTTATCGTGCTGCAGCAAAAGGTGAAACTTTGAACTTGACGTTGGGTTACTCCCATCCAATCGATTATGTATTGCCTGAAGGCGTAACAGCTGAAACGCCAAACCAAACTACGATCGTTATTCGTGGTGCTGATAAGCAGCGTGTTGGTCATGTGGCAGCAGAGGTTCGCGCATTCCGTCCACCAGAACCTTATAAAGGTAAAGGTGTACGTTATGCTGACGAATATGTTCGTCGTAAAGAGGCTAAGAAGAAGTAAGGCAGGGTTATGAACGCTAAGAAACAAGCTCGTATTCGTCGCTCACGCCGTGCTCGCCTGAAAATGCGTGAACTGGGCGCAACACGTCTGTGTGTTAACCGCACACCACGTCATATTTATGCTCAGCTCATCTCTGCTGATGGTAGCCAAGTTTTGGCTTCTGCATCAACAGTAGAACAGGCACTGCGCGCAGGTGCTACTGGAAACGTCGAAGCGGCGGTTAAAGTAGGTACATTGATTGCAGAGCGTGCTAAAGAAGCAGGTATCACAAAGGTTGCTTTTGATCGGTCCGGATTTAAATTCCACGGTCGTGTTAAAGCGCTAGCTGACGCAGCCCGTGAAGGCGGCCTGGAATTCTAAAGGGGTCGATGATGTCAAATCACGAACAGAAAGATGGTGAACTACAGGAAAAGCTGGTTCAAGTAAATCGCGTCGCTAAAGTAGTAAAAGGCGGTCGTATTTTTGCTTTTACAGCATTAACTGTTGTAGGTGACGGCAAAGGTCGTGTTGGCTTTGGTCGTGGTAAGGCGCGTGAAGTGCCAATCGCAATTCAAAAGGCGATGGAACAAGCACGTCGTAATATGATTCGTGTTGAGTTGAACGGTGATACTTTGCAGTATCCTGTTAAAGCTCGTCACGGTGCTTCAAAAGTCTATATGCAACCAGCTTCCCAGGGTACTGGGGTTATTGCCGGTGGTGCTATGCGTTCCGTATTGGAAATCGCTGGTGTGCATAACGTATTAGCTAAGTGCTACGGTTCTACTAATCCAGTAAACGTAGTTCGTGCGACAGTTAAGGGTTTGCAGCAAATGCGCTCGCCTGAAGATGTTGCAGCTAAACGCGGTAAGACTGTAGAAGAAATTCTGGGGTAATCGAAAATGGCTAAGACTTTAAAAGTAACTTTGGTCCGCAGCCCAATCGGTACCCTGCCGAAACACAAACTTTGTGTTAAGGGTCTCGGTCTGCGTCGTATCGGCCACACAGTAGAGGTGGAAGATACTCCATCTGTACGTGGTATGATCAATAAAGTTTACTACATGGTTAATGTAGTAAGCGAGTAAGAGGAGTTCGTCACATGCGTCTGAACACTCTCAGTCCAGGTGCTGGTTCTAAGCATGCACCAAAACGCGTTGGTCGCGGTATTGGTTCGGGTTTAGGTAAAACTGGTGGCCGTGGTCACAAGGGTCAGAAATCCCGCTCAGGCGGAACAGTAAAACCAGGTTTTGAAGGCGGTCAAATGCCATTGCAGCGCCGTCTGCCAAAATTTGGCTTCACTTCCCGTAAAGCTCGTTTTGTAGCTGAAGTTCGTTTAAACGAAATCGATACAATTCAAGCTGAAGTAATCGATCTGGCAGCATTGAAAGCAGCTGATATTATCTCTCAAGAGATCAAGTCTGCGAAAATCATCCTGTCAGGTGAGATCAAGAAAGCAGTTAATGTTAAAGGCCTTCGCGTTACTAAAGGTGCATTAGCTGCGATCGAAGCTGCTGGCGGCAAAGTCGAGGCGTAAATGGCAAAGCAAGGATCAATACCAGCGGGCATGCAAAGCGGATTAGGTGAGTTATGGTCTCGCCTCCGTTTTGTGCTACTAGCTATCATTGTTTATCGCATTGGTGCACATATACCTGTACCGGGCATAAATCCTGATCGTCTAGCCGCATTGTTCGATCAGAATCAAGGGACAATACTGAGTCTCTTTAACATGTTTTCGGGTGGTGCACTCGAGCGTATGAGTATCATCGCGCTCGGTATCATGCCATACATCTCTGCCTCTATTATTATGCAGTTGATGACGGTTGTGAGTCCGCAATTAGAGCAGTTGAAGAAAGAAGGTGAATCCGGTCGCCGTAAAATTAACCAATACACGCGCTACGGCACGGTTTTGTTAGCAACAATACAGTCATTCGGTATGGCGGTGGGTTTAGCTAATCAGGGCGTTGCTTTCTCAGCGGGTGGTAGTTTCTACTTTGTTGCTGTGGTGACTTTGGTCGCTGGTTCAGTCTTCCTTATGTGGTTGGGTGAGCAGGTAACAGAACGTGGTATTGGTAACGGTATTTCGATTCTGATTTTTGCTGGTATTGTTGCTGGTTTACCTGGTGCAATTGGTCAGTCTTTCGAGTCCGCTCGTCAGGGTGACCTGAATATTCTGGCACTTTTAGCCATCGCTATCTTGGCGGTTGCTACGGTTGGTTTCGTAGTGTTTATGGAGCGCGGCCAACGCCGTATCACCATTAACTATGCGAAACGTCAGCAAGGTCGTCAGGTGTTTGCAGCACAAACCAGTCATTTGCCTTTGAAAGTAAATATGGCAGGTGTAATTCCTCCGATATTTGCCTCAAGTATTTTGCTCTTCCCTGCGTCTGTAGGGCAGTGGTTTGGTCAAACTGAAGGAATGGGATGGTTGCAGGATGCTGCCTTGGCTTTAAGTCCTGGTCAGCCGCTATACATCATTCTGTTCGCAGTATGTATCGTGTTTTTCTGTTACTTCTATACGGCGATTATGTTTAATCCACGTGAAGTTGCAGACAACTTAAAGAAGTCAGGCGCTTTTATTCCGGGCATTCGCCCAGGTGAGCAATCGGCTCGTTACATTGATTCTGTGTTAGGTCGTCTAACATTGTTTGGTGCGCTCTATATCACAGCGGTGTCTTTAATGCCGCAGTTCTTAGTGGTTGCGTGGAACGTACCATTCTACTTCGGCGGTACTTCGTTACTGATCGTGGTAGTCGTTGTAATGGACTTTATGGCTCAGGTGCAGTCACATTTGATGTCTCACCAATATGAGTCCCTGATGAAAAAATCAAATCTCAAAGGTGGCGGTGCAGGCTTACTGCGCTGAGCGCCCTAGGAGTGGATCATGAAGGTACGTGCATCTGTTAAAAAGATCTGCCGTAACTGCAAGATTGTACGTCGCAACGGTTCCGTGCGCGTGATCTGCAAAGTGGAACCTCGCCACAAGCAGCGTCAGGGTTAATCGCCTGACAAGGGAGTAGAGGGTGCGCAGGTCTTGATTTATTTTTAATCAGGGCGTATAATTGCGCGCCTTCTATGAACATATTATAGAATTGAGTGCCTATGAGCACATTTAGATGGAGTAAGTTGAATGGCCCGTATAGCTGGCGTCAATATTCCTGACAATAAGCATGCGGTTATTTCTCTGACTTACATTTATGGGATTGGCCGGACGACTGCGAAAAAGATCTGTGTAGCTTCTGGAATTGCAGAAACTATTAAGATTTCCGAGCTTAGCGATGAGCAGCTCGACGTAGTTCGTGGTGAAGTTGGCAAGTTTACAGTTGAAGGTGACCTGCGTCGTGAACTCACTTTGAGTATCAAGCGCCTAATGGACCTCGGATGTTTCCGTGGTATCCGTCACCGTCGTAACCTGCCGGTTCGTGGGCAGCGTAGTAAGACCAATGCGCGTACGCGTAAAGGTCCGCGTAAGCCGATCCGTAAATAAGTGTTAAGCGATAGGAATTTCCAATATGGCTAAGCCAGGTAATCGCACACGTAAGAAAGTTAAAAAGCAAGTAGTGGATGGGTTAGCTCATATCCATGCTTCTTTTAACAATACTATTATCACCATTACCGATCGTCAGGGTAATGCACTTTCATGGGCGACTTCAGGCGGCTCCGGCTTCCGTGGTTCCCGTAAAAGTACACCTTTCGCTGCGCAGGTTGCTGCAGAGCGTGCAGGTCAAGCAGCCCTGGAATATGGTTTAAAAAATCTCGACGTGTTTGTTAAAGGTCCTGGACCTGGACGTGAATCGGCAGTTCGTGCGCTGAACGGTTGCGGCTACAAAATTACAAACATCACCGATGTGACGCCAATACCACACAATGGTTGTCGTCCACCGAAAAAACGTCGCGTATAAACTGGAGACGGTATAATGGCAAGATATCTTGGACCAAAGTGCAAGCTGTCACGCCGTGAAGGTACAGACCTGTTCTTGAAGAGCGGTGTACGTGCATTGGACAGTAAGTGTAAAGCTGAAACTGTTCCAGGCGTACATGGTGCTCGTCGAGGCCGCCTGTCCGATTACGGTCTGCAGCTGCGTGAGAAACAAAAAGTACGTCGTATTTACGGTGTATTGGAACGTCAGTTCCGCAACTACTACAAAGAAGCCGCTCGTCTTTCTGGCTCAACAGGTGAAAACTTGCTGCAATTGCTAGAAACACGTTTGGATAACGTAGTTTATCGTATGGGTTTTGGCTCTACTCGTGCCGAAGCTCGTCAGATCGTGTCACATCGCCAGATCACTATTAATGGTCAGGTTGTGAATATCGCATCCTACCCAGTTAAGGCAGGTGACGTGGTCGCAGTTCGTGAAAAAGCTAAGAATCAGTTGCGTTTGAAAAATGCTCTAGATCTAGCTTCTCAGCGTGCTCCTATTGAGTGGATTTCAGTTGATGCTGGCAAAATGGAAGGCGTATTTAAGTCTATCCCTGAGCGTGCTGAACTGTCTTCTGACATCAATGAGCACCTGATCGTTGAGCTGTACTCTAAGTAATTCATGAACTCTTGATTGGTGGAACTATGCAGCGTTCTGTAAATGAGTTTCTGAGTCCTCGTCATATTGACGTTCAGGAAATCAGTAACACACGTGCGAAAGTGACTCTGGAACCGCTAGAACGTGGATTCGGACACACATTAGGTAATGCGTTACGTCGTATCCTTCTTTCTTCAATGCCTGGCTGTGCCATCACTGAAGTTGAGATAGACGGCGTTCTGCATGAGTACAGCACTATTGAAGGCGTTCAGGAAGATGTCATTGAGATTCTACTGAACCTTAAAGGTGTTGCTTTAGCGCTACACAATGGCGATGAAGCAACGCTGACATTGAGCAAAAGTGGCTCTGGTGTTGTAACAGCAGGCGATATCCAGCTAACGCAGGATGTCGACGTAGCTAACCCTGATCACGTGATTGCTCACCTGAACTCTGGTGCGACTCTGAACATGCAGTTGAAGGTAACACGCGGTCGTGGTTATGTTCCTGCTGACACTCGTGCTAATGATGAAGATGAAACTCGCGCTATTGGTCGTCTCCAATTGGATGCAACTTTTAGCCCGGTTCGCCGTGTTTCTTATGTTGTCGAAAGTGCTCGTGTTGAACAACGTACTGACTTAGATAAGCTCGTTATTGATATCGAGTCTAACGGTACTATCGACCCAGAAGAGTGCATTCGTCGTGCAGCTACTATCCTTCAACAGCAGTTATCTGTGTTTGTTGATCTTGAAGATGCAGCTGATCAGGCGAAAGATGAGCCAGCGGAACCGGAAGTTGATCCGATTCTACTGCGCCCTGTCGATGATTTGGAATTGACGGTACGCTCTGCCAACTGTCTGAAAGCAGAACAGATCTACTACATCGGTGATCTGATTCAGCGGACTGAAGTTGAATTGCTGAAGACACCAAATCTGGGTAAGAAGTCGTTGACAGAAATCAAAGACGTACTTGCTTCCAAAGGTCTTTCTTTGGGCATGCGTTTAGAAAACTGGCCACCGGCTAGCCTGAAGAACGACGATAAAATCGCATCGTAAGATGCGATTTTAACTGACCAAGTTGGTAAGGAATTTATAATGCGTCATCGTAAATCTGGTCGCCATTTAAATCGTACTAGCTCGCATCGCAAAGCAATGTTCAAAAGCATGGCAAACTCTTTGTTTGAACATGAATTGATCAGAACAACTTTGCCAAAGGCGAAAGAACTTCGCCGCGTAGCTGAGCCACTGATTACATTGGCTAAAGTAGATTCGGTTGCAAACCGCCGTTTGGCGTTTGACCGTACTCGTAGCAAAGAAACTGTTGGTAAACTCTTTAATGAGTTGGGCCCGCGCTTCGCATCTCGTCAAGGTGGTTATATTCGCATTCTAAAATGCGGTAACCGTCCTGGTGATAATGCACCAATGGCTTATGTTGAACTTGTTGACCGTCAGGTTGCAGGTGCAGCAGTAGAAGTTTCTGAAGATTAATTTCTTCTTATAAAAAACCCGGCTTCTGCCGGGTTTTTTTTATCCTGCTATTTCAGAATATCTTTGAGAAAGCGTCCTGTGTGAGATTGAGCAACTAATGCAACCTCTTCAGGTGTACCCGTTGCAACGATCATACCTCCGTTAGTGCCACCTTCCGGCCCTAAGTCGACAATCCAGTCTGCGGTCTTAATAACATCTAGATTATGCTCTATGATCACTATGGTGTTGCCATGTTCTCTTAGCTTGGTCAGTACTGCCATTAGTTGTTTAATATCATGGAAGTGTAGTCCTGTCGTCGGCTCATCGAGAATGTATAAGGTCTTGCCGGTATCCCTTTTTGATAGCTCTTTGGCCAGTTTAACCCTTTGTGCTTCACCACCTGATAGCGTAGTCGCTGCTTGACCAAGTTTGATATAAGACAGACCTACATCGATCAATGTTTGGAGTCTTCTTGCAATAGCGGGTATAGCGTCGAAGAACACGCGCGCATCTTCTATGGTGAGATCGAGAATCTCATCAATAGCTTTCCCCTTATATCGA
The DNA here is from genome assembly GCA_036804365.1 of Neptunomonas sp. GTDB lineage: Bacteria > Pseudomonadota > Gammaproteobacteria > Pseudomonadales > Balneatricaceae > Neptunomonas. Next base: position 22,379 of record DAIRSP010000017.1, on the reverse strand, counting down.
ATCTCCAAGGTTTCACGGTTATAGCGTTTGCCTTTACAAATATCGCATGGCACATAAATATCTGCTAAAAAGTGCATCTCTACCTTAATGACGCCGTCACCTTGGCAGGCCTCACAGCGACCACCTTTAACGTTGAAGCTAAAGCGACCGGCTTTATAGCCGCGTGAGCGTGCTTCTTGGGTGCCTGCAAGTAGTTCTCGTATAGGGGTGAAAAGCCCAGTATAAGTTGCAGGGTTAGATCGGGGTGTACGTCCGATTGGGCTTTGATCTATATCGATTACTTTATCAAATAGTTCTAAGCCTTGAATCTCTTTATGTGCAGCAGCATCTAGCGTTGTAGCACCGTTCAGCGCTGTAGCTGCAAGAGGGTAAAGGGTGTTATTGATCAGGGTTGATTTGCCTGACCCTGAGACGCCGGTTACGCAAGTGAGTAGTCCTACTGGAATTTCTAGAGTGACATCTCTGAGATTATTACCGGTTGCACCAATTAACTTAAGTAATTTTGTAGGGTCAATCGGGTTTCTTTGCTTAGGAATCGCAATTGATTCAACTCCAGATAGATATTTGCCGGTGAGCGAATTCGGGTTATCTAAGATCTCCTGTGGAGTCCCCGCTGCGACCACCTGTCCACCATGAACCCCTGCACCTGGTCCTATGTCTATCACGTAATCGGCGAGCTTAATCGCGTCCTCATCATGTTCGACAACTATGACTGTATTACCAAGATCCCGAAGATGTATCAGGGTATTTAGAAGTCGCTCATTGTCTCTTTGATGCAATCCAATGGATGGTTCATCAAGAATATACATCACTCCGACAAGCCCTGCGCCTATTTGGCTGGCTAGCCTAATGCGCTGTGCTTCTCCGCCCGAAAGGGTGTCAGCTTTTCTGTCCAGCGAAAGGTACTCTAAACCAACATTGACTAGGAAGGAGAGGCGTAGATGAATCTCTTTAAGAATTTTTTCCGCAATTTCGCCCTGTTTGCCCGGAAGCTTTAGATTTTGGAAATAGTTAAAACTTGCCCCTATGGGTAAAGTAACAAGGTCGGGAAGTGTTCTAGTATCAATAAAGACGTGGCGAGCATCTCTTCTTAAACGCGTTCCATGGCAGGAGGGACATGGCTGCATATTTAAGTATTTAGCCAGATCGTCTCGTACCATATCGGATTCTGTTTCTTTGTAGCGACGTTGCAGATTATTAAGTACACCTTCAAAAGGGTGTGACTTAACAATTATATCGCCCCGATCATTTAAGTAGGTAAAAGGAACGTCTTTGCGGCCTGTACCATTGAGTATCAGGTCTTTATGTTCAGCACTAAGATCTTTGAAAGGCGTATCGATATCGAAATTAAAATGAGAAGCGACGGCCTTTAATTGTTGGAAATAATAAAGGGTTCGTCTATCCCAACCGCGAATGGCGCCCTCTGACAATGTTAGAGAGGGGTCATGTACAACCTTGGCTGGATCAAAGTATTCCTTAGCCCCTAAACCGTCACAACTGGGACAAGCACCATGGGGGTTGTTGAATGAGAACATGCGAGGTTCTAATTCCTGAATGCTATGACCACATTCGGGGCAAGCGAATCGTGATGAGAAGACTAAGTCTTCGCGCTCTTCATCCATGTAGGATATACGTGCGATACCGTCTGTTAAATTTAAGGCGGTTTCAAAGGATTCCGCTAAACGAATTTGTAAGTCATCGCGCACTTTAAATCGATCAACAACCGCTTCTATCGTATGTTTCTTGTTTTTATCAAGTTCAGGAGCACTGTCTAGATCAGTCACTATCCCGTTGATTCTTGCTCGCACAAATCCTTGCTTATGTAAGTCGTTCAAGGTATGTAAGTGTTCACCTTTGCGGCCTTGAACCACGGGTGCTAGTAACATAAGTTTACTGCCCTCAGGGAGGGCCAGGACCTGATCTACCATCTGGCTGACTGTTTGGGCCGCTAAGGGTAAATCGTGGTCTGGACAGCGGGGTTCACCTGCGCGTGCAAACAGCAAGCGCAAATAGTCATAGATTTCGGTGATAGTACCTACCGTGGAGCGGGGATTATGTGACGTGGATTTCTGTTCAATGGAGATAGCAGGTGATAGCCCTTCTATGTGATCAACATCAGGCTTTTCCATCATCGACAAAAACTGTCTAGCGTAAGTTGACAGCGACTCTACGTAACGGCGCTGACCTTCAGCATAAAGGGTGTCGAAAGCGAGAGATGATTTCCCGGAGCCGGATAAGCCTGTAATCACGACCAGTTTGTCACGTGGAATATCTAGGTCGATATTTTTCAGGTTATGGGTGCGCGCACCGCGAACCAGAATAGTGTCCATGTTTGCTCCAGATTGGCTTTCAGCTAAAAGAGAAGAATTATAAAGTACCGGACACGGCTTGCGCTATGTTATGCTTTGATCAAATAGAAGAGAGGCCTTATTTTGATGGGTAAGGCTGAGATAGAGCGGAGATAAGCATGGCACGCGGTGTGAATAAAGTAATTTTAGTTGGTAATCTTGGTGGGGATCCTGAAGTTCGCTATATGCCTTCGGGTAACGCAGTGACCAATGTTACGATTGCAACGAGTGAGACATGGAAAGATAAGCAAACTGGCCAGAATCAAGAACGCACAGAATGGCACCGTGTCGTATTTTTTAATAAGCTTGCAGAGATAGCAGGTGAGTATTTACGTAAGGGCTCACAAATTTATATTGAGGGTTCATTACGTACACGTAAATGGCAAGACCAAGGCGGTCAAGATCGTTACACTACTGAAATAGTCGCCAGTGAACTACAGATGTTAGGCGGTCGTGGTGGTGATAATTCAGGCAACCAATCTTATAACCAAGATCCAGGTTATGCACAGTCGTCTGCGCCACAGCAGTCTCGACCTCAAGCAGCTCCTCAGCAAAATCGTCCAGTTCAACAAGCGCCGCAACAAGCCGCACCAGCACCGAACTTTGACGACTTTGATGATGATATTCCGTTTTAGCGGCATAGCCTCAGGCGAATAAGTCATATTCCAGAACCCCGCGCTTGCGGGGTTTTTTGTTCTTGCTTGCTATTAACTGATCTTAACTGGGTTTTTTTTTGAGTGAATATGGCAGAATAGAATCAGATTCCTTCTAGGTAAGATACATCTTGGGTAATGGAACCGCAGATATGACAGAGTGGATTTCACAAGTGCCTATCAAAGTATTGGTAACAGGTGCGCAAGGCCAGGTAGCACACGAACTAACGTTGTTAGGTCGTCAGGACAATCATTTTGAAATGATACCTCTATCAATTACTGAATTGGATGTCACGAATACAGACTCGATCAGACGGGCGCTGGATCAGCATTTGCCGGATTACGTGGTGAATACAGCGGCTTATAACAAAGTTGATGCGGCGGAAAAAGATCAAAGTTACTGCTTTAGCCTCAATCGTGATGGGATCTGTAATCTAGCGAAAGCCTGTGGCGAGCTACAAATTCCCATTATCCATTTATCCACAGACCACCTATTCGATGGCCATTATGAGAGTGGTTATAGTGAAGATGATGAGATATCACCTCTAGGCGTTTATGGTGAAAGTAAGCGTCAAGGCGAGGAGTTACTGAGACAGTATCAGCCTAAACATATTATCTTGCGCGTTAGTTGGATTTTCAGTGCTAGGGGTTATAACTATCTGCTGCGTACACTCGATAAAGCAAGGTCTCAGGAAGTGATAGAAGCTGCTGATGACCGACAAGGTTGTCCCACTTCAGCAGCCGATGTGGGCAGAGTGATCCTTGCAATGCTCAAGCAACTGCACAATGGGGCTGATACTTGGGGCACCTATCATTACTGTGGAGCTGAAATTACGACACGCTATCGTTTTACAGAGGCGATTATTGCTGCGGCAGGCCAGTTTCAAGCCTTGAAGATAAACACCATCGTACCTGTACCGTCCCGAGAGTTGCATGCTGAAGTCGAGCGACCCGCCTCATCGGTTCTCAAGTGTAAAAAAATCCTGAGTGCTTTCGGTATAAGACAAAGGCCATGGCGGAATGAGCTCATGGCCGTGATGAAAGAGATCTATAAAAAGCCTTAAACTGCCCAAGGTGTTGGGTTATGCGAAAAGGCGACACCGATAATATAAAAAACGACAGTAATGGCAGCAAAAAAGGCTGCGATGCGAATAGGCTTAGTAGAACCCACTTTAAGCGCCACGACTCCTAACCCAATGTATGCAATTAAGCCAATCACTTTAGCTGTTAGCCAGCTTTCTTGAAACGGGTATTGGTTAATTGCAAACGTGAGAGAAATCGCGGTTAGAAGTAAGATGGTATCCACAACGTGAGGAGCGATTTTAACGAGCTTACGTTGCAGCCATTGTGCATCCATCATCATGCCTAAGCCGCGTGCAATAAAGAACACAACGCTAATAGCAACGGCAGTGAGATGTAGGTGTTTTAACATAGGGTAAAGTTCGGCCACGGGTGGACTCCTATTATGTAAATGCGGGCTATTAAACGCGCTACGCAGACTGACTGCAACAGATTAACCTGCTTAAATTGCGCCGATCCTACAAGGGGGCAGAAAAATGTCATGTGATACGCCTGGCTTAATGAGTGTCGATGATGCTCTGGCTGAAATTTTGAAAAAAGTGGTAGTCCAAGCTGAAACAGAGTTTGTCTATTTAGAACATGCTGTAGGGCGTGTTTTAGCTGAAAGCCCCGTAGCTCAGGTGGATGTGCCTCCTGCTGCGAATAGCAGCATGGATGGTTATGCAGTGAATAGTCAATTATTTGCTGATGAAGAAGCAGACTACTTGTTACCCATCTCCCAGCGTATACCCGCAGGCACCGCTCCTTCTCCATTGATCGAAAATACGGCTGCAAGAATTTTTACTGGAGCAGAGATTCCGTTAGGTGCTGATGCGGTCGTTATGCAAGAAAATGTTGAGTTAGTGGAAGATCAGGTACGTATCAAAGGGCCGATAATGGTCAATCTGAATATCCGGGCGCAGGGGCAGGATATAAAAGAGGGTGAGTTAATTTTGCCTTGTGGGACTGAGCTGCAAGCGCCTGATGTCGGTTTATTGGCCTCAACAGGAATTGAGGGTGTTCAGGTTTATCGCTCGGTTAAAGTCGCCATCATGTCAACCGGAGATGAGTTGGTAAACCCTGGGATACCTTTACAGCCGGGTCAGATCTATAACTCAAATCGCTTTGTGTTACGTTCGCTGCTCAGCCAATTAGGCTGTGAAGTGATAGATCTTGGGTGTGTAGCTGATACGTTTGATGACACGCTAGATGCCCTTAAAAGCGCAGCGTCGCAGGCTGATTGTATTATCAGCACGGGCGGTGTTTCGGTTGGGGAAGAGGATCACGTTAAGAACGCTATTCAGTCACTCGGCACCTTGAATATGTGGCGTTTGAATATTAAACCAGGTAAGCCAGTAGCCTTTGGGGAGATTGATGGAGTGTCATTTTTTGGCTTGCCGGGCAATCCTGCTTCAACCTTGATCACCTTTCTCATTTTAGCTCGCCCTTTTATCAAGGCGATGCGAGGTGTTTCTATTCAGCCTCCCTTACAGTTTAAAGTGCCCGCTGGGTTTGAAAGGCTCAAAACCAGCACTCGACAAGAATATATGCGGGCTCGATATGAGGGCACAATGGTGACCCCGTTTCATAATCAGAGCTCAGGGATGCTCTCATCGGCAAGCTGGGCAAATGGCCTAGTTGTCATTCCGCCCAATACACGTGTTCAGAAAGGCGATGGGGTTGTATTTATCCCCTTTTCCGAGCTGTTAAGCTGATAATATTGGGTTTGAAGACTAATACTGGTTAAAATAACACGATTAACTTTCTTGCTAGAGAATAGAAGTGACTGACCAACAAGACCCCTTTAAAGAGATCCGTCCATATTACGATCACGAAGTAGAAGCGGTATTACAGCAGATGCTGTATGACAATGAGTTGATTAGTGCAGTCACTCAATATCAGTTTGCTAATTGGCCTAAATGGTTACTGTGCTTCCTAAAGCCTGTCGTTCGTATTGGTTTGGCAAGAGAGTTTGGCGATATTTCATCAGTTCAGCAATTTCAGCAGACTGTTGCGCGTTATATGGAAAAGATGATTGCGCGCTCTACGACGAAATTGAGCTGTACCGGGTTTGATAATTTGGACCCAGATGAGGCCTATCTATTCATCTCAAATCATCGTGACATTGCGATGGATCCTGCTTTTGTTAATTGGGTTATGTATAAAAATAAGAGGCCAACAGTCAGGATCGCAATTGGCGATAACCTGCTGAGCAAGTCTTATGTTTCGGATCTGATGCGTCTGAATAAAAGCTTTATCGTGAAGCGTTCTATAAAGGCGCCTCGTGAAATGATGGCCGCGGTGACTCAGCTCTCTGCTTATATCAATCATAGTATTGATGAAGGCGAATCGGTTTGGATTGCTCAACGAGAAGGTCGAGCTAAAGATGGTAATGACCAAACTGAGCCTGCGTTACTCAAAATGCTGCACATGAGCCAGCGCAAAAAAGAGACTTTTGCGGAGACGGCGAAGCGTTTGAATATTGTGCCGGTTTCAATCTCTTATGAATATGACCCATGCGATCAAGCTAAAGCTAGGGAGTTGGCGGCTAAAGAGCAATCAGGCGGTTATAAAAAATCTCAATATGAAGATATAGAAAGCATTGTCAGAGGGATAAACGGCTTTAAAGGGGCTGTTCATATCCATTTTGGTGATGTTATCAAGCAAGGCTTTGATACGCCTGAAGCCCTAGCGAATGAGTTAGATCGACAGATCCATGCAAATTACTATTTGCACCCATCCAATCATGCAGCTACTCAAGACCCAATGGCATCAGAGAAAGATCTGCAAGCGCTAGCATCACGATGTGATGGTTTGTCGCAGCGAGAGCAAGAGATACTCCGCAAAATGTATGCATACCCAGTGTTAAATCAACAACGAGCGGTGACTGCGAGTGAGTAAATTGACCCATTTAGATGAGCAAGGCCATGCTTATATGGTTGATGTCTCAGAGAAGGCAGTGACCACACGTGAAGCTCGAGCCTATGCGGAAGTTCTGATGCAGCCGGATACCTTAGCTATGATTACCGCGGGTGATCATAAGAAAGGGGATGTATTGGCTGTGGCTAGGATTGCAGGTATACAGGCGGCTAAAAAAACCAGTGACCTAATCCCGCTGTGTCATCCTCTGATGTTAAGCAAAGTCTCTGTCGAATTGACGCCTGATACTGAGCGGAACTCTATTGTTATTCACACGCTATGCCGTCTAGCGGGTCAAACCGGCGTAGAGATGGAAGCACTGACAGCAGCGAGTGTAGCAGCATTAACTATCTATGATATGTGCAAGGCTGTTGATAAGGGTATGGTGATCAGTCAGGTCAAGCTGTTGGAAAAGAAGGGTGGCAAAAGTGGCCACTGGAGTATCGAAGGTCAGTCATGATTACAATTATTCTTTTTGCGAGTGTTCGTGAGCGTTTAGGTGTTGGGCGTCTAGAAGTTGAGTTGCCAAATCAAATGAGTGTAGCGGCTCTTGTGCAGCGGGTTGTCGAAGATAAAGGTGATCTCTGGGGGGATGTATTACAGCAAAATAACGTTTTAGTGGCTGTGAATCAGGAGATGGTGACTAAAGACTTTATCGTCAAAGAGGGCGATGAGGTTGCTTTCTTTCCGCCGGTTACAGGAGGTTAATGTGAAAAGTAATCAGCCAACGCTGATGGGATATATACGTGCAGGGCTTTATTATGCAGCGTTTTATCCAGCGACAATTGTCTATAGTTTACTTTGCTTGATCGTGGCTAAACCTATGCCATTTGAGCAGCGGTTTAAGTTCGTTACCCAAATCAATTACTTTTATATCTGGTGGTTACGTATCTGTTGTGGTGTTAAGTTGCATATTGAAGGACTGGATAACTTACCTAAATCAGGGGCTTTCGTTGCGATCTCAAATCATCAAAGCGAGTGGGAAACCATCTTTTTTCAAACATTAATTCGTCCACAGTGTGTTGTGTTAAAACAAGAGCTTCTAAAGATGCCATTCTTTGGCTGGGCGTTGGGTTTGCTTGAGCCAATAGCGTTAGATAGAAGTCAGCGTCGAGGTGCGCTTAAGCAGCTGTTAACTGAGGGTAAAGATCGCTTGGAGCGTGGTATTCCAATTGTTATTTTTCCTCAGGGAACGCGATTGCCTGTTGGGGAGCGAGGTAAATTTAACAAAGGCGGAGCTATGTTAGCGGTCAGCGCTGGGGTTCCTGTTATACCTATGGTGCATGATGCCGGTGTATTTTGGCCTGGGAAAAGCTTCTGTAAATATCCGGGAACCATTACATTGCGCATTGGTAAGCCGGTAGAAACGGCAGAGCAGAGTGTTGAAGATGTGCACACGGCATCCGTTGGTTGGTTGCTGGCGCAAATGGATCAGCTTGAGGAAAAGCAACCTTAAGCCGGATAGTAGATAAAAAAAACCGCCCTATTTGGCGGTTTTTTTACATGGCTAATTAACCGTTATAGCGTTGGAATACCAGTGTTGAGTTGGTGCCGCCAAAACCAAAGCTATTAGACATTACGCGATCTAACTTCACGTTATCCATACGTTTTGTGACAACCGGCATGCCATCAGCTTCGGGATCTAGGTCATCAATATTGGCAGAGGCGCAGATGAAATCGTTTTCCATCATTAGAAGGCTATAAATAGCTTCTTGAACGCCCGTAGCGCCGAGAGAGTGGCCAGTGAGTGATTTGGTTGAGCTGACAGGCGGCATTTGATCACCAAAGGTGTTCTTCATCGCTTTAAGCTCTTGGATATCACCTGCCGGTGTAGAGGTGCCATGGGAGTTGATATAATCAATTTTGCCGTCGACAGTGCTCATCGCTTGCTGCATGCAGCGCATAGCGCCTTCTCCAGATGGAGCAACCATGTCATAGCCATCAGACGTAGCGCCATAACCTACTAATTCTCCGTAGATTTTTGCGCCGCGAGCTTTAGCGTGCTCTAGCTCTTCAAGAACCAGCATGCCTGCGCCACCGGCGATAACGAATCCGTCACGGTTGGCATCGTAAGCACGAGAGGCTTTTTCAGGTGTTTCATTGTACTTGCTTGATAGCGCGCCCATGGCATCAAACATAACGCTTAATGACCAATGTAGCTCTTCGCCACCGCCAGCAAAGACGATGTCCTGTTTGTTCATTTGAATCTGTTCCATCGCATTGCCGATACAGTGTGCACTGGTCGCACAAGCAGATGTGATGGAGTAGTTGATCCCTTTGATTTTGAAGGGTGTAGCAAGGCATGCGGAAACAGTGCTGCCCATCGTGCGTGTTACACGGTAAGGACCTACACGTCGAACACCTTTATCGCGCAGAATATCTGCTGTTTCAACGATATCTGCAGATGAAGCGCCACCTGAACCCGCAATTAATCCTGTACGAACATTCGATACTTGGTCTTCAGCTAGGCCAGCATCTTTTATCGCTTGATCCATTGCAAGATAAGAGTAAGCAGCAGCATTACCCATAAAACGGCGTAACTTGCGATCGATCAGGGCATCTAAGTCGATATCGATGCTTCCCGCAACTTGGCTGCGGAAGCCCAGTTCTTTGTATTCTTCCTGGAATTTAATACCAGACTTGCCCTCTTTAAGAGCGTCTAGAACCGTGTCTTTATCGTTACCCAGGCAGGATACAATTCCCATTCCTGTCACTACAACGCGTCGCATATGCTATGTCTCCTGCTTATAGGATCTTCTTATTATATGTGTGGTTAAGTGTTATCGCCCTGATGGGGCTCGCTAGGCTGTATAGAGCAAAGCGAGCTACAGGTTCGAGTAGGCGCTTAGAAGCTATCAGTTGAAGTGAATAGGCCTACGCGCAGATCTTTTGCTGTATAGATCTCGCGGCCGTCAACGGATACGGTGCCGTCAGCAATACCCATTACTAGCTTACGCTCAATAACACGTTTCAATTCTATGTGGTAGGTTACCTTTTTCGCTGTAGGCAATACCTGACCGGTAAATTTAACTTCACCCGAGCCTAGAGCGCGGCCGCGACCTTTGTTGCCTCGCCATCCAAGGTAGAAGCCAACAATTTGCCACATCGCGTCTAATCCTAAGCAACCCGGCATAACAGGGTCGGTCGGGAAGTGGCAATCAAAGAACCAGAGATCCGGATGGATATCGAGTTCGGCGATGATTTCGCCTTTGCCATATTGGCCTCCATCGCTGCTGATGTGCGTAATGCGATCCATCATCAACATGTTGCCAACAGGAAGGCGAGCATTGCCCGGCCCAAACATTTCACCGTGCCCGCATTTCAACAGGTCTTCGCGTTCGAAAGAAGAAGCTTTAGTCATGTGGAAACTGTCTATCCAGAGAAATTTTCGTCAAAATATCGGATGATTATACCGGTTTGGTAAGCAGTAGGCACGATCTCTGTTGTGTAATTTGGCTTAAAGAAGCTATTTTCTTTAAAAATAAGGTGTTTTTAGCCGTATGGAACATAATTTTTGGCATAGTCGTTGGTTAGAAGGGCGCATTGGATTTCATCAGGCAGAGTTTAATGTCTATATGATGGCGCATTGGTCAGCGTTGAATTCTGTAGATGGGCAGGTGTTTGTGCCCTTGTGTGGGAGGTCGCGTGATCTGTTGTGGTTAAGAGAGCGATCGAAAGCCGTGCTGGGAGTTGAGCTTAGCGAAAAAGCCTGTAGTGAGTTTTTTCTAGAACAAAGTGCTCAGGCAGAGCGTTCTGAGGAGGGCGATTTTACCTCATTTGAAGCAGATAAAATCAGGCTGCTATGCGGGGATCTATTTAATCTGACTGCGGATCAAGTGATGCAGGTTGTCGCTGTATACGATAGGGCGGCATTGATCGCTTTACCACCGCTCATGCGTCAAGCCTATGCTGCGCACCTGTGCGCGATTTTACCCTCAGGGGTATCGATGCTGTTGATTGTCCTTGAGTTTGATGGAGAGGAAGGACCGCCGTTTTCTGTATCAGAGGCTGAGGTAGAGTTACTTTATTCTGCACGATTTGATATCAGGCTGCTGCATGTTGCAATATTGTCTGAAGGGAAAGATAAAGGGCGGCGAGAAAAGGTGTATCAACTATTGGATCGTAATGGGGTCATCGCAAGCGCCTAATTTAGGCGCTGCGTTTGACTGCCATATGTGCCAATGTTTCGAGCGTGTCGCGAAATGATGATTCTGGTAACGTTTTGAGTACCTTAATTGCAGCGTCGGCTTCCTCTAAAGCGCGAGCTTGGGTGTGCTCAATGGCACCCGTACGTTTAACGATTTCCAATACGGGAGCAAGATCATCCAGACCACCTTTGCGAATAGTTTGTCTGATCAGTTGTCTTTCCTCTTCAGTGCCTGCTTTCATAGCTTGAATGAGGGGTAGCGTTGGTTTGCCTTCGGCTAAATCATCACCGACATTTTTTCCCATCTCGGCGGCACTGGATAAGTAGTCCATTACATCATCAATCAGTTGGAAGGCAATGCCAAGATGGCGGCCATACGCTTGGAGTGCTTTGCGCTGTTCTTCAGTGGCTCCCGCTAAAATTGCGCCGACTTCGGTGGCTGCTTCGAAGAGCATAGCTGTTTTACCGATGATGACTTGCATATAGGCATCTTCGGTTGTATCGGGGTTGCGGCAGTTAAGAAGCTGAAGCACTTCGCCTTCTGCAATCACGTTCGTGGCATTCGAGATCACTTCCATAATCGGCATGCTGCCAATTTCTACCATGATCTGAAAGGCGCGTGAATAAAGAAAGTCACCCACTAATACGCTTGGGGCATTGCCCCATTTTGCATTGGCGGTGTCTTTGCCGCGGCGCAGGTCTGAGTTGTCTACAACATCATCATGAAGCAGTGTTGCAGTGTGAATAAATTCGATTACCGCAGCTAAAGGTATATGGCGATCGCCGGTATATTGGCAAGCATTAGCGGCGAGTAGGACGAGTAACGGACGTAGACGCTTTCCGCCACTTTCTACAATATAGTGGCCGATCTTTTCTACGAGCGGTACATTCGAGCCTAAGTGATTGATAATATAATCATTTACAGATTCGAATTGAGGTTCTATCACTGGATTTAGCTGATGTGGGTGCATGCGACAACTTCGGCACTATATTGAGAACTTAAGCGCGCATGCTAGGGGGTGTAGCTTAAGGTGTCAAGAATTGAGCTATTTAGACGATAAATTACTTGAGTTGGGTAGTGTTATCCTATAAAATCCGGCGCCCTGAGCTTGTCCAACTTTGCTCCCTACCATATGGGTTGGCCATTAGAAGTAGGTTCTGTTTTAGTAGCCGGGCAAGCGTAAATTGGAGAATGAAATGTTTGCAGTAATCGTAAGCGGTGGTAAGCAATACCGTGTGCAAGAAGGTCAAACGCTGAAGCTAGAAAAGCTGAAAGCAGAAGCGGGTGCTAATGTTGAGTTTGATCGCGTTCTGATGGTTGGTAACGGCGACGACGTAAAAGTAGGTCTTCCTACTGTTGAAGGCGCTAAAGTAACTGCAGAAGTGGTTGATCACGGCCGTGCTGGTAAAGTAACTATTATCAAGTTCCGTCGCCGTAAGCACCACATGAAGCGTCAGGGCCACCGTCAGTGGTTTACTGAAGTTAAAATCACTGGTATCAGCGCGTAAGCTGCTGTCTGAACAGGAGATAGGTAAATGGCTCATAAGAAAGCTGGTGGTTCCACCCGTAACGGTCGCGACTCACAGGCCAAGCGTTTAGGTGTTAAGCGTTTTGGTGGTCAAGTTGTGACAGCAGGTAGCATCATCGTTCGTCAGCGCGGTACTAAATTCCACGCTGGTACTAACGTAGGTCTTGGTAAGGATCACACATTGTTTGCTAAGTCAGACGGTGTTGTTAAATTCGAGATTAAAGGCCCGAATAATCGTAAATACGTCAGCATCGTTACAGCTTAATCGGTTGTTCTGTTGCTGAAAAAAGCTCCGCTAGGCGGGGCTTTTTTTGTTTTTGATCAGTGCTCGCAGTACACTAAGCGGCATTGCTCTTGGGAGGTAAGGTATGAAATTTGTAGATGAAGCAACGATCTCAGTTGAGGCGGGAAAGGGCGGCAATGGCTGCTTAAGCTTTCGTCGTGAGAAATATATTCCCAAGGGTGGGCCGGATGGTGGAGATGGCGGAGATGGCGGTTCTATCTTCTTAGAGGCTGATGGTGCGCTGAATACGTTGATTGATTATCGCTACACGCGTCGTTATAAGGCGCAGAATGGCCAAGGTGGTATGGGTAAAAACTGTACGGGCGCTAAAGGCGAAGATTTGGTACTAAAGGTGCCTGTTGGGACAACTGTCATTGATATCGACACGAACGAAGTCTTGGCTGATCTAACGGTAGAAGGTCAGGTTGAGAAGGTTGCTCAAGGTGGTTTCCATGGTTTGGGTAATACTCGTTACAAAAGCAGTGTAAACCGTGCGCCTCGTCAGACCACTAACGGCAGTGATGGTGAGATGCGTAACCTTAAGTTAGAGCTTAAGGTTTTGGCGGATGTCGGTTTGCTAGGCTTGCCAAATGCGGGCAAGTCGACCTTTGTGCGTGCAGTGTCTGCGGCAACACCAAAAGTGGCTGATTATCCATTTACCACGCTCGTGCCTAGTTTGGGTGTGGTGCGTACAGAGCAGAATCGCAGCTTTGTGGTGGCTGATATTCCTGGAATTATCGAAGGGGCTGCTGAGGGTGCTGGTTTAGGTATTCGCTTCCTCAAGCATTTGGCGCGTAATCGCGTGTTGTTGCATATTGTTGATATGGCGCCGTGGGATGAGGTAACACCTGCTGAGGCAGCGGTGGTGGCTGTAGAAGAGTTAACCAAGTTTAGTCAAACCTTGTCTGAGCAGCCGCGCTGGCTGGTTTTGAATAAGTTAGATCTAGTGCCTGAAGATGAGCGGGATGCGCGTTGTCAGTCGGTTATTGATGCGCTTGCCTGGACGGGTCCGGTTTATCGTATATCCGCCATCGATAAGGGCGGTGTTCATCCGCTAATTATGCACTTGCAGGAGTTTCTGGATGAGCGCCAAGCGGCGTTCGCGGCAGATCCTGAATTGCTTGAGCAAGAAAATGATATTCGTGCGCGTGTTGATGCTGAGGCGCGTATGCATATTGAGCGTTTACGTGAGGCGATGCGTGCTAAGCGATTGGCAGGTGAGTCGGATGATGACGATGACTTCGATGATTCAGAGTATGACGTCGATGTGGAATATGTTCGCTAGTTGATAGATAGGAGTAATCGTGGCGACAGGTCGAGACAGGTTACAGCGAGCGCGCCGGTGGGTTGTTAAAATCGGCAGCGCGTTGCTAACAAATGACGGTAAAGGGTTGGATGCCGAGGCGATCGCTCGTTGGGTTGATCAGTTGGCGGCGTTGCGTAGTCAGGGTATGGAGATTGTGCTTGTATCGTCAGGTGCTGTTGCAGAGGGTATGACGCGTCTGGGTTGGTCATCTCGACCGGATGAGTTGCATCGTTTGCAGGCAGCTGCTGCGGTAGGGCAGATGGGCTTGGTGCAGGCTTATGAAGCTAACTTTCAACGCCATGGAACACATACAGCACAAATTTTGCTGACACATGATGACCTGACAAATCGCAATCGTTACTTGAACGCGCGTGCGACGCTTAAAACATTGTTGGATATGGATGTTGTATCGGTTGTTAATGAAAACGATACGGTTGTTACTGATGAATTTCGATTTGGTGATAACGATACGCTAGCCGCGCTTGTAACTAATCTTATTGATGCGGATGGTGTGATTCTGTTAACAGATCAGCATGGTTTATACACTGCTGATCCTCGCTCGAATGCAGATGCGCAATTGATTCATGAGGCGAGAGCGGAAGATGAATCGCTGGTTGCTATGGCTGGTGGTGGTGGTAAATTGGGTCGTGGAGGTATGGCGACTAAGGTGCGTGCTGCAAAATTGGCGGCAAGGTCAGGTGCGGTTACAGTCATTGCCAGTGGACGTGAGTCAGATGTGCTGCTACGCCTGAAGCAAGGAGAGGTGTTAGGTACTTTGCTTGTTCCTGAGCGGAGTCCTTCGGCTGCAAGAAAACAGTGGTTGGCAGGCCATCTACAAGCGCGTGGTACTCTAGTGTTAGATGCGGGTGCCGTTTTGGCTTTATCTGAGCGCGGTAAGAGTTTACTGCCAGCGGGAGTGAAAAGCTTAGTAGGTGCTTTTACGCGTGGTGATATGGTTGTCATGACGGATGAGGCTGGAAAGATTGTAGCTCGCGGATTGGTTAACTATAGTGCGGCTGATGCGTCTAAAATTATAGGTAAGCCGAGTTCTTCGATTTCACATGTGTTGGGTTATGTGAATGAAGAAGAACTGGTGCATCGTGATAACTTGGTCCTTGCGTAAGGGCTAAGTTATTTATTTTTGGATATAAAAAAACCGGCAAAAGCCGGTTTTTTTGTAAGGTTATAGCGATTAAGCCATAGCCTTGATACGTGCGTTCATGCGGCTCTTGCTGCGAGCAATTTTGTTTTTCTCAAAAATGCCTTTAGTTACAGAAGAGTCCATGATTGGCTGCGCAACTTTAAAAGCTTCAGTTGCTGCAGCTTGGTCACCGCTAGCGATAGCAGTGGCAACTTTTTTGATATACGTGCGAACCATGGAGCGGAGGCTAGCATTATGCTGACGACGCTTCTCCGCCTGGCGAGCACGTTTACGGGATCCTGCGGAGTTAGCCACGATCCGGCTCCTTATAAACTGAGTTGATATCTAAACTGGCATAAACGCCAGAATTTGAGACGCGAGATTATTCATATTTAAGTGGCCTGTGTCAATAAAAACAAGAAATTTAATTACGAAAGGATTAACATGCGCTTCTCTCAGACATCTGGAATGTGGGTAAAAGTTTGACGATGAGCGGTGAAATAGCTAAGCCAAAAAGTGTGGGTTTGTTGCGCTCTAGTGGCGTTGTAGCTGTAATGACTCTGCTGTCTAGGGTCTTGGGCTTGGTGCGAGATGTAGTTGTTGCAAACTACTTTGGCGCAAGTGGCAGCGCGGATGCGTTCTTCGTGGCTTTTAAAATACCTAACTTCTTAAGAAGGCTGTTCGCAGAGGGGGCCTTCTCACAGGCCTTTGTACCAGTATTATCTGAATATAAGCAGCAGCGGGATCATGAGACGGTAAGGCAGTTGATCAGTCAGGTGGCAGGCACTTTGGGCGTTGTGCTGTTGGGCGTGACGTTGCTGGCGGTGTTGTTTTCTCCTGTTGTGACCATGGTGTTTGCTCCAGGATTCTACTCTGCTGATCAGCAAAAGTTTCAGCTAGCCTCTGATATGTTGCGGATTACCTTTCCTTATCTTTTGCTGATCTCCCTGACCGCTTTTGCTGGTGCGATATTAAATAGCTACGGCCGATTTGCAATTCCGGCATTTACGCCGGTATTGCTCAATATCTCATTAATCGGCAGTGCTGTTTTTTTAAGTCCTATGATGGATGAGCCCGTTGTCGCTCTCGCTTGGGGCGTATTTATTGCGGGCGTGGCGCAGTTATTCTTTCAGTTGCCGTTTTTGTTGCATCTCAATCTACTGCCTAAGCCTGCTTATGGTTGGCGTGATGAGGGCGTTCAGCGCATTCTTAAGCTGATGCTGCCTGCGTTGTTTGGTGTATCAGTTGCGCAAATTAACCTGCTTTTGGACACGGTGTTGGCCTCGTTTCTGCAAACGGGCAGTGTATCGTGGCTATATTACTCTGATCGTCTATCAGAGTTGCCTTTAGGTGTTTTTGGGATCGCGATCTCAACAGTGATACTGCCGAGCTTGTCCCGAAAGCACGCGAGTAGTTCGGTTAAGGAGTTTGCGCATACGCTTGATTGGGCGGTACGGATGATTCTTTTGATCGGTTTGCCATCGGCAGTTGCCCTAGTTATCCTTGCCGAGCCGATGATTATCACCTTGTTTAAGTATGGCGCGCTTACCGAACGTGATGTGCATATGTCTGCAATGAGCTTGCAGGCGTATGGTTCCGGCTTATTGGCTTTTATGTTGATCAAAGTATTGGCGCCCGGGTATTTCTCGCGACAAGATATGAAAACCCCAGTCAAAATTGCAATCAAGGCGATGGTTGTCAACATGGTCCTCAATTTGCTGTTGATCGGTCCTTTCGATCACGTAGGGTTGGCCTTGGCGACCTCGATCGCTGCATTCTTAAATGCGGGTTTGCTCTTATCAGGCTTGATTCGTGAAAAGGTATTCGTCTGGCAGGCGGGTTGGGGTGTCTTTACTCTGCGCTTGTCTGCGGCACTAGCTGCTTTGATCGGCTTCGTTTTGTGGTTAAATCCTGCGAATGATCTGTGGATGTCGGGCGGCGTTTGGTTGCGTGTGGAATATATGAGCTTGCTAGTGGGCGGCGGTGCCTTGGTTTATTTGGCGGTGTTGGTGCTTACCGGTCTGAGATTAAAGCATATTCGCGCATAATCCCTGATTTTGCGGTACTCGTTGGGCATTAAGTGAGCTATAATTCGCTGTTTTATTCAGGTTGCTTTTAATTCGATGGAATTGATCCGAGGTCTACATAATTTGCGCGAGAGGCATCGCGGCTGCGTTGCTACGATAGGTAATTTTGATGGTCTTCATCTTGGCCATGCCTGTGTTATAGAGCAAGTAAAGCGCAAAGCATTAGAGTTAGGGTTGCCCACAACAGTTATTATTTTTGAGCCGCAGCCTAGAGAGTTTTTTGGCGGTGATGCAACGCCTCCTCGCTTAACGCGTTTTGGTGAAAAAGTACGATTGCTAGCGTTACACGGTATCGATCGTGTCGTTTGCTTGCCTTTCAATGCGCAATTGCGAGCTATGTCTGCTGAAGCCTTTGTGAATCATCTGTTAGTACGAGGCTTAGCAGTCAAACATTTTGTAGTGGGCGATGATTTTCGGTTTGGCTGTGATCGGTCTGGCGACTATCAGATGTTGCGTCAGTCAGGTGATATCCACGGCTTTACCGTGGCGAATACAGAAACCTATGAAATTGAAGGGGAGCGCGTTAGTAGCACTCGTATACGCTTAGCACTTCAGCAAAATGATATTGTACTTGCGGCAGCCTTGTTAGGGTGGCCGTATCGCGTTACAGGTCGTGTTATGCATGGCCAAAAGTTAGGACGGCAGTTGGGCGTGCCCACTGCAAATATTCGTATGCATCGTTATCCTGCACCCTTAAGAGGTGTCTACACGGCGGATGTATTTGCGGGTAAGCAAAAAATTGGCCACGGCGTTTGTAATATTGGTATGCGCCCCACCGTCAATGGAACGCAGCCTGTGTTAGAGGTGCACCTGTTAGATTATTCAGGTGATCTCTATGGCAAATTACTCAGTGTTGAATTTAAATCGTTTATTCGTCCTGAACAAAAGTTTGATGGACTAGAACAGTTAAAAAAACAGATTTTTAATGATATAGAAGCGGCGCGAACATTTTTTGCGCAGCGCACATAATCCGGAATTGAATGTGATGACCGACTATAAAGTGACCTTGAATCTGCCAGATACGGCATTCCCTATGCGAGGCAATCTTGCTAATCGTGAACCCGACATGCTGAAAGCATGGCAGGATATGGGTTTGTACCAAAAGATTCGTGAGGAAAGTGCGGGTCGTCCACAGTTTATTTTGCATGATGGCCCTCCATACGCAAACGGTAATATCCACTTAGGCCACGCGGTCAATAAAGTGCTGAAAGATATGATCGTTAAGTTCAAAACCTTTGATGGTTTTGATGCACCTTATGTACCGGGCTGGGACTGTCACGGGTTACCGATCGAGCATAAAGTTGAAGTGACCTATGGCAAAAACATGGGCGCGGACAAAACAAGAGAGTTATGCCGTAGCTACGCTCAAGAGCAGATCGAAGGACAGAAGGCTGACTTTATTCGCCTAGGCGTTTTTGGCGACTGGAGCAATCCTTACAAAACGATGAGTTTCCCGAACGAAGCCGGAGAGATTCGTTCGCTAGCAAAAATGGTTGAGGGCGGTTTTGTATTTAAAGGGTTAAAACCGGTCAACTGGTGTTTTGATTGTCGTTCAGCGTTGGCTGAAGCGGAAGTTGAGTATGCTGACAAGAAATCCTCGGCAGTCGATGTTGCGTTTGAGTGTACCCAGCAAGATAAATTAGCTACGGCATTCGGTTTGGCTACGATTGAGAAGCCGGTTTTTGCGGTTATCTGGACAACCACCCCTTGGACTGTTCCTGCTAACCAAGCGATGAACGTTCATCCAGAATTTGAGTACGCGCTGGTGGATACTGGCGATCGTATCCTATTGTTAGCGGCTGAACTAGTTGAAAGCGCACTGGCTCGCTATGAACTCGAAGGCTCTATTATTGCTAAAACAACGGGTGATAGGCTTGAACTCATAGAGTTCCAACACCCGTTGTACGACCGCGTTTCGCCGCTGTACCTAGCCGATTACGTTGCGCTAGATGCCGGTACCGGTATCGTTCACTCCGCACCTGCTTATGGTGAAGATGACTTTGCTAGCTGCCGCTCATACGGTATGGAGTTTGATCAAATTTTAAGTTTGGTCAAAGCGGATGGCGTGTATGTTGAAGACCTTGCCGACTTTGGTGGTTTGTCTATTTGGGATGCGAACCCGAAGATTGTTGAAAAGCTGGCTGAAAACAATCGTCTGCTGTCGCATAAAGTGATCAATCACAGTTATATGCACTGCTGGCGCCATAAAACACCACTGATCTACCGTGCAACAGCGCAGTGGTTTGTGGGTATGGACAAAGTCTCTACCGATGGGGCAACGCTGCGTGATAAAGCGATCAACGCGATTGAAGAAACGCAGTTCGTCCCGGGTTGGGGTAAGCCGCGTCTACACAGTATGATCGCGAATCGCCCAGACTGGTGTATCTCCCGTCAGCGTAACTGGGGTGTGCCTATCCCATTCTTCTTAAACAAAGAGAGTGGTGAGTTGCATCCGAATACCGTTGAGTTGATGGAACAAGTCGCGCAGCGGGTTGAGCAGGAAGGTATCGAAGCTTGGTTTAAGTTGGATGCTGCTGAGTTACTGGGTGCAGAAGCAGACCAGTATGAAAAAGTGACTGACACGCTGGATGTTTGGTTTGACTCAGGCACCACGCATTGGCATGTGATGCGCGGCTCTCACCCTATGGGGCATGATGTTGGGCCTCGTGCCGATCTTTACCTTGAAGGTTCAGATCAACATCGTGGTTGGTTCCACTCTTCGTTGTTAACGGGCTGTGCGATTGATGGTCATGCGCCTTATCGTGCTTTGTTAACACACGGTTTTACAGTGGACGAGAAAGGCTACAAGATGTCTAAGTCGCTAGGGAATGTGATTGTTCCTCAAGAAGTGACAGACACGTTAGGTGCCGACATTCTGCGTTTATGGATCGCATCGACTGACTATTCCGGTGAGATGGCTGTATCTAAGCAGATCTTACAGCGTACCGCTGACTCCTATCGTCGTATTCGTAATACCTCGCGTTTCTTGCTGGCTAACCTAAATGGTTTTGATCCAAAAACAGATCTGCTAGCACCACAAGATATGCTGGCGCTGGATCGTTGGGCTGTTGATGCGATGGCTCGGCTTCAGGATAAAGTACAAGAGTCCTACCGTAACTACCGCTTCCTCGATGTGTACCAGCAAGTGCACCATTTCTGTGTGCAAGAGTTGGGTGGTTTCTATCTGGATATCATTAAAGATCGCCAGTACACCACAAAAGCGGATAGCTTGGCGCGTCACTCGTGCCAGACTGCGCTGTACCATATTGCTCAAGCGTTAACGCGCCTGATCGCTCCAATTCTAAGCTTCACAGCCGAAGAGATCTACGCAGCACTGCCTGGCGAGGGTAAAAAAGACAGTATCTTCCTAGAGATGTGGTATACCCAACTGTTCCGTTTGTCTGCTGATGATCAGTTTGGCGAAACATTCTGGTCGCGTATTCTTGCAGTTAAAGATGCGGTGAATAAGGCCTTAGAGGAAGCGCGTAACGAGAAGTTGGTTAAAGCATCGCTATCTACAGAAGCGACTCTTTATGTTAGTGATGAACTATTGGCTGACCTGTCCCGTTTGAAGGATGAGTTGCGCTTTGTATTGATTACCTCCGAAGCCGCGTTGAAACCGCTTGCAGATGCGCCGGCAGATGCACGTTCGACTGATTTAGCGGGATTAAAAGTGGTGTTGCGTACATCTGAGCATGTTAAATGTGAGCGTTGCTGGCATCACCGTGAAGATGTAGGGGCGCATGCTGAACATCCAGAGCTGTGTGGTCGATGCATTGATAACGTAACAGGAGAGGGTGAAGCACGTCAGTTTGCTTAACACTTAATGATGTCTGATTTAAACAAAGTAACTAAGTTTGGTTCTTTGCATTGGCTGTGGCTAGCCGTGGTTGTGTTAGCTGCAGATCTTGCGACAAAGTCATGGGCTGATAGTACTCTCGATTATGGAGTGCCCAACCCACTGACTTCATGGTTTGATTTAACGCTGTTATATAATAATGGTGCGGCTTTTAGCTTTTTGGCTCATGCTGGTGGCTGGCAACGATGGTTCTTTATCACCATAGCCGCTGTTATCAGCGGTGTATTGATCGTATGGCTTAAGCGAACTAGCCGTCAGCAATGGTGGCTTGGCTTAGGTTTGGCACTGATATTGGGTGGAGCGCTGGGAAATCTGCATGACCGAATTCTGTTAGGTTATGTTGTGGACTTTATTTCTGTGCATTATAAGAATCATTATTTTCCTGCATTCAATCTCGCCGATAGTGCGATTACTGTGGGGGCGGCAATTATGATCATTGATATGCTGTTTTTAGAGCGTCGCGTAGATCTTGATAATCTGCATGGCCAGCCAGATCGGAGACATTTATGAGTGAGTTGCATATAGGACCAGAAGTCACTGTAACACTGCATTTTGCTATTCGGCTTGAAAATGGGGATGTAGTGGACAGCAACTTCGAAAGTAAACCAGCCACTTTTACCATTGGTGATGGCAATATGTTGGCAGGGTTCGAGGCCGCTTTATTTGGGCTTAAAGCCGGTGATGAAAAAACACTGCCAATCTCGCCAGAAAAAGGCTTTGGAATGGCTAACCCAAGCAATATCCAAAAAGTTGATCGGAGTAATTTTTCGGGTATCGATTTAGAGCCCGGTTTGGTTGTTGCTTTTCAGGATGCCAGTGGCGAATTGCCCGGTGTGATTAAGTCCTTTAACGACAAGCAGGTCGAAGTGGATTTTAACCATCCTTTAGCCGGTAAATCGCTCGTATTTGACGTTAAAATTCTAGATGTTGTCGCTGCATAGCGACGCTGTTTAAAGGAGACAAGGACTGTCTCGTATCTCTTCTTCTCTCCTTCTTTGAACTTATGGCTAGAACCCTAGTTTAAGCCTATACTCATATTAAAAAGCGC
>DAIRSP010000016.1:0-31630 GCA_036804365.1 Neptunomonas sp. | reverse complement strand
ACCTACAGTGCTGTACTTACTCAGGTTCACTAATGAGCCATGATCCTTGTAGATATATTCAAGCATTGGCTTACCTTGTCTTTGTAACATTATGTTTTTAAAGATCAAACTAGCCATTTGATGAGCTGATTGTGCGCGTGGCGGGACCCAACTGCCATCCGGTTGAACACAGCCACAGCAATCGCCTAATACAAAGATATCTTCATGCGTGGTGCTCTGTAGCGTCGGCTTCACCAGTATCTGCCCGATACGATTTGTTTCTAATGAAGTGATTGATTTGATGAATGAGGGCGCCTTAACACCTGCAGCCCAAACACATAGATCTGCTTCAATCTGCTCACCCTCACCGGTCACTAAACCTCTGTCATTAGCCTCAACGACACGGGTATTTTCAGCGATACGAACACCTAGCTTTTCTAGTTCACGTCTTGCTGAATAAGCTATTCGCTCAGGCAAGGCAGGTAATATTCTCGGACCGGCCTCTACCAGAGAGATTTTCAACCGTTTAGATGACATACGCGGCATACCGTAAATCTTTAAAAGATCAGCCACATGATAAAGCTCTGCCGATAGCTCAACACCGGTTGCACCACCGCCGACAATCGCAAGCCTTAAAACACCCTCGGTGTCTTCTTGGTTAATCTTTAAAAATTGATTAAGTAGTGCTCGATGGAAGCGCTCTGCTTGTGCGTGTGAGTCTAAATAGAAACAGTGCTCTGCAATCCCCGGTGTGCCAAAATCATTACTTACACTCCCTACCGCCATCACTAGGGTGTCGTATTCGATTTCGCGTTCCGGAAGCACCTGCTTACCCTCTTCGTCAAACAGAGCCTGAAGTACGATGGCCTTCTTCTCTTCACACATTCCCACCATCGTACCTAATTGGAACTGATAGTGGTGTTGGCTTGAGTGAGCTCGGTAGTCAATGCCGTCGGTATTAATATCTAGCGAACCGGTGGCTACTTCATGCAGCAATGGCTTCCAAATATGCGTACGGTTTTTATCTACCATAATGATATTTGCAAGCTGCTTTTTTCCTAGCTTGTGACCGAGTTGTGTTGCCAGCTCTAAACCACCGGCACCACCCCCAACTATAACTATTGTTTGCATTAACTATCGCCTTATAAAATATGTTGGGTTAAAGAGGAGTTCATCTATCTAACCGAACATATCTTTGCAGAATAGCCTAATGGCTTTCTATGAATAATCACCATCCGTCGGTATATGGTTATTCTTCACTCTTTGGTAGTAATTAACTATCCAATCGCTAGCCAGATACCGACACCTATCATTAAGCTCCCTGCGATGCGATTCATCAAGCGGACGTTACCCCTTTTTTGCAGAAACGTGCGAAGTGTTCTACCGCCGCTGGCATAGGCCACTAAACACAGAAACTCGATAAACAGAATCATCGCAATTAGAACTGCAAGCTGTGAAATCATCGGTAATGACGGGTTAATAAATGGGGGCAGTAACGAGATAAAAAAAGCCCAGCCCTTTGGATTAGCAACAGCAGTGATAAATCCTTGGGTTGCCAACGCCTTTCTAGAGGCTCCTTGAGATTGGGTAGGCGAATCACTGACAGCCATCTTGCCCCGAGATTGCCACATTTGGACACCGATAAAGATTAGGTAGCCACCGCCTACATATTTAAAAATAGAAAATATAGCGGGGTAATTCAGCATAATAGCCGCTACACCAATGACAGCAGAGAGTGCTACCAAGCCCACCCCCACGAGTTCACCGGCCATCATCCATAAGGTACGTCTTACACCAATGGTCATCCCCATAGTCATAGAGAGGGTCATGCACATGCCTGGTGTAGCTGATACAAATAGAAATGTGGGTATAAAGACAGCCAATAATGTGAGATCAATCATTTACAAACAAACTCTTTCATACATTAGTATAAGGGCTGCATAATTTAACACTTGACCCATGAAATAGTCAGTGGTTTAGATAATTTCTTTTAGCCGAGTTATGGCCGTTTTGATTTCTGATGCGGTATAACCTGCATAGCCCATGACTAGCCCTTGAGTTTTTTTATGCTGGTTACGCGAGTAAATGGACAGCGGACGTAGCTCAACATTGCATTTCATCGCTCGCTTACAAATGGATTGATCATCAAGGCTTGAAGGTAGAATAAAAACACTATGCATTCCACCTCTACTGGGAACTAGTTTCCATGCAGGAAAGTTTTGCAATACACCCTGATCTAAAACAGCTTTACGCTCTTGATATAGTTTTCGCATACGTCGCAAATGACTGTTGTAAAATCCCTGCTGCATAAAACTAGCAAGCGCAAACTGCGAAACAACACTTAGACCGCCATCTATCAAACGGCGATATTGTGTCATTAAAGGAATCAACTGCTTAGGCATGACTAAATAACCTAAACGGATACCAGGAAAGAGCGTTCGACTAAAGGTTCCTGTATAGACAACCCGGTTACTCTGATCCAACCCCTGTAATGCAGCGATAGGCAGCCCGTTAAAGATAAACTCGCTGTCATAATCGTCCTCAATAATGATTCCATTATGCTTACTTGCCCACTCAAGAATGGCCAATCGCCTGGTGATAGAGAGTGTTTGCCCCAGCGGGAAACTTCGTGAAGGCGTGACGATTAGCAGCTGTGGGCTGACTGAATGTTCAACATGGTCTGGTAAACAGATTCCCTGTTCATCGGTATCCACGGCAATCCCCTTAGCACCCACAGCATGTAACAACCCATCGACACCCTGATAACCCGTATCCTCAAGATAAACCTTATCCCCTGAGTTGACCAAAAGATGCAGCAGTATAGATAAGGCTTGTTGCGATCCACTGGTGATCATAATCTGATCAGCACTGCTAATAACTCCTCGTGTCTCATTAAGATGGATCGCAATTTGCTCTCTCAACACCCTACAGCCAAAGACCGGCTGCCCTTCAAGACTGTTAGCCTGCATAACCGAGGCTTGAATGGACCGCAACCAATCCTTGCGCGGGAAATGGCTTAAAGCGGGCTGCCCCGGTTTCAGCAACGAGTCAAAGCGAGTGTTCTCGTTACCGGCTTCGACCAGACTCGAATTTATTTTATTAGCAAAGTCACTGAGCTTATGAGGTGCTGCGTTTGAGACGTTATCAACGTTAGCGGTACTGAGATGTATCCGTAAGTCGGCGGTATATGTCCCAGACCCTGCTTTGGTAAAGGTTAACCCCTCTGCATTCAACATCTCGTAAACACTCAGTACAGAGTTTCTGGCTATTCCCATCTGTTGGCTTAACTGGCGTGAAGAAGGCAGCTTAGTGCCAGGTGTAATACGCCCATCAAGTATCGACTCTTTAAGATACTGAAAGAGTTTCTGGTAAACAGGCAGCGTCTTTGAGGAGTCCTGTCTTAACAAGGGTATAAAAAGAGACTGTTTAAGCATGAAAAAGTGGCTCTATAAAATAACTAGGAAATGGAACTTATTTAATACCACTTTATCGCATATGCTTTTCCTACTGAATGACTTTATGAGTAAAGAAAATGCAAATAACGGATAAAACTCGCCTTAAACGCTCTCCCAAACGGGGTGATTACTCAGACGATGCTATTTATGCCATTTTAGATGAAGCCTTTGTCTGTCATATTGGCGGCGTGATTGATGGATATCCTGTTGTCCAACCGAATCTGCATTGGCGCATAGGCGATACACTTTACCTCCACGGATCGATCAAGAATGGACTAATCTCATCTATCCTCGAAAAGGGCCAAGTGTGTGTAACCGTATCCTTGTTTGATGGATTAGTCCTTGCGCGATCCGCATTTCATCACTCGATTAACTACCGCTCCGTTATGTTATTTGGAGAGCCTAAGCTAATAGAGGATGAGAAGGAAAAAGAATTGATACTCAATGCGCTGATTGAAAAGTGTCAAACTGGTCGTTCGCGTGATGTTAGGGCGCCTAACCAGACTGAACTGAAAGCTACAGCAGTGATTGCACTTAAAATTGATGAGGCCTCTGCAAAGACACGATCTGGGCCTCCTATTGATGATCCCGAAGATATGCAATGGCCTGTTTGGGCGGGCGTTGTCCCAGCAAAGCTGGAGTTTGGAAAACCCATCCAAGATGAACCTATCTAAAAAGCAAAAAGCCAGCAAACGCTGGCTTTTTATAGACATAAAGAATAAAGCTATTTAATTTCCGATACGGGTTTAAACAAGCTTGTGATCGCATCAAAATACCAATGAGAAGCACTAAACCACTCATCAATTGTGCGTGCTTCAAATACTCGCTCGATATAGCTGTCGAGTAATGATTCTTGCTGTTCAATCCACGTTTCTGGATTACGAATTTTTGAGTTCATATACACCAACTGGCTTTTGAACTGTTTACCGACGGCGCTAATCCCTGTCCTGGTTGCAGTCAAATTAAGGGATATATTGGCTAGATCCACCAATATTTTTGAATGGATTTATTATATATCCCAATTTTGTGCACTGCAACAAATTTAACTTTAGTCGAATAAAATTTTATTCTTGATGCACGTAGGTTCCCGGTGCTGCACACAATGCGCTATAGCCATACACTTGCCCTACTTCAACGGCATCTACTTGACCACTGGACTGTTGAGCCAACCATTTATCCCAAGCTTCCCACCAGGACCCTTCCACAACAGGGGTTGTTTGCACCCAAGTATCAGGATCGATATAGTGCTCTATTTCGTGACTGGTCCGAATTCTATAATGGCGATGTTTATGGCCGGGTTCACTTACGATACCTGCATTATGACCACCGCTAGTCAAAACAAAGGTTAATGAATCCGTATCCGTCACCAAATGCATTTTATAAACGGAGTGCCAAGGGGCAACATGATCTTGCTCCGTGCCTACAGAAAAAATCGGTATATGAATATCACTGATAGCAATCGGTCGGTCGTCTACATAGTAACGCCCCGAAGAAAGATCGTTGTTAAGGAACATGCTCCGTAAATATTCAGAGTGCATTTTGTAAGGCATACGTGTTAAATCCGTATTCCATGCCAATAGATCATTCATATTATCCGGCTCCCCAAGCAGGTAATGATGAATAATCCTAGACCAGATCAAATCATTAGAACGTAATATCTGAAAAGCCCCCGCCATTTGAGAGCCATCTAACACTCCTTGATCCCACATCATTTTTTCTAGGTATGAAACCTCGCTCTCATCAGTAAAGAGCATGAGTTCTCCGGCTTCACTAAAGTCGACCTGTGCAGCGAAATGCGTCATAGATTTAACCCGCTCATCCCCATCACGCGCCATAGCCGCCACAGCGATGGTTAATAAAGTTCCACCTAAGCAGTAACCGACTGTATGCATCTGCACATCAGGGAATATTTTCGAAACGGCATCGACTGCCGCCATAACACCTTTGAGTCGATAATCCTCCATATCCAGATATCTATCTTCTGGTGTGGGATTACGCCATGAAATCATAAAAACCGTATGCCCTTTATCGACAAGGTATTTCACCATGGAGTTATGTGGCGACAAGTCCAAGATGTAATACTTCATGATCCATGCTGGAACAATGAGTACGGGCTCTGCATAGACCTTGGCTGTTGTAGGAGAAAACTGAATCAACTCAATTAGATGATTTCTAAAGACAACCTTCCCGGGAGTAACGGCTACTTGAACTCCAGGTGTAAAATCTTCACTTGCAGCGGCCCTTTTGCCCGATGAGATATTTTGCAAATCAGATACTAGATTTTTCATACCATTGATGAGATTGACACCCCCTTGCTCAAATGTTTTCTGTGTTACTTCTGGATTGAGCATAGGTACATTGCTAGGCGAAAAGCGGTCGAGAATCTGGCGAGTAATAAAAGAGATGCTACGCTCATTAGCCGCTGATAAACCATCAATGTTAGTTGTAGCATTATGCCACCACTGCTGATTGAGCAAGAAGTTTTGATAAATAAGGTTATAAGGCCAGTTTTGCCAACTAGGGTGTGAAAAACGATTATCTTGCGGTAAGGGTTCTATACAGACATTAAAGGGGGTTAGCACAGGCGAGTTGGCATAACAAAATGATTTAAAGAGCTTTCGAAAGGCTTTTTCTACCAATTGTGTTTGTTTGCCCGGTGATAAAGCCAGATGGCTTGCCCACGAAAAGTACAAGCTTGCCAAGCCAGCGGGAGAAATACCCCCTGTTATCCTAGCTAAAGCCGCTTTAAACGCATTATCAAGTGCAACAGTAGAGAAGTGGTCATCACCATCATCGTTCATTAATAGATATTTAACGTCGTTGATCGGCTGTTTATGCTCTTCGCTTGTCTTCATTCTTAGCACTCCAAAGAATCTATAATAATTTACATACTACTCCGTTTGTATAACAAAGAAATATGACAAACATCATAGAATGACGACTGACTGTTCCCTGTAAGAACAATCATTTCTCACTTATAAAATTTCGCACGTATTTCGCTTAGGTTTTTAGCGAGGTGCTGATAGAATTGCTCGCTTTATGCCTACCTATAAGTTCGACTATGCTTACAAAAACTGCTTCATCACTGCGCTTCATCCCCTTTAGAAAGAAAGATGTTATTGAGATGTGCTTATCAAGCAATCAGCTCAACCAGCATCAGCGTCAACAGTTTCGTCGCATTACAAGGATGATCGAACGCCTTATTCATTTGTCTTTCCAAGCCAAGGTGGAAGCACTAAAAGACACTTACGCTTGCATCAACCCTGATGCGGATACTCGTAGAGTCGATCTACCAACAACGATGAATGACGGCGCCCTCCCTTTTAGCAAGCAGCTTGAAGCACTATTAGAAAAAGCCAATTATGAACCGATTGATCAGAGCACATTAGAGTTATCCTTGACAGAAAAATCACTGTTCAAGGTAGAGCTTGCGGTCAACTTCAATGACTTTTCGGAGGCTTTACTCTTCTCTCGCGGTCTGCATGAGAAAGAGGAAACGGTTACAAGTTTTTGGGGATTGCGCAAAAAAACGCTACGTTTTCAAAACTATGAACGGGTAGCACTCTATATTCGCCTAAATGAATCACTCGATCCGATCCGTAAGCAAAAGTTTAATTTGGAATCAGGCGGCGTCATTCTTAAACTCTTCAAGGACGTACCCAAAGCCGATCTCGAAATGCTCTTCCCTAATACGGAAGTTAAAATGCGTTTGAAGGACAAGCTTTTAATCGGTATTCCTGCTGCAGTTAGCGGCGGCATGGTTATCAGTACCAAGCTAGGCAGTACCCTCTTATTGCTTGCCTCTTTATTTGGATTCTGGCTAGGTTTTCACTCCAATCCAATCGAAATTGATAAAGCAGCACTTGTCGCGTTGTTTGCAGGACTAGTTGCATTGGGGAGTTATATTGTTAAGCAAGTGTCTAACTTTAAAAATAGAAAACTACAATTTGTGCAAAACCTAACCAAAAATCTTTACTTTAAAAATCTAGATAATAATGCAGGCGTATTTCACCGTCTGCTAGATGAAGCAGAAGAAGAGGAATGCAAAGAAACTATACTAGCGTATTACTTCCTTCTGACCTCTGAGCAGCCATTAACCAAACCGCAACTAGATCAAAGAATTGAACAATGGCTAACGGATGAGTGGCGAAGCCCGATCAACTTTGAAGTCGATGATGCCGTTAATAAACTCAAAAACTTTGGTCTCATCCAAAACGCGGATAACTTTCGCCTAACAGCCGCATCTTTAAATCAAGCTAACGACCAACTCATTCAACAGTGGTCTGAAGCTTGTCCGGCTGAATAAACCAAGACGAAAAAGTGCCTTAACATTTTGCTTTGTGCCAAAACAGTTTATGCTGTAAGCAAGTGTTTAAAAAACAACCAATGGCACATATGAAAAAACCGCGAGTGCAGTGGCTTTTGCTACTCATAAGTACCTGTTTTTGCTTAAATGTGGGTGCTAAGGATAAGGTTTCTTTACAACTGCTCTGGAAGCATCAGTTTCAGTTCGCAGGCTATTATATCGCGAAAGAGAAAGGCTTTTACGATGATATGGGTCTTGAGGTGGAGATACGTGAGTTCTCTTATGAAACCAGCATCGTGGACTCAGTCTTACAAAATGAAGCTGATTTTGCAGTTGGCCGGTCATCAATTTTAATTGATAAGGGATTAGGCGCCCCGATTACTGCGCTATTCGCCGCTTTTCAAAAGTCACCGTTAATGCTGATTACTCGAAACGACATCACTGAGCCGACACAGCTCTTAGGTAAGCGTCTGATGATGACCAACGATGCTGAAGATGTCGCGGAAGTTCAAGCAATGTTAATGAAACTCAACATTACACCTAATGATTATATTCACCAAAAGCACAGTTTTGATATTAATGACTTAGTGAATAACAGCACGGATGCCATGGGGGCTTATATCTCAAATGAGCCTTATCAAATGCAGCAGTTGAACCAGCCTTTTTCTATTATTCACCCCTCTGACTTTGGCTTCAATATGTACAGTGATATATTATTTACCCGAAGCTCAACGGTACAAAATAGATCACAGATAACTGATGCATTTGTTTCCGCCTCCATTAAGGGCTGGCTCTATGCGTTCTCACATATCAGTGAAACTGCAGAGTTAATCTTTCAAAAATACAACAGCCAACAAAAAAGCTTAGACGCTCTCATTTATGAAGGCGAGGCTCTGAAAAAGCTTGCATTTACTGAAAAGAATTCGTTTGGTGATTTATCTTTGCACCGCTTTGAATCAATGGCCAACATTTATCTCATTAGCGGCCTGCTTAAACCGGGTTATCAAATTGATGATTTTATTTATCATCCAACAGACAAGCGTCAGGACAATCTACTTTCCTTAACTGATATATTGCTCATACTCTGCGCCTTAACCATTAGCATACAGCTTTATCGCTATTTCTGTATGAAGCAAAAAAGCCAATCTCTTCAACACTTAGCGGACTATGACCTACTGACTGGAATAGCAAATCGACACTCCATGCAAATCAAAGCACAGGAGTATTTCAATTTAAGCAATCGTTATGTTCATCCACTCTGTTGCCTTTTTGTTGATATTGATCACTTTAAGCAGGTTAACGATAGACTGGGTCATCTTGTGGGCGATGAAGTGCTTAAAGAGTTTGCTGATCTTTTACGATTAAGTATTCGTCAAACAGACTTAGTCAGTCGCTGGGGCGGAGAGGAATTTTTGATTTTACTGCCTAACACCGAATTAGAGGCTGCTATTGAAACAGCCGAGAAGCTTTGCCTAAAGATAGATAAGCACGGCTTTAAAAACGTCAAACATATTAGCTGTAGCGTAGGTGTCACAAATCATGTCCCTAATGAGACATTAGACGCCTTTATAGAAAGAGCCGATGAAGCGCTTTACGAAGCAAAACATAGTGGACGGAATTGTGTTAGAAGCATAAAGGGCTGCTAGCAGCCCTTTATATAGATGAAGTTATGCTTGGTTTTTTGACCAAGAGTCTCTTAACGTGACCGTACGGTTAATAATGAGTCGATCAGTTTGGCTTTCAGGATCGACGCAGAAATAACCCATTCGTTCAAACTGATAGCGACTTTCAGGGGCGGCATTTAACAGACCCGCTTCAGCACGCGCCCCAGATAGAACGATAAGCGACTCCGGATTTAGATAATCCAAAAAGCTTTTCTCTTTGTTGCCATCTGGGTTTGCTTCCGTAAAGAGTCGATCATACATACGCACTTCACAAGGAACTGAAAGCTCATCAGAAACCCAATGTATAACCCCATTCGGCTTATAACCTTCTGGGTTGGTGCCCTTGGTGTCTGGATCATAAGTACAAAGCAGCTCAATAATATCGCCTGCTTCATTTTTAATCGCTTCTTGACAGGTAATAACATAAGCACCACGAAGTCGAACAGCATCACCTAAGGCTAAACGCTTCCATTTTTCGTGCTTGTTCTTCGCTACAGGTTTAACCTCGATGAAATCCTCCTGCTCAATAAACAGGTTTCTTGTCAAACCAACCTTACGCATCCCCATAGCTTCATCCTTTGGATGAGCAGGTAATTCGAACCACTCTTCATGCCCTTCTGGCATATTGGTTAAGGTTACTTTTAAAGGTTGCGTTACGCACATAGCGCGGGGAGCATTCGCATCTAAATCATCACGAATCGCTGACTCCAGCATCCCCATATCGACAATACCATTGGAACGTGTAACACCAATCATGTCGCAGAAGTGACGTAAAGAAGCTGGCGTGTACCCACGGCGGCGTAAACCTGAGATCGTTGGCATACGCGGATCATTCCACCCTGCCACGATATTCTCGTCAACAAGCTGTTTAAGCTTACGCTTACTCGTAATAGTGTAGTTTAATTCTAAACGAGAAAACTCATACTGCTTTGGTTGAGCAGGCACAGGTAAGTTATTGATAAACCATTCATATAGTGGACGATGATCTTCAAACTCTAACGTGCATATTGAGTGCGTAATGCCTTCAATCGCATCTGACTGGCCATGAGCAAAGTCATAAATAGGATAGATACACCATTTATCACCCGTTTGATGGTGTGCGGTATGAATAATACGATAGATCATAGGATCACGCAGATTCATATTAGGTGAACCCATATCGATCTTAGCGCGTAACGAGCACGTACCTTCTGGAAATTCGCCTAGTCGCATACGTTCAAAAAGGGCTAAGTTTTCTTCAACTGTGCGCTCGCGATAAGGGCTGTTTTTACCCGCCTCATTAAAGTTACCTCGATACAATCGCGCCTCTTCAGGGTTCAGATCACAGACATAGGCTTTACCCTCTTTAATCAGATGGATTGCCCACTCATGGAGTTGATCGAAGTAAGATGAGGTATAACGAATTTCTCCGCCCCATTGAAAGCCAAGCCATTGCACATCACTGATAATAGAATCTATATATTCTTGGCTTTCTTTTTCTGGATTTGTATCGTCGAATCGCAGATGGCAAACGCCTTGATATTTCTCAGCCGTACCGAAGTTCAAGCAGATGGACTTTGCGTGGCCTATATGCAGGTAACCATTAGGCTCAGGTGGAAAACGAGTGACTACTTTTCCTTCATGGGTGTTATTACGAAGATCATCTTCGATAATCTGATGGATAAAGTTATTGGGTTTGGAGCTAGATTCAATATTCGACATGTTTCAACAAGTATCCAAAGCGGTTTCAGACGTATTTTCAGCCTTAAGAGTGGCACCATTATAAACACTTAGTTTGGCACTGCACACCGCAAACATCATGAAAGACAAGTAAATATATTCCTTTATTATGCGTACAGATGCCTAATACTTGAGTATAATGTTATCTATATAAGCGCAAACAACAAGGATAATGACAATGATTATTCTCCATACAAATCATGGTGATATAACAATCAAACTCAATCATGAAAAAGCACCTATCACAGCTGCTAATTTTGAACAGTACGTACAAAGTGGTTTTTATGATGGCGTAATTTTCCACCGTGTCATTGATGGTTTTATGATTCAAGGTGGCGGCTTTGAACCGGGCATGGTTTCTAAAGAAACCGGTGAATCCATCAATAACGAAGCAGACAATGGACTTTCGAATAAGAAAGGAACCATTGCAATGGCGCGCACAATGGATCCTCATTCTGCATCAGCTCAATTCTTTATTAACGTGTCAGACAATGCGTTCTTAGACCATACAGCTAAAACTACTGAAGGCTGGGGTTATGCTGTATTTGGCGAAGTGACTGATGGCTTAGACATCGTTGATAAAATTAAGGGCGTTAGCACAACCACCCGTGCCGGCCACCAAAACGTACCTAAAGAAGATGTCATTATAGAAAAAGCGGAAGTCATCACTGAAGAGTAATCCTTCGTTATGACCATTCTGCTAATTTCAGACCTTCATCTGAAAGCTGAGCGCCCTGATATTACCAGGGCGTTTTTAGACTTTCTCCAACACACGGCGACGCAGGCTGATGCGCTTTATCTTTTAGGTGATATTTTCGAGGTTTGGATCGGTGATGACGCGCAGCCGCCATCATTGTCACCCATTACACAAGTTCTCAGAGCACTCTCTAATCAGGGGTGTAAACTGTATTTCCAACACGGCAATAGAGACTTCTTGGTCGGTCATGAATATTTGAGTTCCATCAATGCCCAATTACTGGCAGATGAAGCACTCATAGCGCTGCCCACCTCAACTGCGCTCGTCATGCACGGCGATCAGCTTTGTACTGATGACACTGAGTATCAAGCGTTTAAAAGCATCGTTAGAGATAAACATTGGCAGACTGACTTTTTGTCTAAGACTCTGGCTGAGCGGATCAGTATTGCACAAGGCTTAAGAGATACCAGCAAAAAACGAGGGGCAGAAAAAGAGTACAGCATTATGGACGTCAACCAACAAAGCGTGCTTGACGTACTGAGCCAGCACAATACACACCTACTGATTCATGGACACACTCACCGGCCTGCAACGCATAGCCTCACAATGCCTTCGGGAGAGGCTACACGCATCGTGCTTGGCGACTGGGACAAGCAGTTGTGGTATCTGCGTTGCGACGAAACAGGAAATAAGCTGATCAGTCAGCCTATTCCCCCTTCCCCATAACACCGATAGTCACTACCGTGTTTTCAGTGGGTAAACCACTATGAAAGCGGAACTCAGTATCTTCAGAGGTAATGAGCCTCGCTTCCTCTGCACGGAAAAATTCAACTCTATCGTCAATGGATACGCCAGCATAAGCAGCCGCTAAACTTAAGTAATCTTGGTAATGACGTCCTTCCGACTTAAGTAATGAGCGGTAAAATTTAGCTAATACCTCATCTAAATGAGGCGCAAGTTTTGCAAAACGCTCACAAGAGCGAGCCTCAATAAATGCACCGATAATTAGTGTGTCAACTAAGCGCGCAGGTTCATGCGTTCTAATATGCTTACGTAGCTCTCCAGCGTAACGCGCTGGCGTCATATGGCAATACTCTACATTGCGAGCTTCCATCAGCTCTAATACCTGCTCAAAGTGAATTAGCTCTTCACGCGCTAATCGAGACATTTTTTTGAGCAAATCGGACCGATCAACATAGCGGTACATCAAGTTCATTGCGGTAGATGCCGCCTTTTTTTCACAATGAGCATGATCAATTAATAAGATATCTTGATGTGCTACTGCAAACTGTATCCACTGATCTGGGGTCTCACAGCCTAAAAAAACCTTTATTTCGTCTAAAACGTCCATTAATTAACCACCTAAATACATTACCCGCTATTATACCGTCAGTTTGTTGGTAAAAAAATTTACTTACTCAGATTTATATCTAGAATATATGTATGACTATTCAAGAATAGGAATAATATGGGCGTTACTAGCATCACTAATGACGCGTTAATCGAACAAAACAAGTTATTTGAGTCCGTCCTTAACAGGATTGCTCTGCCAACGTTCGTTCTGAATAACGACCATCAAATCATTCTCTGGAATTATGCCCTTGAACAGCTCACCGGTTTCAAGAGCAACGAAATGCTCGGGACCAACCGTCAGTGGGTTGCTTTTTATTCGAGCGAACGTCCCACACTCGCAGACTTAATTCTCAGCAAAGCGGATGCTGACCTACACCACTACTATAAAACCGGTCGATACTCCCGCTTAATAGAAGATGCGTATGAAGCCGAGGGATTTTTTCCCGAAATAGGCACTGATGGCGAATGGTTGTCCTTCACAGCCGCTAGCTTGAAGGATGAGCAAGGAAATATTACCGGTGCTATCGAAACACTGATAAACATTAGTGAAGCAAAGCGCAACCAACTAGCACTGGAAGAGAGTGAAGAACGCTACAAGCAACTTAGCATTACCGACATGTTAACTGGCTTGTACAACAAGCGTTTATTTACCGAACAGCTGACGAATGAACTTGAGCGTTGCAAGCGTTACAGTATGCCAACCTCAATATGTCTGATTGACCTAGATAACTTTAAGTCAATGAATGATACCTACGGCCACCTATTTGGTGACACCATCTTGGCTGAGTTTGGTAGTATCGTTAAATCCAACTTGCGCTACTCAGATACTGCGTACCGATATGGCGGCGAAGAGTTCGCCATTATTTTACCTAACACCGAGATTAAAGGTGCCGAGATCCTAGCTGAACGCATTAGGCATCACCTGAGTGCACATGCATTTTATTCGGAGGGGGCTAGCCGAATACTCGTTACAGCCAGTATTGGCTTGACTAGCCTTAGCCCAAAGGACGAATCAATCAATAACGCCATTAAGCGTGCAGATTTAGCCCTTTACAGGGCTAAACAGAATGGTAAAAATAGAAGTGATATTTTATTAGATAGTATTTATGAATAGCTGACTAATCGATAAGCGTGTCGATTAAATCTATCATAAACTCTGTATCTTCCTGCGCCATATGCTCCCAACGCTTAAACTGCATACTTTCTAATACACTCGCTCCCTTGGCTGTTTTATTCATCTCTAACAAACAACGACTGAGTTCGGGTATTAACGGAGCGACATTAGGGCCTGCCAATAAAACATGATGGACAACATCAATTTGGCTTTCGACCAATACTCGCATTTTATCGCGAATTAAATCCGATAGATCATAAAAGGCATCTTTTAAGAAAAAGCCAACTTCTGCCTGCCCTTTCAATAAATGCTTAGCCACGATGACATAGCTGTGCGCTGTTGACAGCGTTATGGAGTCTTTATCGAGATCGGCGGGTTCCAGTAAAATCATACCCATCATATTGACGTCAGGGTGCTGCGTTGTCACCACCCGCACACCTTCAGGTAACTCTTCGACCGCTTTAAAAGGTGCATCTTTTGCTACTGCAATAATCACTTCATCTGAGCTAGAACTTGCACGAGCGACTGCCTGAAAACCCTTCTCGCGTACAAGCATCGATGCGTCATAGGGATTAGCGTAAATCAGATCTATCTTGTCTTGTTTGATGTCGGCACGCTGCGTGTCGAAGTCATCATACAACTCAAGATGCAGAGGGATATTAAGCTGACGTTGAAGCCAAGTATTGAAGATAAACCATCCTGAAATATGCTCAGGTGTGAAGTCTGGACTAACTGTCAGTGTGTAAGACATAAATCACACCTTTTC
This sequence comes from Neptunomonas sp., assembly GCA_036804365.1. Lineage (GTDB taxonomy): Bacteria > Pseudomonadota > Gammaproteobacteria > Pseudomonadales > Balneatricaceae > Neptunomonas. Next base: position 16,577 of record DAIRSP010000016.1, on the reverse strand, counting down.
TTTAGCTAGCATCTCCGCATACAAGGAAGCTGCTGCGTTAATTCTAGTCGTTGAGGGCTTTCGCCGAACAGAGGTATAGCCTACAAGTTTACCGTTACGTACATTCGGTATAACCGTAGCTTTAACCCAGTAAAAAGCACCATCCTTTCGTAAATTCTTCACATATCCATGCCATTTTTTGCCTGCCTGAATCGTTTCCCATAAATCAGCAAAGGCTGCAGCGGGCATATCAGGGTGGCGAAGAATAGCGTGATTAACGCCTATTAACTCCTCGAAAGAGTAACCAGACATATCCACAAATGCCTGATTTGCATGGGTTATTACACCCTTCAGATCAGTCCTGGATACAATCAACTTTCCTTCAGGGTAAGGCACTTCACGATCAACCACTAATGCTTCACGTGAACTGCCATCAAAATACGTTATTAACATCATTAAATTTACAATAACTTACCAATGGCTTCAGCAGCACGTTTAACATCTAGAAAAATCAAACCTAAACGTGCATTAGGCTTAGCGACTACAGTCAGAACAGAATCGCTATTAGCATGTGTCATCAGGATGTAGCCATTGGCACCTTTAACGAGCACCTGCTCAAGCTCGCCACGAGCCAACTCTTGTGCTGTACGTTCACCAAGCGACAACATAGCTGCACTCATTGCACCTACACGATCTTCATCCATATTTGCAGGAAGAAGCGCCTCAATCATCAAACCATCCGTAGAGATAACTGCGGAGGCTTCTATTTCTGCAGATGTTCCATTGAGGTCACTGAGGATAGAACCCATCATTTCTGAACGCATACAACTTTACTCCATTATTTTTTATCTGCTTTTTTATCTATCTAAGTATCGATTAGCTAATGCGCTAAGTAACTCAACATAGGCCTGTTGGTTTAAGTTGGGTTGCTCATGAATAACTAAGGCGAACACCTGACTTCCAATATGTATAATCCATATACCCAATAAACTGCTTCCTACCGGATCCATCAGTCCCCAAGATTGACCCATCAATTGTAGATCATTATTTAGCAAGCGGTGATGCCGCTGATGCAATGAAATAATATCTGCTGATAATGCAGCTAAAGCATCAGCATGCTCATGATCAAACCCCGACGAGCCACGACAAAAACCTTGATCATCACCTAGCACAACTTTAGAAGTTGAAGACATGCAGGGAAGGACCTGCTGTAAAATACTCTCCATACTGGAGTGCGATGGTCTAAAGGGTTCACTCTTGAGTGTAATGAAGCGCCTTGAGATCAAACGGTCAAATAGTTTTTTGCCCATCTCTGTATCAAGATCAGCCAACTCAGAAAAAAACTCTAAGCTATAGAGAATGGGTTCACCACTGCTTAACAACTGTAATAACAACGCCCGCGCATCATCGGGATGAGAATTTAGCGTCGCGTAATAGGCACCGCTAGGTGTGACGTGTAAGTAGCGTTTTTGATTCTCTTCCTGACTCACATTATTCTCTCGTCTACTTAGGAATGATTCATAGTAAATAGTTTTGCAGTGCTGGCAGCGCCTAACACACCAAATACGTAGCGCTGAGGTAAGGAGAGTGTATCCATCACTTCAAATGCGCTCATCTTGCTAGTCACCCATAGATCAATAATCGCGTGAACTTCGGGCACCGCAATCAGTTTTATACAATCGGGTACGCTGTTCAATATGCGTTTTTTTGTTGGGTCAATATTAGGCAAAAGACGCCCTTGTGCCGTCCATAAGCCTGCAAGCCAAAGCAGATCCGTTGCATTGATAACACGTTCAGAAAAACCTAGCCCCTCTTGCAAATCATCTTCGATCACATCACCGGGTCTTATGGAGAGCTCCCCCATACCGAAACGACTGGTCATCACGGTATAGAGCACCTCTTCAGATAAGTTGGTGACAAAACAGTCCGTCCAAGGCAGATACTCAAGTCTCAGATGTAAGCCGTCGATAGCGACCGAGCATTGCTTACTTCGACCCTCTTCGACAGCCTTTTCAACCCAAGGTAGTAGCATACCCTCAAGACTGAGCGATAAACGACGTTTATCTGCAGGGTCGTGCCAATTTAGCTCAGGCAAATGACCAAACACGGTTCCCATATTAAGATAGGTTGTCGTTTTAACCGTACGGCTAGGCTTTTGGTTATCGTTTTTGGCATGTGCTTTTTCAACAGCTTTTTGGAGTACCTTAACAGATTCGCTTTCAGCTGTTTTTTTAAGCGCCGGCACTTTTTCGGCGCTAGATTGCGGAACGGACTTAGCCATAACCTTACGAACAGGTTTAACTTTATCCGTTTCAGGTACTTTTTCTGCAACCTTAATTGTATTTTTTTGAGCTTTTTTAAGCGTGGTTTGGCTAGACGACTCAGCCCCATGCAAACTCTTTTCGGGGGCCTTTGGCCTAGGCACCGTTTTGAGCGTCTCAGCGACAACCTCTTGAGCCTCTGCGACACGTACTAAAGATGGTTTTTTAGCTTCTGAGGGAACCTCAGCGTTACTTTGAGTGCTTTTTAGTTTTGCTTGGCTCTCTGAAAGTTTAGCAACTACCTGAGCACGCACACTCGCGACCCTGGCTTCAGAAGGCAATTGAATTCTACTGGGCTTAACTGCATCTTCAAGCAGCGCTTGCTCTTCAGCTTTAATGGCTTGGCGTTTATCAGCGGCTACTTTAATCGATGCGACGTTTGAAGCGACTTCTTGATGCTCGGCAATAGCTTCATCAACGCTTTCTTTTGGCTGTTTTTTTGCACTATTACTAGACGACTCTAGTACGGGCGTTTGACTCTCGTTTGGCTCAATGCTTTTAACGGATGCTGCGCTAAGTCCTGCCGTCTCCAGTTCAGCTATCATCTTCATTAGCTTTTTAATCGCTAATTCAAGATCATGAGCACTGAAGGGTTTGCCAACAAGCACCGTGCCTTTCCAATTTAGTGGTTTGATTGAAACAACAATAGCGGGCAACTTGATTTTTTCTTTGAGTTGCTCTTTTAAACTGTCTTTTGAAACAGGTTGATCCGCATGGAAAACAACCCAGTCAGCATCAGCGTGTCGTTCCACCAACTGAAATTGTTTACCCACCCGCTGAGTGGTAAAAAAATACTCAAGCGTTCGTAAAGTGCTTCCATCAAAACCAACTAAGGCGACTCGAGATAGACAATCTTCACTCGTTAACATCATGGGTTAAGCACTCTTTTCTTAAAAAATGCAGGCATAGAGGTCCCATTAATGAGCACAGAATGCGAAGTTTGCAATGTAGGTAAACGTGATACCGCCTGAGTAACGACAATGTCTTTCAGTTGATTGGCAAGTGATTGGCCGATTAACACTTCCGCCTCTGAGATCAATCTCAACAATAAGGCATCACCTCTAAAGCGCAATATAATCATCAAATCAATTAAGGCACCCAGAGTAGCGTCAGCAGAGCGACAAAGAATAGACAGATAAAACCGTTTGACATGAGCATTCAGATCCAGCGGATTTTTAGCCACCACTCGAATAGCACATTTGAGGTTTTCATGAGGGAGTTCGCCTTTATAAATAAGCGATTTTTGGCCTGCAAACTCGAAAGCAGACTGAATTTTATCCGCCTGCTGACCGTCTATTTCTGCGTTGAGTTCCCAATCAGATAACGCCATCCAAATCTGAGAGTTCACCATAACATCCTTTTATTATAGATATGGTATTAAGTCTAACCCTGCACATTCTGAAATAATATGCTGAATTAAATCCACTTTCAGCGCATCATATACCTGTCAAATTGCTGTTGGGTAGCATCAATTTCATTAAAATCAAATTTATAGACTCAGATCATGACTGATCTTAGGCACAAAGTCTAACGATTAGGATTGTCGACAAACTTAACTTTGATCCGGCTATAAGCTAGAATCCATCCCGCCATATCAACAATGAGAAAAGTATCTCTACTCGCCGCCGGCGATTGGATGAATGAGCGTGACTGGCGGAAATAACTGATGAGGGCTATATCGTGCTTGAAGCTTACCGTAAACATGTAGAAGAACGCGCCGCTGAAGGTGTGCCACCGAAGCCACTAGATGCTGATCAAACAGCAGCGTTAGTTGAACTACTAAAAAATCCACCTGCAGGCGAAGAAGCCTACCTGTTGGATCTATTAATTAACCGTGTACCAGCCGGTGTTGACCAAGCTGCTTATGTAAAAGCAGGTTACTTGGCTGCTATCACTAAAGGCGATGCTGCATCACCTCTCGTTGATGCCGTTAAAGCAACTGAATTACTTGGCACCATGTTAGGTGGCTATAACATTCAGCCACTAATCGATTGCCTAGACATTGAAGCACTTGCACCGACTGCTGCAAAAGCGCTATCTCATACTCTTCTTGTATTTGATGCATTCCATGATGTTCAAGAGAAAGCTGAAGCGGGTAATGCTTACGCTAAACAAGTTCTTGAGTCTTGGGCAAATGCCGAATGGTTTACGTCTAAACCAGAATTGGCAGAAAAAATCACCGTTTCTGTATTCAAAGTAACGGGCGAAACAAACACTGATGATCTATCACCTGCTCCAGATGCGTTTACGCGTCCAGATATTCCATTGCATGCGAATGCAATGTTGAAAATGGAGCGTGATGGTATCAACCCAGACGTACCAGGCTCTGTTGGTCCTCTTAAGCAGATCGAAGAGATCAAAGCGAAAGGCTACCCAGTTGCATACGTGGGTGATGTTGTAGGTACAGGTTCTTCTCGTAAGTCTGCAACTAACTCTGTTCTGTGGTTCTTCGGTGATGATATCCCGAACGTACCAAACAAACGTGCCGGTGGTTACTGCTTCGGTGGCAAGATTGCTCCAATCTTCTTCAACACAATGGAAGATGCGGGTGCCCTGCCAATCGAAATGGACGTTGACAAAATGAATATGGGCGACGTAATTGACGTTTACCCATACGAAGGCGTTGCTAAAAATGCTGAGACAGGTGAAGAGCTTTGCAACTTCGAACTGAAAACTCAGGTTCTTCTAGATGAAGTTCGTGCAGGCGGCCGTATTCCACTGATCATTGGTCGTGGTTTAACTGACAAAGCACGTGCAGCACTAGGCTTAGCGCCAACGACTTTGTTCCGTAAGCCAGATCAACCTGCCGACACTGGCAAAGGTTACTCGCTTGCACAGAAAATGGTGGGGCAAGCATGTGGCGTAGAAGGTATTCGTCCGGGCACTTACTGTGAACCAAAAATGACCACTGTAGGCTCTCAGGATACTACCGGTCCTATGACACGTGATGAACTAAAAGACCTTGCTTGCCTAGGCTTCTCAGCAGACCTAACAATGCAGTCTTTCTGTCACACTGCGGCTTATCCTAAGCCTGTTGACGTTGAAACTCACCACACACTACCAGACTTCATCATGAACCGTGGTGGTGTATCACTGCGCCCTGGTGACGGGGTAATCCACTCTTGGTTAAACCGTATGCTATTACCTGATACTGTGGGTACAGGTGGTGACTCTCATACGCGTTTCCCAATCGGTATCTCTTTCCCAGCAGGTTCAGGTCTAGTTGCGTTCGCAGCTGCGACAGGCGTAATGCCACTGGATATGCCTGAGTCTGTTTTGGTTCGCTTCAAAGGCGACAAACTACAACCAGGTATCACGCTACGTGATCTCGTTAACGCCATTCCTTACTACGCTATCAAGCAAGGTCTATTGACTGTTGCTAAAGCAGGTAAGAAGAACATCTTCTCTGGCCGCATTTTAGAGATCGAAGGTTTACCAGATCTTAAAGTTGAACAAGCATTTGAGTTGTCTGACTCTGCTGCTGAGCGTTCTGCTGCTGCATGTTCTATCAAGCTGAACGATGCGCCTATCAAAGAGTACTTAACTTCTAACATCACAATGTTGAAGTGGATGATCGCTGAAGGCTACGGTGATGTTCGTACGATCGAGCGCCGTATCAAAGGCATGGAAGAATGGTTGGCTAACCCAGAATTGATGTCTGCTGACGCTGATGCTGAATACGCTGCTGTGATCGAAATCGATCTAGCTGACGTTAAAGAGCCAATCGTTGCTTGCCCTAACGATCCAGATGACGTTAAGTTGCTATCTGAAGTTGCTGGCGACAAGGTTGATGAAGTATTCATCGGTTCTTGTATGACTAACATCGGTCACTTCCGTGCTGCAGGTAAACTACTGGATGCAGCTGGCACAGCTATCCCAACTCGTATGTGGATCGCTCCACCGACGAAAATGGATGCTGCTCAATTAACTGAAGAAGGTTACTACAACATCTTCGGTAAAGCTGGCGCGCGCATGGAAATGCCAGGCTGCTCATTGTGCATGGGTAACCAAGCACGTGTAGCTGACAAGTCTACTGTAGTATCTACCTCTACTCGTAACTTCCCTAACCGCTTGGGTACAGGTGCAAATGTTTACCTGTCTTCTGCTGAGTTAGCGGCTGTTGCTGCACTGCTAGGTAAACTACCTACTGTTGCTGAGTACATGGAATACACAGCGAAACTGGATCCGTTAGCAGCTGACGTTTACCGTTACCTGAACTTCGACCAGATCGAAAACTACACAGCTAAAGCTTCTACTTTTATCCCAACTGTACAAGCGTAATATGTAGTTAATGAAAAACCCGCGAAAGCGGGTTTTTTTATGTCTTTAACAAACTGCTAACCGAACAGTCATCTTTAGGTAATAGAGCCCTTATACCCTTCTAGGTTTATGATTTATCAACCTTTTAAGGATTCTTAAAACCATGCTACCCCTCCGCTTTCGTCATAAAACGCTCATCCTCGCTCTCACACTTGCTGCATCAGGTGCCAATGCAACGGCATTTAACAGAATTGCGAGCTTTGAAACCTCCGCTAACTTACCTGCTGAGCAGCAAGCTAACGAAACATCAGCTGAAATAATTGCCTCATCCAAAGATGGAAATACCCTTGTATATTCTGATAGCCCAAACAAAGGCTTAGGCTTTATTGATATTAGTAACGCTAAGGCACCACAGCCTGCCGGATACTTAGCGCTGGAAGGTGAGCCTACTTCTGTGGCGGTTGCCTCTAACTATATATTAGCTGCTGTAAACACTTCAGCTAGTTATACTCAACCTTCGGGTTTGCTAGCAACCATCTCTCTAGCAAACCGTACAGTCTTGTCTTCATGCGACTTAGGCGGACAACCAGACTCTGTTGCGGTTTCAAAAGATGGAAAATACGCTGCCATCGCCATTGAGAATGAGCGCGATGAAGAGCTTAACGAGGGTGAGTTACCCCAACTACCCGCAGGCTTTCTTGCTATCGTCAACTTAGATGAGGGGAAAGTAGTTTGTGATTCTTTACGCCGTATCGATTTAACGGGTCTATCTGATATCGTTCCTGAAGATCCAGAGCCTGAATTTGTTGATTTCAACGCTGATAATGAGATAGCCCTTACACTGCAAGAAAACAACCACCTCGTCATTATTTCAGCCCAAAGCGGCCAGGTTCTTAACCATTTTTCTGCGGGTGCTGTTGATCTAACCAATATCGACACTAGCAAAGATGGAAAGTTAGTTTTTAGTGACTCTCAAGAGCGCCGTCTTCGTGAGCCAGACACCGTAAAATGGTTAGACAACGATCGTTTTGTAATTGCCAACGAAGGTGATTATAAAGGCGGTGCACGCGGATTTAGCATCTTCCATAAAGATGGCCGCTTATTATACGAAGCAGGTAACACTTTTGAACATGAAATTGTTCGCTTAGGTCACTATCCAGAGAAGCGCTCTGGCAAGAAAGGGAATGAGCCTGAAGGTCTTGCTATAGGCACTTATGGCGATCAAACCTATATTTTTGTCCTGTCAGAGCGCGCTTCCGTTGCCGGTGTTTATCGTGATACGGGTGCGGCACCTGATCTACTACAAATGTTACCGTCGGGTATTGCCCCTGAATCTGCAGTCACTATCCCCTCGCGTAATTTGATGGTCACTGCGAATGAGAAGGACTTTGTTGAAGATGGTGGCGCACGCTCTCATGTCATGATCTACGAATTGAGTGATCAAGAACCTCTGTACCCTTTCATTCACTCAACCAATGATAATAATGGCCTTCCGTTAGGCTGGGGAGCCCTGTCTGGTTTAAGTTCTGATGACCAAAAGCCGGGCATTCTCTATGCCATAAACGATAGCTTTTATAGCCAGCAACCAAGCATTTTCACTATCGATGCGAACAAAAAACCCGCTCTGATCACCTCATCGTTACCCGTTACCCTGAATGGTAAAGCCGCTGATAAGTTAGATTTAGAGGGTATTGCCTCTGATCGAAACGGGGGATTTTGGCTTGCTTCAGAAGGCAACTCAAAAAAAGAGATTCCTCACGCCCTCTACCATGTTAACAACCAAGGTGAAATAACCCAGACAGTACCTTTTCCGGAAAGCTTACTTGCACACGAGACTCGCTTTGGCGCGGAAGGGATCACACTTATTGGTGATACGCTATGGGTTGCTATCCAGCGTCCATGGGGTGATGATCCAGAAAACAGGGTTAAGCTTCTTGCTTATAATATGAAGTCTAAATCATGGGGAGCGGTACACTATCCTCTAGATAAAGCAACGCAAGGCTGGGTTGGACTTTCAGAGATCACAGCATACAAAGATTCTGTTTATATTATTGAACGAGATAATCAGATTGGAAGCAATGCTGCCATTAAGCGCCTCTATAAAGTACCTGTTGAACAACTAAAACCCCTAAAACTGGGCGAGGAACTCCCCGTTGTTCATAAAGAACTGGTGCGAGATTTCATTCCAGACCTTAAATCGCTGAATGGATACATTCAAGATAAGATCGAAGGTTTCGCTATTGATGCAAACGGTCAAGGATTTGCGCTGACAGACAACGACGGTGTGGATGATAGCTCGGGAGAGACGCTATTTTTTAGCATAGGCAAAATGTAGCATTTCAAACCATGAACTAAAAACCCGCGAAAAAGCGGGTTTTTATACCTTAAATTCGTCTCAAATTACTTCTCAACCAAAGGAAGCTGGATATGGAAAGTTGAGCCTATATTAACATTGGATGTAACAGCCATCTGTCCAGCATGCTGCTCAGTCACTATATAGTAAACAAACGACAACCGCTCACCCGCATCAGTAGCATGTTTATCTGAAGTTTGACTGAAATAAGGCTCAAATAGATACATCTGCTCCTCGCTCGTTAATCCGACACCATTGTGCTGTACCTTAATCCATAGACTGTCATAACACTCGGTTAACAAGAGTTTAATAACGGGTTTATAGTCAGGATCCAACTGCTGTTTTTTCTGCATAGATAAGGCAGCAGCTCTAAACAAACTCATAAAAACCTGTTGCATTTCAGTTACATAACAAGGAGCTTGTGGAAGATCTAGATCATAGTGACGTTCAATAGGGATATCTCTAAAGCAAAACGCTGGTGATATCTCGATCAGGTCATTTGATAAGCGGAGTGTATTTTCCAATACATCTGTCATATTAACGACCTGCTTTTCCTCTTTGCGATTCCGAGCAAATGTGAGTAAGTTACCAATAATAGTAGATACTTGCTCTCCTTTTGAGGTCATGTTTCCAATGATGGAGTTTAAACGCTTCGCCTTGACGGATGAGTCTTCAATCGTTTCATCATCATGGTGTTCAGCTAATATGCGCTGAAAGCTACGTAAGTCGAGCAGCATACCTTGCAACGGAACACTGATGTCATGCGCCATTGTAGAAGCCAATTCACCCATAAAAGACATTTTATCATTATGAATCAACATGTTTTCAGCCTGCGTTTGACGGGTAATATCATCAACCAAAATAACTACGCCAGGCTCATCTTGTGCTTCTAATGGATAAATCAAAACATCAAAGTGAGATAGACTTCGTAAGCTTTGTTTAAGATGGATGGTTTTATGCTCATCTATCGCTTGTTTAATATTTTCTGGTGAAATCGTGGCCGTGGGGTATGCATCCCATAATAGTTTTCCAATCGCATCTTCAGCAGAAATACCCGATACATCAGCCGTTCGCTGGTTCCAGTGGGTAATTACCCCTTCTTTATTTAACCCGATAAGCATCAACGGCATAGACTTTAAGATATCTTTTATATAAGACTCTGACTGACGTAATCGCGCTGATGTTTGAACATGCTTATCAATTTCTACTTCGAGGCGATCATTACTCTCTTTGAGTAACACGTTGGCATTGTCTAATGTTGCCGTCCGCTCTTTAACCCGTTTCTCTAGATTTTCCTTTATCTCGTTGAGTGCAGCATTAGCCTTAAACGCCCTTTTCCGAGCAAAAAACAAACTAATAGCCACGATGGTGAGTAAAATAATGAGTGTACCACTGCTCCAGTTCGCTAGAATTTGCCAACGGGTTTTGCCATTCTCATCTTTAAAGATATCGGTAATACCTGCTAATACTTCTGCTGATGGCAGCAGGCAAAGAGCAAAAATAATGACTTTATTCATACCTAGTTCTACATAAATTAAATATTAAAAACAAAAAATTAGAAAAGATCGACAGACCCGCTCTCATGTACACCTTTGAGTGCGCCAGCAAGCACGAGATCTTCGTACTTATGTATACAATTACGCCCATGTGCCTTGGCATAATAAAGAGCTTTATCTGCATTATCGAGCGCCGTTAAAGGGAAGTCTGATTGAGAGATTGCTATATAACCAATACTAACAGTAAGCGATCCTACCAATGGGAATCGATAAGCCTCAACTTTTGCTCGAAAAGTTTCCAATGTCTGACTCACCATTTCTGCAGGTACGGGTTCCATCACAATCACGAACTCCTCACCGCCAAAACGAAAGAGCAAATCACTGCTGCGAAAAAACTTTTTCATCAATTGCGATAAGTGTAGGAGAACCTCATCACCATAGACATGGCCAAACTCATCATTGACCGCCTTAAAATGATCAACATCCAAAATAACAAGCCAAGCTGAGTCGTTATCCTGATGCAGACGTCGTTCATCCGTACTGGTTGTTTGATGCGTTTTTTGCACCTCAAGCAAACGCGCTAACTTACCGTCGAACGTTTTACGGTTTAACAAACCGGTTAGTTTATCGCGCTCGCTCTCATTTAGAATGTATAGATAGTTTTCGTAAATTTTAATAAAACCAGACACCATATTTAATGATGATTCAATGGATTCTTGAGAGGTTATTGCCAATACACCAACCACATCACCGTTAATGCTGATCGGAAACCAATAGTGCGCGTGTTTTTCTATGACTCGCGTAACTAGGGCCTTACTTTGAATTGTCTCTAGTAACTCAGATGATGCCTCTATTTGCTTTGTCGAATTATCCCACTCGAACTGATTTTCACCCTTGTCATCTCTGTTAACCTCAAGATGAATGGCGACCTCAATTCCAGTGCTATGAAACGCGTCATAAAGCTTATATAGGTAGATAGAATCAATCCTGCACAACTCGGCTAAAGTAGCAATCAGGCTGTATTCAAGCGAGTCTAGATCACGCTGTTCGGTAATCTCAATGACTGATTGAAAAATCTGATTATCCATAAGCGTTAGGGGAGCATCCTAAAGGTAAGTATTTCAACAGCAAGAATTTAAAGAGTACTGTAAATCATACTCATGATTACCAAATTGTACATTAATTCTGTAAATAAATAGGCTTAACTAATCTGTCGACTTGTCCCATGATCCTCATACCCCTAAAATGATGCCAATTTATTAAACGCGAACTCTGTAAAGGTCTAATTGCCATGCGCGCAAGCCAATTTCTTATTGCAACGCTCAAAGAGACACCCTCTGATGCTGAAGTCATCAGCCATAAATTGATGCTACGTGCAGGAATGATCCGTAAGGAGGCATCTGGCCTCTATTCTTGGCTCCCGATGGGACTACGAACTTTGCGCAAAGTCGAACGTATTGTGCGTGAAGAGATGGATAATGCGGGATCACAAGAAGTGCTAATGCCTGCCATCCAGCCGGCTGAGTTGTGGCAGGAATCAGGTCGCTGGGAGCAATACGGTCCTGAGTTATTACGTTTACACGACCGTCATCAACGTGAGTTTTGTGTCGGCCCTACTCATGAAGAGGTTATTACTGACCTTGTTCGTCGCGAAATTCGAAGCTATAAACAGTTACCTATTAACTTTTATCAAATTCAAACAAAATTCCGTGATGAGATTCGCCCTCGTTTTGGTGTGATGCGCTCTCGCGAATTCATTATGAAAGATGCTTACTCATTTCATATTGATCGCGAATCTCTGCAAGACACCTATGCAGTTATGCACCAAGCCTATACGAATATTTTCACGCGATTAGGTCTCGATTTCCGTCCAGTGATCGCTGATAACGGCTCCATTGGTGGTACGGGTTCACATGAGTTCCATGTACTTGCAGACTCAGGTGAAGATGATATTGCCTTTTCAGACAGCAGTGATTATGCGGCAAACACTGAAATGGCCGAAGCGCTTGCACCCGCTTATGAAAGAGCAACGCCAACAGCTGAGATGACGCTTGTAGATACACCGAATGCAAAAACCATCGATGAGCTCGTATCACAACACGGTTTGGCGATCGATAAAACAGTTAAGACTTTGATTGTTGCCGCTTCAGATGAATGTGAAGCGGATTTTGTTGCCCTACTTGTACGTGGTGATCACGAACTCAACGAAATTAAAGCTGAGAAGCAACCTTGGGTTGCATCACCTTTCCGCTTTGCAACGGAAGAAGAGATTCGCCAAGTACTCAAAGCAGGCCCAGGATCGCTAGGTCCTGTCAATTTGAATATCCCTTGTATTATTGATCGCAGTGTTGAAAAAATGTCTGACTTTGGCGCTGGAGCTAATATCGATGGCAAACACTATTTCAATATTAACTGGGAACGTGACCTCCCGACACCAACCGTTGCAGACCTTCGCACGGTTGTAGAAGGAGATCTAAGCCCTTGCGGACAGGGCACGCTTCTGATCAAACGCGGTATCGAAGTTGGCCATATTTTCCAACTCGGAACTAAGTACTCTGAAGCGATGAATGCAACAGTACTTGATGAAAACGGTAAGGCAAGCGTCATGGAGATGGGTTGCTACGGTATTGGTGTTACACGTGTAGTAGCAGCCGCTATTGAGCAAAACAATGATGACAACGGCATTATTTGGCCGCGTAGTTTAGCGCCTTTCGAAGTGGTACTTGTAACGCTTAACTACGACAAATCTGAAGCGGTTCGTGAAGTCTCTGATAAGCTTTACGGAGAGATGAAAGCTGCCGGTATCGATGTCCTCCTAGATGATCGCAAAGAGCGTCCTGGTGTTAAATTTGCTGATATGGAATTAATCGGTATCCCACACCGCTTGGTTATTTCAGATCGTGGTATCGAAGCAGGTACATTTGAATATAAAGGCCGCAGAGATGCTGATAAGCAAGATGTGTCGGCTGAGGGCATTATTGATTTCCTCAAAGCCCAGCTAGAAGCTTAATAATCCTTTCCATAAAAAACGGGCTCTCAAGCCCGTTTTTTTAACCGGTGATCAAAAAACCGTCATGGAAGTCTTCGTACTCTAACTCTTCTGTTTCGACATCAGCCACATTCGCCAATGCAGGACCTTTACTTAACCAAGACTCCACCTGAAGTACCGCATTTTTTTCGCCATACATCATCACTTCAACGCGCCCATCAGGCAGATTTCTAACCCAACCCGTTAGCCCATTAGCTAAAGCCTGATCAACAGTGGACTGACGAAACCATACTCCCTGTACACGACCTGTTACAAAGGCATGTTTGCATATTTTCGACACGATATTCTCCGCTACCTAGGACTCAAATAACTGTTCAAGTGTCATTTCAAGTTCACTTGCTTGCATACGGGATAGTACTTTTAGCTTGTTATCTAAAGCAAGCACCCAGCCTGTATCGGCTGCATTCATTGTCTTGGGCAATGGCCAAGGCAGCGCTGTGCAAAACTCGCCTATCGATAAAGTTCCTAAATCTCTACATAAAACGTACTCACCCTGCTCTGTTCTTGAGACGATATCGCTAGTCAACAAGAGTGGCAAATACTGATCCCAACCTGCTTGATCTAGCCCTGTAACTTTCTGTAGGAATATACGATCAGAAATACTCTCCCCTGTTTTTTGCGCATTCCATAATGTGAAGATAATACCCAATAAAGTATGCAGGTGAGACTGTTCTTGAGCGACCTTATTATGCTGATAAACAGTCAACGCTCTGGTTAACTCGGCACCCATTAAAATAATAAACCAAGAGATAAATATCCAAACCAAAAATAGCGGAACTGCGGCAAATGCGCCATAAATCAGCTCATATGAGGGAAATTGAATAGCAAAAAGTGCAAAGCCGCGTTTAGCTGTCTCGAAAAGAATAGAGACAACAACACCCCCGACAAAAGCATTTTTTACTGGCACTTTACAATTCGGAACCGCAGCATATAGCAGAGTAAAAGCCGCACAGGAAAGTATCATGGGAAGTATGGAAAGTAATCGTGCTTTGCCAACCAGTTGCGTAGCATCACTAATAAGCGGCAAAGAGGCGATATAAGAGGTTACCAACAAGCCTAAACCGATCAAAATGGGGCCCAAACTTAAAACTGCCCAGTAGAGCAGAAAACTAGACATGCCCTTGCGCTGCTCACTCACCCGCCAGATGCGATTAAAAGCCACTTCAATATTGCGCATCATCATAATAGATGTCACGACAAGAAAGCCGACCCCGACTGCTGTAAGCTTCTGAGCTTGCTGGGTAAAGTCTTTCAAATACCCTTGCACCACTTCACCCGTAGCGGGTACAAAATTTGAAAACACCCATCCTTGAACCTGCTCACCTACTCCTTGAAACGAGGGTATCGCAGCTAACATCGCGTAGGAAACGGTCATTAAAGGAACAACAGCAAACAATGTCGTATAAGTTAGGGCTGATGCATTAATTATCCCACCATTATTGAGAAACTGTTTAATCAAGTAGATTAAAAAATTGACTACGGGTATCTCTTTAATACGATTCATTATCAAATTCCTGAGACTAAACTTTGTTGCAACTCCTGCTGCGTATACAATAGCCTCTTAATTCAAGTTAAACACGCTAATCCAGTTTGTATGGGAATTTATCATGAGCCAAGTCGTCATCTATCACAACCCTCGTTGTTCTAAGTCTCGCCAAACACTTGAACTCATTAAAGAAAAGGGAATCACACCTGACGTTCGTGAATACTTGAAAGATACACCAACAGCAGCAGAATTAAAGACGGTGCTTAACGCTTTAGGCTTATCTGCAAGAGCGCTGCTACGAACCAAAGAGCAAGAGTATATGGATAATGGTCTTTCAGATTTATCCCTATCTGAGGAGCAGATTATCAACGTTATGGTCGCCAACCCTAAACTGATTGAGCGCCCTATCGTGATCAAAAATGGGCAGGCGCGTATCGGACGCCCACCTGAATCCGTGCTGGAGATTTTATAAGTGAGCACGCCTTACGTACTGGTCCTTTATTACAGCACCCACGGCGCCACCCGTGAAATGGCAAAGCAGATTGCCCGTGGTATTGAACAAGCAGGAATGGAGGCACGCCTAAGAACGGTACCGGCCATTTCAACCCTGTGCGAAGCAACCCAGCCTGAGATCCCAACTGAAGGTGCCTTATATTGCACTGAAGAGGATCTAAGCGGTTGTGCTGCCCTTGCGCTAGGTAGCCCAACTCGATTTGGAAATATGGCATCGGCACTAAAATATTTTATCGACTCCACAAGCGGCATTTGGATGTCGGGTGCCTTAATCGGTAAACCTGCAGCTGTTTTTAGTTCATCTTCCAGTTTACACGGTGGACAAGAAACTACATTACTGAGCATGATACTGCCGTTATTACATCATGGAATGCTGATCACGGGCTTGCCCTACAGTGAAACCGCTCTCCTGACTACGCAAACCGGAGGAACGCCCTATGGAGCAACCCACTTAGCGGGGCGCGATAGCAAACGGCCTCTAGATAAAGATGAAATAACGCTGTGTGTTGCCCAAGGTAAACGCCTAGCAAAACTTGCTCAAAAATTACAGGAAGCCTAAACGTGACACTTAAACAGAAAATGCAGTGGTCCCGCTCCATTACAATTGTTAGCTTTGCTGGGCTGCTAGTGCTCTATACGCTTTGGTATCTGTTTATACACCCCATTCAAACCGGCAAGCCTTGGGTGATTTGGGCATTGCATTTTCTGCCCTTAGCCGCGTTTATACCCACTATTAAATCGGGTAATCCTCGCAGTCATGCTTGGTTATGTTTTGTTTTACTGCTCTATTTTAATGAAGCCGTACTCGCAGCAACGACGAATGAAACAACACGCCTATTTGGAATTATAGATACCTTACTGGTAGCAACGCTCTTTACAGCATCGATGATGTATGCGCGTTGGGGCAGCCAATATAAACGCCAAGTACAGTCTTAAGATTGCTATCTATGTTTGATGTAAAAAAAGCGCGCCGTGATTTCCCAATCCTGTCATCACGGGTCAACGGTGTGCCTCTAATCTATTTCGATAATGCCGCTACCACACACAAACCTCGTATCGTTACTGATGCTATCGCGCGCTTTTATCGCCTGCACAACAGCAACGTACATCGAGGGGCTCA
>DAIRSP010000015.1:0-32688 GCA_036804365.1 Neptunomonas sp. | reverse complement strand
AAGTTCAGGGCTTTTTTTATGACAATTGAAAGAGCTCTACTTCACTCAACTCCAACGGCTTCGCGTAATAATACCCTTGAATTTTATCGCACTGATTGGCTGTCAAAAATGCCACTTGCTCTATCGATTCTGCACCTTCTGCAATCACACAAATACCTAAATCATGCGCCATGCCAATCACCGTTTCAACGATGACTTGATCATCTAAATCTATCCCTATATCACTGACAAAGGTGCGGTCAATTTTCAGATAGTTAATCGGCATTTTCTTCAAGTAAGCTAAAGAGGAGTAGCCTGTACCGAAGTCATCGATGGCCACTCTCACACCTAAACGACGTACCGATTTGAGCTGTTCTAACGTTGAACTAAACTCTGCGACTAAGGCTGTTTCTGTGATCTCTACAATGATTGAGTTGAGGTCTAAACGTTGTTTCTCACTAAGGCTTCGCAACGTATTAACCCAAGAATCATTTTGGAACTGCTTGGCCGAAATATTAATAGAAACAGTTGCATCAGCTAACCGCTGCGACTGATGTCGATCTTCAGCAACCTGATGGATGACCCAATTTGTAATACGGTCGATCTCACCAGTTTCTTCCGCTATGGGAATAAACTCAGCAGGCGACACGGCACCTAAATAGCCCGACTCCCAACGTAACAAGGCTTCATAGCCCGAAATAGTTCGAGTATGGGGGTCAACTTGGGGCTGATAGACAAGACGATACTCTTTCTGGTCGATCGCCGTCTTCATCGCTTGTTTAATTTTTAGAATTTTTTGATTTCGCGCATTGATTGTAAAGTCGAAGAAGGAGAAGCAGCCCCGACCTAACGACTTTGCATGATACATAGCGGCATCTGCGTGTTTAAGCAACTGATCAGCGGTGTCGGCATCTTTTGGAAACACAGCGATACCAATCGTACTGCTAATCTCCACCTCTGAACCATCTAATGAAAACGGTTCCTCCAGCTTTTTAATAATCATATTAGCTTGGGCGGCTAATCCCGATTCATTCTCTATATTACGAATAAGAATAATAAACTCGTCACCACCCAGACGACTAACGATATCAGTGTTCCGACAATTACTCGTTAATCTTTCGGCGACCATGGTTAACAATTGATCACCGGACTCATGGCCGTAGGTGTCATTCACCTCTTTAAAGTAGTCAAGATCAATAAACAAGATGCCTAAGCTGTAGTTGTAACGCTGGCTAAACTCAATGGACTCCTGCAATCGTAATTTAAAGGACTCACGGTTATGCAGCTTAGTTAATGGGTCCGTAAAAGCGAGCTGAGATAAGTGTTCATTAGCACTCTTCTCATTTGTAATATCTTCACAAAAACCTATATAACCTGTGAGTTTGTTAACACGGTTGATAATTGAGTTAATCGATATTCGCTCGTAATAAACTTCTCCGTTTTTACGTTTATTAATTAACTCACCCTGCCAATGTCCTTTTTCTTCTATCGCTTGCCACATCTCTCTGTAGATAAAATGAGGGGTTTCTCCCGCGCTAAAAAAGCGTGGGTTATGGCCTAAAACCTCCAATTTGCTGTATCCGGTTATATTCTGAAAGGACTGGTTCACATCTAATATGCGCTTATGCATATCCGTTATCATGATACCTTCAGCGGTATTTTCGAAAATATTATTAGAGATGGTTAGGAGATTATCCGTATGCTCCTTCTCAGAAATATCCGTTGCTATAGAGCAAACAGAATAAGCTTGTAAGTGATTATCAAAGAGTGGAAACTTTACGATTGAGTATAGTAGGGTTTCGCTTCCGTAGGTGAAAGGTGCCTGCTTACTTGATACCTCGCCAGTCTCCAACACCTGAGCATCCCACTGAGAGAAGCTATCAGCCTCTGCCCGCGGCAACACATCATAGTCGGTTTGGTCACTTCCTATACGAATTGATGGGAAAGTCTTTTTGAAACGTTCATTAGCAAGGATATAGCGACCTTGTTTATCCTTGATATAAAGCATCCCAGGGATGTTCTCAATGATACTTTCAACCTGTTTATGACTTCGAACTAACTCTCGATGATCCCCCTCTATTTCAGAGGCCATCAGATCAATCGCATGCCCTATCTTCGCAAACTCATCCCTGCCTTCTAAGCCTATACGGGTATTAAACTCACCATCCGCAATTTTCTTGGACGCTGATAAAATACGACTGATGCGTTTATCAATCGATTTGTAATAAAACAACCAGAAAAGGATACCAATAAAGGAGATTAAGAGCGTGCTTACCCAAAATAGGTTATCCATTTTTAATAACAGAGCTTGCTGCCTAATCTCGAGGTCAACCTCGATAATCAATAACCCCCAACGCTGATCACGAATACCCTCATTACCTACAATACTGATCGGGGCTAGACCATAAATTGCGCGTTCACCCAATAGATTGTTGTCAATAAGAACTTGTTTAGTCTCTAAAACCTGACCGATAAGACTCCGGCTGACATGCAGTACGAGTGCATCAATTGACTTGCCCTGATTTGCAATTTGCGATGAAGCAATGACCTTCATCGTTTCATCCAAAATGACTAACTGCTTAATATCAGCATAAACACTGTTCGCTGCGATCTCGCGACGAAGCCCCTCAAGGTCATCCTTGCTTAGCAAATATTCCGCACTACCTTGAAGCCTGTTGATAGAAGAAAGTAGGTACTTCTGTGACTGCTGCTCTACCATCTGCTCGACTTTCGCACGCAAAATAAAATGGTTAAAGATAATTAAAGCTGATGCCAAAATAGCTATCAACAATAAGATTGTGTAACGAAAAGGTAACCGGGCTAATAGTTTCATAGTGCATCAACAAATTCAGAGTAGATATTCTTCTCTTTAAAAACAGGATTTTGCAATAGTTTATTCATCAACATAACGCTTTGAACCTTCAGTGCTATGTTGTTGACTAAGGCCTGTTCACCTCCTAAAAAGCTTTTATTCTCGGCTGCATCTAATAAATGCAGGCTAGTTAAAGACTCTAATAATTCATCATGAGTCATACCTAGACGAGGCATCATCATAGAGTAGGCTATGTCCGGTTTATCGCGAATAAACTCTATACTGCGACTCCAACCTTGAACTAGCATTTGAATTTGCTCGGACTTTGTTGCAATCGCACCTGCAGAAGCCACTAAGACATCCACCACTTCTTGCGGGATGTCTGCACTTGAGAACAAAATATTCGCAGGTCCTTTTAGTAGCTCAGCTCTTACAGGATCGAAGGTCACTACAGCATCAACAGCCTTCGACTGGAAAGCTTTAAAGTGCTCGTTAACCTGTAAATAAACTGGCACTACATCTGCTGGGGATAATCCATTTTCCTCTAAAAATCTTGTTAACATATAGGCACCTAGCGCCGTGCTTTCTACCCCAACTCTCTTGCCCTTCAATTGTGCTGCTTCTTTGATCTCAGCTTGAGCGATAACAACATCACCACCGTCCGAAAAGTCTGTCCCTAAAATGATTTGAGTATCGGGTTGATCTGCCATCAGAGAAATAGCTTCATCAAGGGTTAATGCTGCTACGTCTAATGTTCCATTCCTAAAGGCGCGAATAACCTCACTGGCAGAGGTAAACTCAACCATTTTTATACGCTTGTTATCCCAAAGGTCTGCCGTTTTGGCTACATATAGCGGCTCATATCCTGGCCATAGATTGGTACCTACACTTAATGGAGTTCTATTTTGCTCAGAACAGGCTATCAAGAAAAAGGAGATGACTATTAAAAGCGCTCTGTAAGAAAGCAATTTCATGATATTTAATTATTCCTACATCTGTATCACTGCTAACTAAAAGTGTAGCAGCCCAAATGCATATATGACCCTAATCACCTAAAAAAAGAGGCGTTAATCTTAGATTAATCTTATCTACTTTCTAATCAAATAGTGCAGGATCGCACTTTTAACACATCATAAGGATTATGATTATGTCTTTTATTCAGAGTAAAAATTTCCTCAGAGTCGCTACCCTCTCTTTATTAACAACTACAAGCACTTATCTATTTGCCGCCGACTGTAAGGGGTTAGAAACATCCCTATGCGAACAGGCTCAGGCTTGCTATTGGGTTGAGGGATATCAACGTGCCAACGGTTCGAATGTTAAAGCCCATTGTCGTGCGCGTCCAAACAAATCCATTAAGGATATAAAAGAACAGGCAAAAAGTGAGGCGGAGGACAAATCCACTACGCCTAAGGCTGAAACAAAGACTGAAATTCAAGGATAAAAACATGAGGGTCTAAAGACCCTCACTTACTAAAAACGCCTGAATGAGCTGATGCAGCAAATGTAAGTGCTCCTTAAAGAGCTCAAAGAGAAAGAATTGAACGCCTATCAACAGAGCTTTCGTCAACTCAATAACCTACTTATAGATATAGACGAATCCGCCGCCGCAGAGAGCACGAAGGAATCTCGCACCAATTTCAATAAAATTGAAGAATTAATAGCTAAGAGTCACAAGAGATTTAATCGAGAGTGGAAATAAAAAAGCGGGGCTATTCAAGCCCCGAATGACAAGAACCGTATGCTACTAAAAAGAATAAGGGTCCTCTTAGTAGCGGGTGAAGCTTACCGGCTTTACATCTGTAGAGCCGTTATCACTTGCGAGCAAAACCATATTAGAGAAAACGATAATGATTATCAACAACATTATCATTAATATTTTATATTCTTACAGATAACTCCGTAGGTCGGACGACTTTCATCGACTTTTTCACCCAATAAGGGTTATCTAAACGAGATTTGGTGACACCAATGCTCGACGATGCATGGATAAACTCATTACCTCCAACATAAATACCAATATGATGGTCAGTAAAACCTGTTTTAAACACCACTAAATCACCGGGTCTCATATTTGCACGACCAACAACTAACCCCGAACGTGCTTGCTCAATGGCCGTTCTCGGCAAACGGACACCAAATAGGTCAAGGTAGGTTCTTGCTACAAAACCGGAGCAATCAATACCCCGAGTAGATATTCCTCCCAGCTTATATGGCGTTCCAGCCCAAACATCAAGGTGCTCCTCTAAGAGCATTGAGACTTTCGCGTATGAGGTCGTTTGCTGAGGTGTCGAAACGACTGCGGGTGGTCGAGAGGAGCAACCACTCAAAACGAGGAGGAATGAAGCCAGTAGAAAAAAAACATAGCGATCTATAGAGATTTTACTGCTGTTTTTTTTCAACGGCCTCACATTCTTTAACGACACATCTAAAAAATTCAATTATTCTTGCCCCTTCAAAATTGTTTACTAGGAGTGAACCTAATTGCTAGCTGGGTCATCAGATCTCACCTCTTCTCTATCTCAACAGACTCTCGATCTTATTGCAGATACTTTAGCTGAAGAAGGACAAATCACACTCCAGAATATCTTCCCTGACGACTTGATAAGTGCGTTAGAGGAACGTGCTACACAGCTCGTTGTTGACTACAAACCTGCCGGAATCGGGCGTGATCAACAACACCAAATAAACCAAGTTGTTAGAAGCGATGAAATACTCTGGATGGATCATAACCATCCCGCTGAAACACGTTACCTCCGAGAGATGGAAGCGTTACGTACGGCTATTAACAAACGTTTATTTATGGGCCTATTCGACTACGAAGCTCATTTTGCACACTACCCACCCGGCGGGTTTTACAAACGCCATGTTGATGCATTTAAAGGCGAAACAAACAGAGTACTCACGACCGTTCTTTACCTTAATAACAATTGGTTATCGACCGATGGTGGAGAACTCTTTATGTATGATGAGCAATTAACACACATCAAAACTGTTTTACCAGAATCAGGTACCTTAGTCATTTTTTTAAGTGATGAGTTCCCACACGAAGTAAAAACCGCTAACCGAGACAGATATAGCGTAGCCGGCTGGTTTAGGGTGAACAACTCAACGCCAAACAGAGTCGACCCAGCCTTGTAAATAGCCTGTCAGCACACTGCAATAAACCCTAGGTAAAATATTAAACCCTAATTTAATCGTTCTGTTTCGTTAGGGTTCAGCTAGCGGATATACAATCGAATTGTAAATCTAAATAAAACCGAGGGAATGACTAATGGCAAAGCTTACCGATATTAAAGGCATTAACGATGCAACGGCTGAAAAACTGAAAGCCGCAGGTGTGACTACGCAAGAAAGCTTCCTAAAAGTGTGTGGCGATAAGAAGGGTCGCAAGGATATCGCGACCCAATCAGGACTCGATGAAAAAGAGATTCTAGGCTGGCTGAACCGTGCAGACTTAGCCCGTATCAAAGGGGTCAGTACTGTTTACGCCGATCTGCTGGAGTATGCCGGTGTTGATACTGTCCCTGAACTTGCACAGCGTAATGGCGCCAACTTGCATGCCAAAATGCTGGACATCAATACTGGAAAACAACTTGCAGAGAAAATACCGACAAGTGAACAGGTCGAGGAGTGGGTAAGCCAAGCAAAAGATCTGCCGCGTGCTATTCACTATTAAACTCAAGTAATTTAAGAAAACGGTAAGTATTCAGCTTACCGTTTTTGTTTATCTCTTCTAATGCACTATTTTCTGCTAAAATCACGCCTAATCATGAATTTTCAGAGAGTACTGCACAGTGTTCACAGAACTGTCCTTAGATCCCCGTTTACTAAAAGCACTTGAGTCGCTGTCTTTCACAAAGCCGACCGATGTACAGCAAGCCGCAATACCTGCTGCATTAGAAGGGAAAGATATTTTAGTAACGGCTGAAACCGGCAGCGGCAAAACAGCAACATTTGTGCTTCCCATGCTTCAGAAGTTACTTGCCAATCCGGCTCCGCACAGCAGCACTCGTGCGTTGATTCTGACACCTACACGTGAACTCGCCCAACAAGTAATGAAGCATATTGAAGCGCTCGGTAGCTTTACGTTTATTAAGGCGGATACTGTTTGTGGTGGTGAAACCTATAAGCCTCAAGCGGCGCGGTTACGTAAAAACCCTGAGATTATTGTCGGTACGCCAGGACGTCTCATTGAGCACTTAGATAAAAAAAGCCTCGATTTTAAAGATATAGAGTTTTTAATACTCGATGAAGCCGATCGTATGCTCGATATGGGCTTCCAAGAAGACGTCGAACGTATCGTCAAATCCTGCCCCGAAAGCCGTCAAACCCTGTTATTTTCCGCAACCTTGGGGCACAGCGGAATCAACAGTGTGATCTCTTCTTCTTTAAAAGATCCGGTGGCTATTCAAACCAGTAACCACCGTGATGACGCTCATGAAAATATTAGCCAACAGATAATCACAGCGAACGACAACACGTTAAAAGATAAACAGCTTGTATGGTTACTAAAGAATGAGCCATACGAGAAAGCGATTGTCTTTACTAATACAAAAACCAATGCCAGTCGTTTAAGCGGATTTTTACGCTACCATGATATCCGAGCCGGTGTTATTCAAGGCGACTTGACCCAAGAGCAACGTCAACATGTAATGGAGTTATTGCGAGTCGGAAAAATTAATGTATTAGTAGCAACAGACATAGCGGCTCGCGGCATTGATATCAAAGGCATTGATCTGGTCATTAACGTGGATATGGCACGAAGTGGAGATGATCACACCCACCGAGTTGGCCGTACCGGACGTGCAGGCAATCAAGGTTTAGCCATTTCTTTAATTGGCCCGACTGAGTGGAACTTAATGTCGAGCATCGAACGCTACTTAAAAATGAAGTTCGAGCGGCGCGCCATCAAAGGTCTTGAAGGTAGTTATGCAGGCCCGAAAAAACTCAAGGCTTCGGGTAAAGCTGCTGGCACTAAAAAGAAGAAAACTGATAGCAAGACGAGTGCGCTGAAGACGAAATCACGTCCAAAGAACAAAGTGGCTAAAAAGAGCACCCCGGCGGCTAAACCCGCAGCTAAACGATCGATTGATGATGGTTTTGCACCGTTAAAAAGGAAGTCGTAACCAATCTACTGGCCGATATATGAGCGCTCGGGGCCTTACTCTGATGCGCTCTTATTAGCTGAGTGGAGATGGCAAAGCGCGATAAACTGAGAGATAGGTACTGGACGAGATAACCAGTAACCTTGAATATAGTCACAACCCAACGTTTGCAAAGCTTCAAGTTGTGACAACTCTTCAACCCCCTCCGCAATCACCTTAATACCTAATGCGCCACCCATTTTAATGATAACTTCGACGAGAGTTCGGTCTTGAGCGTCGGTGTTCAGATCGTTGATAAAGCTTTTATCAATCTTCAGAAAATCCACCGGGTAACTACGCAGATAATTGATTGCCGAATAGCCTGTTCCGAAATCATCTATAGCAAATGAGATACCGAGCTTACGCAAGGCATTAATCGTTTTCATCCGCGCATGATGTCTGTCCATAAAAATAGACTCGGTGATCTCAAAAATAAAGCGGCTTGGGGAGACACCGTTGTCTGCAAATATGTTTTTCCAAACTTCATACGCCTTAGTCGAATAGAACTCTCCCACCGAACGGTTTACCGACATCGTAATAAAAACATCCGCATCTTGAAGCTTACGCATATCTTTACAGGCCTGCTTAAGTACCCAGTTACCGAGTTCGCGGATAGCCCCAGTTCGCTCAGCTACAGGAATAAAGTTATCAGGTCCCACCAACCCTTTTTCTGGATGGTTCCAGCGGATTAAAGCTTCACACTTTTGAATCTGTTGATTTTCGATATTCAAAATAGGTTGGTAGTAAAGCTCAAACTCATCATTACCTAGGCCGCGTAAAATATCAGCATGCACTAGCAGGTAGTGATCGGCCTCTTCGCGCATTCCCTCATTAAAGAAATAATATGCATTGCGGCCAGCGCGCTTTGCTGTGTACATCGCTTGGTCAGAATGTAGCAGCAAGCTCGTCACATCTTCACCATCGACTGGATACATAGCTATCCCGATACTCGCAGTGATCAGATAGGAGCGACCATCAAGAAGAAAAGGAAGTTGTATTCTGTTTTGCAATTTTTCTGCGAGCAGATCCGCTTGGATCACATCACTCACATTGCGGAAAACAATAACAAACTCATCACCCGCTAAACGGGCAACTATATCCGTATCACGAGCAGATTGCTGCAAGCGCTGGGCAAACTCAACAAGTAGTTTGTCACCGGCATTGTGGCCGATGCTGTCGTTAACCTGCTTAAAGTGGTCTATATCAATAAAGAAAATGGCGAAGTCCTGCTTTTCACGACGCATATCCCTAATCAGATCGCCTAAGCGCTGACTAAAATAGTAGCGATTTGCCAAGCCGGTCAGAACATCAAAGCTCGCTCTATAATTTGCCGTCGCAACTGCAATAGACTTTTCGCGATAAGCCGTCGCAAGAAGGAAGCCTAAAAAGCCGATAAACATCGAGAGGCTGATTGCCCCCCCATACATTAAATAAAGTCTGGACCTAGGGGCTTGCCATCCGTTGAAGGGCCTCACACCTAAAATCCAAGAGCCATTGGGTAAGCTAACTGTAGTCAAGGCTGCATCATCGGTAAAAACACTTTCATAACCAAAGAAAACACTCCCATTTGCCCCTTTACCATCAACCCCTCTGATACCCACTTGTAATCCGTAGTAATCCTCTTTAATACCGGTTTTATCAATCAACGCAGGGTAATCAATAACGGCGGAAACAATCCCCCATAATTTTTTATCAAGGAGCGAGTTATGGCTGGGTATATAGATGGGAACACGCACAACAAGTGCCTTACCACCCTGGACAAGTTCTAGCGGGCCCGCAACTACCAGCTCATTTTTTTGGACAGCTTCTACCACTGAAGATACCTGATTACTGGCGGTGTAATCTAAACCTATCGCCCTCTCATTGCCTTCAACAGGGTAAATGTATTTTATGATTAAGTTAGGAGCGAGCGCGATATGGCGTATCTGTAATTCAGGCGTCATCAACGCCTTCACGAAAACTTCCAAGCGTTTCTGATCGACTTGCGGATTGAGTAAAACTTCAGCTTTGATCGCTCGAATCAAAGACAGGTTGGCATTAATGGTCCCCTCAAGTTTGGCTCTGAGCGTCCCCACTAAGCTAAGCCCTTTAATCAGTTCTTCACTTTCTAAGCGCTTAACTTCACTGCGAATATACAGGCTACATAACGCTATTGCAGCAATAGCAGCAATAGCAGCTGCCCAAATTGGGCGCTGTGCTAAAAAGCTCCTGACTTTTGCAAGCAATTCCATTCCTTTTAGCTACCCAATTTTATCTAGCAAGATTGCATTTTAGATCAATCTACAACTTTATGTATTTACAGAAAAAATATTCTCAAAGTATAGACGCTATCACTAAAAAAACAGTGTGCAGTGCAAAAAAAAATCACTCAATATCGATAATTTTCCCTGGGTTAAATAGGTTGTCTGGGTCTAATGCCTGCTTAATCATTCTCATGACCCCAACACCCGCAGGCAGCTCCTCTTTTAAGAATGCTTTTTTACCCTGCCCTATCCCATGCTCGCCTGTACAAGTACCACCCATCGCAATCGCTCTACGTATTAAACGCTCATGAAATGCCTCGATAATTTTCATCTCAGCTTCATTTGTTGGATCAACTGCAGGAACGACATGAAAGTTACCATCACCTACATGTCCAACGATCGGCATAGGTATACCCAGTGCTGAAATATCTTCTGCTGTTTCAATAATACATTGGGCTAAACGTGATATGGGTACGCAGACGTCCGTTGAAAAAATCTCTGCATTAGGCCGCATAGCACGAGCGGCATAAGCTAAGTTATGGCGAGCATGCCAGAGTTTATTGCGAGCCTCTGTTGTACTTGCCCATTCAAAATCACCACTGCCGTTATCATCAGCAAGCCCCCTAACAATTTCAGCTTGTTCCGCCACCCATCGTTCTGTGCCATGGAACTCTAAAAAAAGATGGGGTGTTAGCGGGTAGTCCAAATCACTGTAATTGTTGACTGCATTAATCGCTTCGCTGTCCATTAACTCAATCCGTGCAATGGGCACACCCATTTGGATTGTCTGGATAACCGTATCTACTGCAGCGGCTAACGAGGGAAATGAACAAACCGCTGCCGAAATGGCTTCTGGAATAGCAAACAAGCGTAGAGAGACTTCGCAGATAATGCCTAATGTACCTTCTGACCCGACAAAAAGACGCGTCAGATCGTAACCCGCGGATGACTTTCTTGCATGCGTGCTAGTACGTACGATTTGCCCATTCGCTAATACCACAGTTAATGAAAGAACCACATCGCGCATAGTTCCATAACGCACCGCATTTGTACCAGAGGCACGCGTGGCCGCCATCCCACCGATCGACGCATCAGCACCGGGATCAATGGGGAAAAACACACCCTGATCACGAATGTACTCATTTAATTGCTTGCGTGTTACCCCTGCTTGAACTCGACAATCCATATCCTCATTGGAAACCGACAAAATCGCGTTCATTTGGGACATATCGAGACTCAATCCCCCATGGATAGCGTTGACACCTCCTTCCATCGCGGTGCCCGTACCAAAGGCAATTATCGGCATATGATAACGCGAACATATAGCGACTATTTCAGACACTTCGACGGTGCTTTTTGGGAAAGCAACGGCATCAGGTTGAGCGGGTTTATGGAAAGATTCATCTTTTGCATGATGCAAACGGACACTGCTAGAAGTGTCTAAACGCTCCCCTAATAAATGCTTAAGCTCTTTGATGGCAAGTGAGTAACGGCCCAGCATGATTCACCCCTGTTAACTGATTTTTATTATCAAGTGTCGTTATTTATACAAGGATACTAACACTAACAAAAACGCCAATAATACCCGTACACCTGACATCATATGTCAGTGATCATCAAGCAGCCATAAATTACACTGGAAAAAAAACTAAGAAATATAGGCAAGTCTGCATGCAATATTTACTCAATCCCATCATCTGGTTAATGAATCAATTTAGGTATCAATATAAATTTGGGATTGTGAGCTTAGTTTTTGTTATCCCCCTAGTCGTCCTTGCTTACCTTTATGTCATCAATCTCCAATCTAGTTTGAGGCTGATAGAGAAGAAACAGGAGGGACTATCTGACTTAGAGATCCAAATAAAGCTCAATAAAGCGCTGATCGCCTACCGTGATTTACGTTTTTTAAAGGGCTTTCTAGATAAGGAAGAAGATCAAAAAAGTATGGCTCAGTTACTCACTAGCAACAAAGAGGAGATTACCTCTTTGTTCGCTGATTTGACTGATCGCCCCAACAGCTACGACCGAACCAAGAGCATACAGAAAGCAATCGCTCAATTAGCAGCACGCTGGGAAGAAATAGATACCAGCGAGTACTCAACGCTCTATATCGATATCGAAAACCGATTCGAGCATTTTAACCAACTGACCAGTCTCGCTTGGCGAATCACCAATGACACTGCATTCTTGTCGGGGATATCACAGGAAAGCGACCCTATTTTGTTTTCCTCATTTAAGCTTCTCCTTGATATTTTTCCTTATGTCACCGAGCACTTAGGTCTGTCTCGCGGTTACAGTGGCTATGTACTTAACGCCCAGAGAATGAGTTCAGCAACGAGTAATCAACTTAATACGATCTTCACACATCTTTTAAATGATCAGAAAGCGCTTAATCAAGCTAGCCATCTTTTACTAAATAGATCCGGATCCAACCCGCTAGCCGCCGCTGTGGAACAGATGTCTCTGCAGTTTCAGACGGGAATAGATCGCTTAGACAATGACATTATTATTGGCGATAAGATGACCCAAAATTGGTTAGATTATTTCCAATCAACTGACAACGATTTAGCCTCTCTTTGGCTGGTCGCTCAACAAGGCTTTGATATTACAGAGAGCACGCTTAAGGAGCGACTCTCCACAGCTGAATATGCACTGATAGCGCTATTTTCCAGCTTATTATTAGTGGCCATCACATCCGCTTATATCTTTATTGGTTTTAACCAATCTGTTAAGCGCAATCTAAACGAAGTCCTTCGTGTAGCAAAAAAACTGGCTCAAGGCGATTTAACCGACTCGGCCTCGATTCAGAGTAAAGATGAGCTGGCTGAACTCGCCATCGAGTTCAATCATATGACTCAACGGATACATGAGGTTATTCACTCTGTTCAAGCCACCGCTCTCAGCGTGCAAACCCAAGCAGAGCGTTTAGATGAGACCGCGCAAAACACCCTCCAGCAAATCAATAAGCAACATAGCAAAACAACCGATATGGCGTTATCGATTCATCATATGGAGACAACAGCGCTATCCGTTTCTGAGTCGATTTATCTAGCCAACGCCAACGCTAGTAACACGCAAGAGATCACTAATCGAAGCCAAACCGTCATTCGTCAGACGTTAAACAATATCGAGCTCTTATCATCGGAAATCAACCAATCGATGGGCGTTATCAATGAGCTTGAATCCAGAGGACAAGATATTACTCGGGTACTCGATGTGATCAAAAACATCGCAGATCAAACAAACCTATTAGCCCTCAACGCAGCCATTGAAGCCGCTAGAGCAGGAACCCAAGGCCGAGGCTTTGCCGTTGTCGCTGATGAGGTGCGCAGTCTTGCATTACGCACGCACCAATCCACGCTTGAAATAGAGGAGATGATTAATAAATTCCAAACAGGGATGAGTAATACCGTAAAACACATGCGGAACAGCCATACACGTACCCAAGAGACTGTTCACGAATCCTCCAAAGTGGGCACAGCTTTGGACGAGATAGCTTTATCTATCAATAAAATTGTAGAAGTAAATACTGATGTTGCTGGCAGTGCTCAAGAACAAACAGAGGTTGTACAAGAGATTAATCATAACATTCAGCAAATCAATCATATCAGTTTAGAAACCGCAGAGGGAGCAGAGGTTACCGCAGGCGCCTGTCAGCAAATGTCAGAGCTAGCCGCAAGATTGCATCAATTAGTGGCCACGTTTAAAGTTTAGATGGGCGGATTCGTGCGCTGAGCCTTACGTTCAGCCACACGCGCTAAAATTTCAGTGCGTTGAAGATCAGTTGCAGCACCCCAACCGGTAATTTCCTGTAGCGAACGAAAGCAGCCTAGACAGATATCCTGCTTATCTAAGCAGCAGTTGCGTATACAAGGAGAAGGTACGGTTTTACTAGCCTGCATGTTATGGATACTCAAAGCAAAAGGGTATGCCTATGCATACCCTCAGCAGACAAAGTCAGATTAGTTACGCGCTCTTAACGCATCTCGTATCTCTGTTAACAAAATCTCTTCTTTAGTCGGCTCTGGCGGAGCGACAGGTGCAGCAGGCGCTTCTTCCTCTTTTTTCTTAAGCGTATTGATCGCTTTAATACCAACAAATACGGCCCCAGAAACAATCACGAAATCGATAATCGTTTGTAAAAACTTGCCATAGTTAATGGCGACTGCGGGTGCATCACCGACTGCTTCTTTTAACACAACAGACAGATCAGCAAAGTTAACACCGCCTAACAAAATCCCTATCGGCGGCATCACCACATCACCGACTAGGGAGGAAACGATCTTACCAAACGCTGCACCGACGATAATACCGACCGCCATGTCTACAACGTTACCCTTCACTGCGAACTCTTTAAACTCTTTTAAAATACTCACAGCACAGCCCTCTCTTTCTTATGATATTTTGCGCCACTTTACGCGACGCTAATGAACCGCAGGTTAACTAATAAAGGCTTATTTACCACCCATCATCCCGCGAATAGCCGCAGGAATATCTGCAGGTAGTACAATGGTTTTAGCATTCGGTGATTTAGCTAAATCGCTCATCGCTTCGACATACTTTTCGCCCAAAATATACATCACCGGCAGCTGATTATTCTGGATCGCTTCGGTCACTTTTTCGATGGCCAACTGGCTTGCTTTAGCCAATACCACTTGTGCTTCGGCATCACGTTTAGACGCCTCCAAACGGCCTTCTGCTTGCAAAATGGCGGCGGACTTTTCACCATCGGCACGCGTCACTGTCGCACGACGTTGGCGCTCTGCTGCGGCTTGCTCTTCCATCGCACTCTGCATCGTAGACGAAGGTGTAATATCTTGAATTTCAACTGTTTTAAGCGTAATCCCCCAGTCAGATATATCATCGGAGATAGCGGCTTTCAATTTCGCTTTAATTTGATCACGTGATGACAGCGCATCATCCAAACCCATCTCCCCCACGATCGAACGCAGAGAGGTCTGAACGAGGTTCTGGATCGCTAAGATATAGTCCTCAACGCCATAGACTGCTTTCTCCGGGGATATGATATTGATATAAGCAACCGCGTTCGCAATGATCACTGCGTTATCTTTAGTAATCACCTCTTGCGAGGGAATATCCATCACAATATCTTTTGTTGTGACTTTGTAGGCCACTTGATCAATATAAGGGACTATAATGTTGAGCCCTGGTCCAAGCGTTTTATGAAACTTACCTAAACGCTGAATAACAAACTTACTCCCTTGCGGAACGGTTTTGACACCCATTCCCAATGTAAGAATAACTAAAAACAGTACAACACCCGCAATCATCAAGCCTTCCATCTCTCGCTCCTATCTTTCAGTGTCTTTATCGTTTATCCACCAGCAAGGTATTGCCAGATAACTCTTTAATTGAAACCCGATCACCTAAAACCACATCACTACTGCAGATAAAATCCCAC
This sequence comes from Neptunomonas sp., assembly GCA_036804365.1. Classification (GTDB taxonomy): domain Bacteria; phylum Pseudomonadota; class Gammaproteobacteria; order Pseudomonadales; family Balneatricaceae; genus Neptunomonas. Next base: position 17,085 of record DAIRSP010000015.1, on the reverse strand, counting down.
TCATCATCCCCTAAAACGGGTGTAGTAAAACGAACGCGTCCTCGTGAACTTTCAGTCGGCATTTTAATCACCTGCCCTACCTCACCGGCAATCGCTTCACTAGCGATACCCGCCTTAGTACGATCCACCATCTTAGGTCTGAGAATTTTGAACCATAGAAAAGCAAATACCGAAGACGCTATTGCCCAACTAGCCAACTGCCAACTCAAGCTAATCTCATGATTCAATTGAAGAATCAACGCAACCACCATGGCACCCAGGCCAAACCAGAAAATGGTAAAGCTCGGGACGAACACCTCTGCTGCCATCAGCAACATGCCGAACACTAACCAGTGCCAATAAAGTAATGTCACTTCCATTCTTATACAGTCTCCTTTGAGCTTTGAATGAGCAAAATAGATTTCTACTGTTGCAAGAGTATAACGGTTAGCGATAAGTTCCTAGCAAAGTAGACATACGTGTGTGCTAGCGAATCCAACGGCTGCACACACTCAAGATTCGCCTCAGCAACTTACCTGTTACTGCGGCGAAGCTCACCCCCCGGTATCTTGCAATACCCCGAGTCCTGCATATTGCGTATCCTCATGTTCGTCTTGAGTCACAGCAACAGGTTTAAGAGCAACCGCTTCATTAACAGCAGCCATAGCAACAATACGATTACCTTGACGGCAAACCCCTACATCTAGCAATAAACGTTCGTCCATGTGCGCCATTGAATCGTAGGTGTGTTGTTCATCTAATTTTCGTTGAACGGCTTTATAAGTTGCCACTAACAAACTGAGTAAAGTCATTTTTTATCTCCATGCGTTTAAAAGCGCCGGGGATATCTTCGAAGGAGAGGGTATTAAGGGGAAAACACCGAAAGCCGCGAAGATATCCGCGGCTTGAGTTCAATTAGTTCAGAGCGCGCGGACAGGCGAAGACTCGCTTCCAAATAATATTGGAGGCGGCAGTTCGGGCTGTGGGGTGCAACGCGATAGCTTTCATCGTAGTAACGCTAACTCTTAAACTGATTATTTTTTATTCGCTTTAAGGGCGAATCCGCATTGAAATATTTTTAACTCAAAGAGTCAACCAAATTCGGTTCCTCTCGCTCAAATATCTCGAATCCTGTAAGCTTGCAGCCGAATTGATACCTACCCGGAAGTCACAATGCCTGCTTTTTCATCTCTTAATCTTTGCCCAGAGTTACTCTTCACATTAGAGGAGCTAGATTACAAGGAAGCGACGCCTATTCAGGCGAAAGCGATCCCAGTAATTTTAGAGGGCCGAGACCTGATGGCCGAGGCGCAAACAGGTACAGGAAAAACTGCGAGCTTTGCCTTGCCGATGATCGAGCTATTATCTAAAACACCGGCAGACAAAGAGTACCACGCGATACGTGGCCTGATTTTAGCGCCGACGCGTGAACTCGCTATTCAGGTAGCCGACCATTCACTGGAATATGGCCGTGCGCTAGGCATGCGCGTTGTTTCTATTTACGGTGGCGTTCGGTTTGATAACCAAATACGTAAAATGAAGCGCGGTGCAGATATTCTAGTTGCGACGCCGGGTCGCTTACTCGATATGCTGGAGCAGAAGAAACTGTCACTCGCACAGCTTGAAATTCTGGTTTTCGATGAAGCCGACCGTATGCTCGATTTGGGTTTCATCCATGATATTCGCAAAATCATGAGTTATATGCCAAAACAAAGACAAACCCTGTTTTTTTCTGCCACCTCTAACGAAAACATCAACGCATTGGCAGACTCGATGCTCAGCGATCCGGTCTATATCAATGTTACGCCAAGAAACACCGCATCGAGCCAAATTAAACAGATTGCTTACAAGGTCGATAATGCAGACAAATCAGACATTCTTAGCTATCTGATCTCTGGAGGCAATTGGAATCAAACACTGGTATTTACTCGCACCAAAGCCCGCGCAGACCGCGTGTCTGAGTATCTACAGCAAGAGAACATAAGCGCAATGGCGATTCATGGCGATAAACACCAACGAGATCGCATTGCAGCCCTACAAGCATTCACTAGCGGTGAAATTAGAGTGTTGGTCGCCACGGATGTCGCAGCGCGAGGGATTGATATAGAGTCATTACCACGGGTAGTGAACTATGACATACCGAACCTTCCAGAAGCTTACGTTCACCGAATTGGTAGAACAGGAAGAGCTGGCCAAACGGGGCAAGCAATCTCGCTGGTTGCCCCCGATGAAAGACGTTACTGGACAGAGATTGAACAACTGATACAGAAGTCTATTCAATTACAATCCGTACCCATGTTTGAAAATGGTCGATTGATTGAAGGCCAAAAACTCAGCCCTAAAAAAGCTAAAAGCAAACCCGTTGCAAAGAAATCCGTTAAGCCAAAGCAGCAATATCAGGCACCTGAGGATGAGCAACCTCAAAAGCCAGCCATTAGACGCTCCCTTTTTAAAAAGTAGACACGCATGAGCTTATGGATACCTTTTACGCTGTTTGCTGCTTTTATGCAGTCATGGCGCAATGCATTCCAAAATCAATTAAGTAAGGAAGTTTCAACCGCCGGAGTTACGCTCGCGCGCTTTATCTATGCAAGCCCTCTCGCAGGATTTTATCTTTGGGGGCTTTATCAGTTTGACACACCTACACCGGTACACTTTAGCGCTCAATTTGGCTACCTTGTCTTATGCGCATCGATTATGCAGATTATCGCTACAGCCTTGATGGTTAAGCTCTTTCAACTACGTAATTATGCGATCGGTGTAGGGCTGGCAAAAAGTGAAGCGGTTATCGCAGCGACCTTAGGTGCACTGCTTTTTAGCGCGCCTCTATCACCGCTTGCCTGGTTTGGGGTCATCATTGGTGCTGTAGCGGTTTGGCTGATGAGCAACCCCAGCAGTTTAAGGCAGGCCTCGCTCTCTACACTGCTGTTAGGCTTAGGGAGCGGTCTTTCTTTTGCACTCACCACGCTGTGGGTCAGAGAAGCGAGTCTTACGTTACAGCTCCCTTTCCCCTACAGTGCTGCTTGGGTGCTACTCGCTGTTATCACCACTCAAACACTGTTGCTAACCGCATGGATACTCGTTAAAGAGCCTCGAACCCTCATTGATTTATGGCAAAGACCAAAGCTAACGCTCGCTATCAGTCTGTGCAGCTGTCTTGGCTCTTTAGGTTGGTTTACTGCCATGAGTTTAGAAACCGTGGCATTGGTAAAAACCTTAGGTCAAGTCGAGGTACTCTTTACCTTGATGATCTCTGCTCGATGGTTTAAAGAGAAACTCAATACTCAAGATATGTTAGGCCTGGCCTTTATCGTTGCCGGTGCAGTGTGTGTCATGCTGGCCTGATTGCTCAGGCCTTGTCTTTTTTCTTACGTACATAAAGAATTTTTTTGACACGTGTCACCGTCATATCCTCAGTATCTTTTATGTCGATCATGAACTCAGGTTTATAAACATTGCCATCCGCTGTTTTCTCACGTATTTCGGCTAACGTTTCAGGTGTTAACAGAAACCTTGCAGTTACCTCGCCACGTGCTGGTTTGAGATACTCAATTTCAGCGGCACTGTCCCAGACAATGTAATCTTTGCCCAGTTGTTTCATAAGCATCAGCATCATTTGCGGATCAACCATCGCGTAGAGACTGCCGCCAAAATGCGTCCCCACAATATTGCGGTTATACCAACGGAGCTTCATTTTCACGACAATTTCGTGCCAATTTTTATCAATATGGACGATACGAATACCGGCCCCCAAATAGGGGCCATAAATATTTAAAGCCCACTTCAAGATACGAGGCGACCACTTCATGATACAGACGGCTTCTTCAGAGGTTGAGCAGAAATTAACACCTTCTGACCGGATGGACGTTCACGCATACGTTGCACATATCCATACAGTGACGATTGAGGTGAAATCAACGTCTCGCCATGAGGTAACCCCGCAATATAATCAAGCATGGGGGTCAGTAATGCATCCGCTATCGTATAACGCTCTCCGCAAATAAAGGCTTTTTCCGCCAGCTGGGTTTCTAGTAACTGAAGCACTTCCATAACTTTTGGCTGCTGCTGAGCAACAACGTCCATTCTTATAGCTCCGTTCTCCCCTTTTGGAAAAGCGAACTCTAATAGGTATTCGCGAACCAAGGCTTGATCAATATAGCCCGCGATAAGATGTGACCATTGATCCACACTTGCACGTTCATATAGGTCTTCAGGTTGTAAGCTTGTGCCCGGAAATACATTATCGATGTAACGGCAAATCGTTGCTGTTTCAATCAAGTAGCGATTTTCATGTTTTAAAACGGGCACTTTTCCAAATGGATGTAGCGCAAAATGCGCCTCACTTTTGAAGGGTATCTCCACCCCATCAAACGCCAGGCCATAAGAACTACTTACGCCTTTCTCTTCACAACATAAAAGCACAGAACGCACAAAGTTACTAAATTGCGGACCTAAAACCTGAACATCAGCCATCACCGAATCCTCGTTAGCTAAATCAATATGGCTACAATCTAACAATCATCAAAATATGATCAAGAACATATTTTAAATTTACGGCATACTTTCTCTTAATAATGGGAGGTAACGTCTATGGCGTGGAATCAAGATCACAAGCAGCATACCCGAGATAAAATATTAAGCAGTGCAGCATTTCTCTTTACAAAAGAGGGTTTTGATAATGTGGGCATCAATGATGTGATGAAAAATGCAGGACTCACGCGCGGCGCATTTTATGCGCACTTTTCGTCAAAGGCCGAACTCTATGCAGAAGCGATCGTGGCTGCTGCGATCAAATCCGGTAAAAAATCGGATCCCAGCCAACCCAATGCTCCCTCTTTAGAAGACTTAATGAAAGCTTACCTCAGCATGGAGCATCGAAATGGTGAGGCATTTCGATGCCCATTAGCTTTTTTAGCAACGGATATATCACAACGTGAAACTCCGGTACGCGATGCCTATACACGTGTATTTAATGGCTTTGTATATCGACTGAACCAATACCTTGAAAAACAAACCGGTCAGACCAATAGAGAAAAGTGCATGCAACAAGCAGTGATGCTAATTGGTGGCTTGGCGATTGCCAGAGCGATCAATAATGACCAACTAGCAGAAGAGTTACTGAATGCTTGCCAACAGGCTCTTAGCGAAGACTTAACGCTCGCTACAGGAAAAACAACACTCATTCCTGATTTTTAGAACAGTACGGTACTTGCCAAATAGGTAGAAGCACCTATAAACTGTGGGAAATTGCTGCACTGCAAAATAAATCATTTTGCATATAACCAGACAATCATCAGCACCACATTGCTGGTAAGGAATCTTCTATGCTGTACCACATTCATCACACAATTAACCAATCTCTGCAACCCGTGCATTTATGGGCTCAGGCTTGGAAAAAACAGCTGAAACTTCCATGGATGTTACCGTTTCGCTATAACTCTGTAACTCGCACTGTACTCGCCTCTTTAGAATTAGTTGAGCGCCTTACAGATAACTATGAAAAGCCAGAATTCGGTTTAGATTACACCACGATTAACGGCGACGAAGTCCGTGTTCGTGAGGAAGTTGTTTACTCTTTGCCATTCTGCGACTTACTCCACTTCCGTCGCAGTGGTAAGTATAACCACCCTAAAGTTTTATTAGTCGCACCTATGTCTGGGCACTTCTCTACCCTGCTGCGCGGCACTGTAGAGCACTTTTTGCCGGATCACGAAGTCTATATCACCGACTGGCAGAACGCTCGGGATGTCCCGCTGCGTGAAGGTGGCTTTAGCTTTGATGATTACGTTCGCTATCTGATTGAGTTTTTAGAACATCTCGGCCCTGATACCCACATGATTGCCGTCTGCCAACCAAGCGTACCTGCAATGGTTGCCGCAACTGTGATGGCTGAGCGTAATAATCCAAACTATCCTCGTTCACTGATCATTATGGGCGGGCCGATTGATACCCGCGTGAATCCGACCGAAGTGAATGACTACGCTTCCGGTAAAGATTTAGAGTGGTTCCAAAAGAACGTGATTAATACAGTACCGGCTGATTTCCCGGGTGCCGGTCAAAAAGTGTATCCTGGATTTATCCAACTTTCAGGCTTTATGAGCATGAATATGGATAGCCATATTAATAAACACTTTAAATTCTTTGGCGATCTCGTCAAAGGTGATGGCGACAGCGCAGAAGCCCATCGTGACTTCTATAACGAATATCTAGCCGTTATGGATCTTCCTGCGGAGTTTTATCTTGATACGATCCGAAAAGTCTTTTTAGAGCACCGCTTACCGCGGGGGGACATGTACTTCGAAGATAAAATTATAGACACAAAAGCTGTGACTAAAACGGCACTACTCACCATCGAAGGTGAGAATGACGACATCACAGGTAAAGGCCAGACCAAAGCCGCTCACGATGTATTTAGCAATATCCCAGCAGCGAAACGCGAGCATTATGAGCAACCGGGCGTTGGCCATTATGGTATTTTCAACGGCCGTCGATTCCGCGAAGAGGTAGGTCCTAGAATCAAAGCCTTTATCAAGGCGCAATCTATTGACGCCCCTATCGAGTCAACAGCGACTCAAGTCGCCGAAGAGACAAGCGTAACGGCTTAATATATAGGCTTTTACTAAAAAACCGGCCAATGTAAATTGACCGGTTTTATGAGAAGTTTACCGGATTACCTCGTGCATTTTGTGAGTTCTGTAGAGAGTTCTCCACGGCTTTAACTTCATCTAATTGCTGAATAGTCTGCTGCTGTACCGTCTTTAACCGATCCTTATCATCCGAACCCGATTGCTTTATTTGCTCCTTAACGTCTGCCAAACGTGTTTGCAAAGCCTCTTTTTTCTCCTCAATAGCAACCGCTTGTTCTGCTTTATCAAATAACACCTGTTCAGCAACTTCACTCGAGTTCACGCCACTCACCACCAAGGATTGAGGAACCATTTTTAGCCCTTCGGGTAAAGCGCGTTGTGCCATGATTGACGGAGACATAATCTCGATATCCTGACTATGCAACTCATCTAAAATCGCTTTATATAATGTAGATTGCGCGGTAACTAACCCTTTCGCTTCAGCCAAAGTACCCGATACACGATAGGTGATTGAGACATCCCCTAGTTCGACCACTCGTACAAAAGCATCATCGAGACCACTTTGTGCAGCCGCTTTAATCAGCAAAGGCTCAACTGTCGAGTGATTTAAATCATAACCTAGGGATAAAGATGCATTAACCACCGCATTTCTATTTCTAACCGTAGATATAGGGTTAGCAATCAAAAAAGTATTGGGTAACGCGATCAACTCACCTCTATCGGATTGGATTTCAGTATCAAATAAGCCTCGTTCAGCCACACGGCCAAAATAGCCCTTCACTTCGATAAAGTCACCTACACCAAAAGGCTTTGTCACCCTGAGTAAAATACCCGCTGCTAAATTGGCAAAAATATGACCCGAGGAAAACGCCAATACCCCGGATATCAATATGCCCAGCAAACTAAGAATGTTGGTGCGTAACGCTTCGGTAACCGGTAGAAGCATAATGAGCACGACTAGAGCCAGCAGAGTTAAACCTAATAAAACTAACTGGCGGGGAAACAGACGTTCGTTACCTAGCTCAGTATGTCGAGCAATTAACCAGTAATGCAAACCCAATAACCCAGCGAGCATCACACAAAATGAGATCATAAAAATAAAAAATGCGGACATCATTTACTAACCCTTATCTCTATCTCTTTATAACAAGTGTAACCCAGCTAAACGCCTAAACACGCTTATATAGACTCACGAGATTGCTCGCTAACATAATGGAGCCCCCTAACAGTAGCGCTAACTCTAACGCCTCGCCATAAAATAAAACTCCAACTAACGCGATCAACGGCAAGCGTAAAAAATCTAACGTAATAACCGTGGTTACTTCCGCGTGCTGCATCGCCTTAGCCATGCAAAAGTGCGCTGTTAATGCAGCTAGTCCAATGGCTGTAATCCATCCCCACTGAAAAAGAGTAGGCCACTGCCATTCAAAAAGTGCGAAGATCAAGCCGATAGGCAACTGCACAATGCACATATAGAACAGAATTGTCATCGGCTTTTCAGTGCTTGCTAGCGACTTAGTGGTGGTATGCGCAATTGCGAAGCACAGCGCTGACCCTAACATGACAAACGAAGCGATATCGATAATTTCATATCCGGGCCTGACGATAACTACTACCCCCAACAAACCCAGTATTAACGCGATCACTTTACGTGCTGTCAGCGTCTCTTTAAGATATAAGATAGCGATAATCAGTGTCCAAATTGACACCGTAAACTCTAATGCGAACACCTCAGCAAACGGTAGCAAGCCAATACCAATAAACCAACCGTACTGGCCAGCAAAGTGAAATAGGTTACGGAAGATGTGTTTACCGAGCTTTTGGGAAGTCAGCGCTGCTGTTTTTTTGCTGATAATGAGTAAAGCCACCACCACAAATAGTCCAATCAAACTTCTAAAGAACAGCACCTCAAACGTCGAGATTGCACCGCTCAGCTCACGCGCGCCCACCGCCATTAAACAGAATGAAGCTAACGCACCTAGCATCCAGATGATTGCAAACATGGTGATATCCTTAAGTGATGAGATATGGAGATTATTGGGTTAGTAAGCTATTTTCGGGATTAATCTCCACTGTGATATGGGCTAACTGCTCAACATCCGCGAGTAGCTGTTTATAGTAGTCCACTGAGTTAGGATGTGCCGCTACAAGCGAAATAATAGCCGCATAATGATTTGCTCCGACTTTCCAGACATGTAAATCAGCGATGATATGCGCAGGCTCGTCTTCAATGCGCATTCTGATTTTCTGTAAAAAAGAGGGATCAATACTCGCATCTAACAGAATCGGACTGGTTTGTTTTAGCAGACCGATCGACCAACGCGTGATGATAATCGCGCCTACAACCCCCATAATTGGGTCCATCCAATCCCAGCCAAAAAACTTACCGCACAACAAGGCAACAATAGCGAGCACTGAGGTTAAGGCATCAGCCAACACATGCATATAAGCGGCATGCAAATTGTGGTCGTGGTCGTGGTCGTGGTCGTGGTCTTTCAGTAACAACGCGCTGGCTAAATTCACGACTAAACCGAGTACCGCAACAAAAATCGCTTCATTAAAATGGATCGTATGTGGATTAAATAGCCGTTGAAATGACTCCAACAACATCATAATCGAGACGACACTTAGGGCAATTGCACTCGCAAAACCGCCCAACACGTTAACTTTGCCCGTACCAAAAGAAAAAGCCGGATTATCCGCATTCTTTCGCGCATATTGATAGGCAAAGATCGCAATCATAAATGCAGCGACATGGGTGCCCATGTGCCAACCATCGGCGAGTAGTGCCATCGAACCGTAAACGCTTCCCGCCACTACCTCGGCAACCATGGTAATCGCCGTCAATATCAATACATACAAGGTATTCTTTTCACCTTGTGTATTTTTAACGGCATAATCATGAGCATGCTTATACTTATCAATCACAGATGCTTGCATTGCCTTGCTCCAAAACAGATCAAACCTTCAGTTGCAACCGAAGCCGTAATACAGTGATAATTTCTTTCGAAAACTGGCCCCATTCTATGAGACTATTGCGATGCACTCCATTCGTTTACAGAGTATTCATCAATATCCTGTTAAATCTTGCGCTCCGATCAACTTAAGCCGCGGCTGGATAGACGAATATGGCTTAGCAGGAGATCGACGCTACCTCGTTACCAACGCAGATGGCCAATTTATAACCGCACGTAATCACCCAAAACTTAGTTTACTGGCCGCCACCCCTTTCAATAGGGGCTTAGTGTTAGCCGCTAACGGCTACCCAGCATTGGTGCTTAAAGAGTCCGATTATTTAGATGATTACCGCTCTGTAACCGTCTGGAAGCAAAGCATGCAAGCCCAACATTGTGGCGATCTTGCCTGCCAATGGTTAAGCGAGTTTCTAGAGACACCCTGCCAATTGCTATTTTTTGGTGACAAAACCGTTCGTCCCATCAAAAAAGTACCCGAACAGCAGGTGAGCTTTGCCGATGGTTACCCGCTGTTATTAACCAGCACTGCATCATTAGAGTGGCTGCAAGCACGCTGCCCAACACCGATTGATATGCTCCAGTTTCGTCCTAACCTCGTCGTCACAGGCAACCTGCCTTTCGCAGAAGACAACTGGCAGGAGATACAGATAGGCGATGTGCGTTTTAGTGTCCATTCACCGTGTGAACGCTGTGTGTTAACCACACTCCCGCTAGGCTCAACAGACTTTAATCCTCAGCAGGAGCCATTGCGTACCATGTTAAAATATCGCCGTGCTTATGAGGGCGGCGCTTTATTTGGGCAAAATTTAATTGCCCACAACACAGGCGTCATTGAAGCAGGCGCATGCGTCAAAATCATTCGTGAAGCACCTGCTAACATCGTGCGCCCAACAGAGTAGTACCAGCACCGTATGTCATCTATCAAACAAGCCACGGCTATTGGCTCTATCTCCATTTTTTTATGGGGAACTTTGGCATTATTGACCCGCTTAACTGAGGCAAAAATACCCGCATTTCAGATGATGGCGATGACGTTTAGCATTGCTTTTTTACTGATGAGCCTGCGCTGGTGGAAGCAAGGTCATCTTGGATTACGCTATTTACGCCAACCCCCACTCGCATGGCTACTAGGGCTTGGAGGCTACTTTGGCTATCACTTCTGCTACTTCCTTGCGATGGCCAAAGCCCCCGCAATCGAAGTCAGCCTACTTGCCTATTTATGGCCTCTGTTGATTGTACTCTTTGCCGCATTACTGCCGGGGGAAAGGTTCAAATTACAGTATGTTATTGGCGCCTTATTCGCCCTTTTTGGCTGTTGGCTCCTCATCAGCAAAGGCAGCACAGGCTTTCAAGCTGAATATCTGCAAGGCTACTTACTCGCACTCGCATGTGCGTTGATTTGGTCAACCTATTCGGTCGCAAGCCGTCTTGTGAGTAAGGTGCCCACGGATGCTGCCGGATGGTTCTGTGGTGTAACCGCCCTCCTTGCCACTATCTGTCACCTCATGTGGGAAACAACGGTATGGCCTGCAAGCATTGCTCAATGGATTGGTATTGTAGGACTCGGACTTGGCCCCGTGGGCATAGCTTTTTTCACGTGGGATTATGGCATTAAGCATGGCGATATCCAGCTGTTAGGTGTCCTAGCTTATAGCGCTCCGCTTATCTCGGTGCTGCTCTTAGTTATCGCTGGGGAAGCTTCGCTCAGTTGGACCTTAGGTTTCGCTTGCTTAGCTATTGTCGGCGGCTCTGCATTAGCGGGCATCAGCCGAACAGAGAAGAAATAGCACTCACCGCTTTTATTTGTGTAGTGCTTTTTATATTATGTAACCAGTTACGTAATTGAGAACAAACAATGACGCGCACCGATCACATGCAATCTTTTGGCAGCTTATCGTTAGGCAGCCGACTCAAACGGCTGTCCGACACGCTGATGCAGGATGTTGCTGAAATATATAAAGCACAGGGAATCGCACTGAACCCTGCTTTTTTCCCACTATTTAACCTGCTCTATCTGCATGGTCCTCTTGCGGTAACGGAAGCCGCAGAAGGGCTGAATGTCAGCCACCCAGCCATTAGTAAACTATCAAAAAAGATGCAGGTGGAGGGTTTGATCACCAAAGTGACTGATCCCAACGATGAGCGTCGCCAGTTATTAAAACTAACACCACAAAGCGAAGCCTTGCTGCTAGAGATAAAACCCATTTGGCATGAAATTAAACAGCATTTGGATAGACTCATGGCAGAACAGGAGCACCCTCTGCTTAACGCGCTGAATGAGTTTGAATCTAAGCTGTCACAACAAAACTTAGCCACCGCAATACTGGCTAATTTGAGTGCACGCGTTAACCCAAGCGAGATTGAGATTATCGGCTGGGATGCGCAATTACGAGATCACTTTTGTGCTTTAAATCTCGCCTGGCTTGACGAATATTTTAATGGCGAGTTAACACCCACAGACAAGCTAGCTCTGTACTCACCAGAGAGCTTCTACCTCGCTGCCGGTGGCTATATTTGGTTTGCTCGTTACCAGAATAAAATTGTCGGCTGCGTTGCCCTCGCTCGACATGACAATAACCGTTATGAGATCTCTAAAATGGGCGTTGATAAGTCCGTTCAAGGCTCTGGTGTCGGTCGACAACTTTTACTTGCCGCATTAGATAAAGCACGCGACTTAGCTGTAGAAGAGGTTTATCTCGAAAGTGCAACTAAGCTCGAACGAGCTATCCGCCTGTATAAAAATGTAGGCTTTCAAGCCATTCCGCATCCAGATGGACAATCCATCTACCCTCGTTCAGATATTTATATGCGCTTAAACTTGTCGCCGAGAACCTCATTATGAATAGCGTCGCTCACACCACCGAAGCACTCTCACGCTCACGAGAGTTTATTAATGGCGCTAAAGCCACTATTCCGCTGATTGTAGGCGCCATACCATTCGGCATTTTGTTCGGTACGCTAGCCGAACCGAGTGGTTTATCCGTGATGGGTGCATTAGCGATGTCTTTGATTGTCTTTGCCGGTGCCAGTCAGTTTATCGCTCTTGGCTTGCTCTCAGCAGGCGCCGCATTACCGGTGATCATAGCGACCACCTTTGTGGTGAATTTGCGTCATATTCTCTATGCCGCCAATTTAGTTCCTAAAGTACGCCATCTTCCGCAAAAGTGGCGAGCTTTAATGGCTTTTGGACTGACTGATGAAACCTTTGCCGCCGTTACCAACCGCTATATGCAGCAAGAGGATATCCGCTTAGCGCACTGGTTTTACCTTGGCTCCTTTGTTGCCATGTACAGCAATTGGGTGTTCTGTACAGCGTTAGGGGTCACGCTAGGGCAGTTATTTCCTGATATGACTCAGTGGGGGTTGGATTTTGCAATGTCTGTGACTTTTATTGGCATGGTCGTACCCTACTTAAAAAACAAACCTATGTGGGCAGCAGTAATAGTGTCGGGCGCGCTCTCCATTGTGACGCTTGATATGCCTCACAAAATTGGACTGATGGTCGCGGCGATTTGTGGTATTGCAGTTGGTTTATCTCTTTACATGCTCAGTAAACAAAACACCCTTAACTCAGGAGAAAAACCATGAGTGAATTTTTCCTGATTTTTGGGATGTTTGTCGCTACCTTTAGCGTACGCTACATCCTGTTTGCTGCCGCCGGCCGGGTACACTTTCCCCAATGGCTAAGCACTGCGCTTGGGTTTGTCCCAGCGGCTGTTCTCACCGCGATTATTGTACCTTCTGTGTTACAGCCACAAGGCACACTCTGGATCAGCTACAGCAACCCTTGGCTACTTGCTGCACTGGTAGCCATCATCACATCCTTTGTTCGTAAAGATCTGCTCACCACGATTGTGGTCGGTATGCTGGCATTCGCATTCTTTAGATTGGGGCTAGGCCTATGATGCTCACTCTGTGCTAGTCTGAAGAGAGGATAAAGATAAATAGCCGCTGTTAAACAGCAGGAGGGTGTGAGATGAAAATCGGCGTACCTAAAGAGATCAAAAACCACGAATACCGTGTAGGGATGACACCGGCTGGCGTACGCGAGCTCACAGCTGCAGGCCATAGCGTGATGATCCAGACTCAAGCGGGCGCAGCCATTGGCTTAACCGACGAGATGTATCAACAAGCGGGCGCGACACTGGTAGAAACACCACAGGAAATTTTTGCCACTGCGGATATGATCGTCAAGGTGAAAGAGCCGCAGCCTAACGAGTGTAAAATGCTGCGCTCTGGCCAGCTCCTCTTCACCTATCTGCATCTTGCCCCTGATCCAGCGCAAACCAAGCTACTTGTCGAATCCGATGCTATCGCCATCGCTTATGAAACCGTCACGGATGCCCATGGTGGCTTGCCACTTTTAGCCCCGATGAGTGAAGTTGCAGGGCGCATGGCCATCCAAGCCGGTGCACATTCATTAGAAAAAGCGCAAGGCGGTAACGGCACGCTGCTTGGCGGCGTACCTGGTGTTGCTCCAGCAAAAGTGCTGGTGTTAGGCGGTGGCGTGGTCGGAATTAATGCCGCGCGCATGGCGTTAGGCTTGGGTGCTGATGTTACGATTCTAGATAAATCATTGCCTCGACTGAAACAACTGGACGAGCTCTACGGCCCTCGACTGAAAACTCTTTACTCCAATACAGAAACGATAGAGTCAGAACTCATCCATGCTGACCTTGTGATTGGCGCTGTGTTAGTTCCTGGGGCCGCTGCGCCCAAACTGGTCAGACGCAGCCATCTTAGCCAGATGAAACCGGGGGCGGTGCTCGTCGATGTTGCAATAGATCAGGGCGGATGCTTTGAAACATCTCACGCAACCACCCATCAAGACCCAATCTACATCGAAGAAGGGATCGTCCACTACTGTGTTGCCAATATGCCCGGAGGCGTTGCTCGCACATCCACTTTCGCATTGACCAACGCTACTCTGCCCTACGTGCTAACGCTCGCTAACAAGGGCTATCAAGCAGCTCTTCAGCAGGATATACACCTACGGCATGGCCTCAACATCCACCGCGGACAGGTGACCTATAGCGCGGTTGCAAAAGCGCTGGGCTATACGGAACTGTCCGTTGATTCTTTATTTTCGGATCCAGACGGCGACTGGTGCTAAGCCCGCGTGAACCTAACTCAATTGATTCACACATAAAAAAAGAGGCCCAATTGAGGCCTCTTTTAATTTTCAGATTTCGCGTGCTTAGTTTAGACGCTCGAATACAGTTGCTACGCCTTGTCCCATACCGATACACATAGTCGCTAGACCGAATGTGCCATCTTTCTGTTCAAGAACGTTCAATAGCGTAGTAGAGATACGCGTACCTGAACAACCTAGTGGATGACCCAAAGCAATCGCACCACCGTTTAGGTTCACGTGTTCTTCTGCACGATCCATCAGCTTCAGGCCTTTAAGTACCGCCAAGCCTTGCGCTGCGAATGCTTCGTTCAGTTCGATGTAGTTGATATCGTCCATCGTTAAACCAGCACGTTTAAGTGCTTTTTGAGACGCGGGTACTGGACCGTAACCCATGATAGATGGATCACAACCTGCAACTGCCATCGAGCGGATCACTGCACGCGGCTTTAAACCCAACGCTTGTGCACGCTCTGCAGACATCACTAACATACCTGAAGCACCATCGGAGAATGCTGAAGAGGTACCTGCCGTTACTGTACCCACTTTTGGTACGAATACAGGCTTAAGGCCTTGCAGTACTTCAAACGTTGTTTCAGGACGGATCACTTCATCTTGCTCTAGCAGGCTTTTGTAACCGTTCGCATCATGGCCTTCAACAGGGATAATTTCGTTATCAAAACGACCTGTTTCACGCGCTTCATGTGCTAAGCGATGTGAACGAGCACCAAATTGATCCTGCATTTCACGGGAAATGCCGTTCATTTTACCTAACATTTCAGCGGTGATACCCATCATCATGGCCGCTTTCGCTACATATTTAGACATCTCAGAGTTGATATCTACACCATGCAGAATGTCTAAGTGTCCCATGTGCTCTACACCACCGACGATAAAGGTATCGCCGTTGCCCGTCATAATGGACTGAGCCGCATTATGCAGTGCTGACATAGATGATCCGCATAGACGGTTGATCGTTTGACCGCCCACCGTATGCGGCATACCCGCTAACACCAGCGCGTTACGAGCAATGTTAAAACCCTGTTCTTTCGTTTGGTTTACACAGCCCCAAACGACATCTTCGATGCTCGCAGGATCAACATTTGGATTACGCGCTAGCAGGCCTTTCATGACCGCAGCAGAGAGTGCTTCAGCACGTACGTTACGGAAAGAACCACCTTTAGATTTACCCATTGGGGTACGGATACCGTCAACAATCACGACATCATTTGGTTTCAAACTCATGATTATTTCTCCCCACCGAAATAGGTTTCGCCAGCAGCGGCCATTTGTTTCATTCGCTCAGTTGGATGGTATAGAGGACCCAGCGCTTCGTATTTCGCAGCCATTTCACAGAAGGCTGCAAGACCCATAGAATCAAGGTAATGCAATGCACCGCCACGGAATGGAGGGAAACCGATACCATAAATCAAGCCCATATCTGCTTCAGCGGCTGAATCAACAATGCCATCTTCCAAGCAACGAACCGTTTCGATGCACAATGGAATCATCATACGAGCGATGATCTCTTCATCAGAAAACTCGCGCGCTTCACCGGTAGCACCGCTGAGTAGGCTGAACACCTCCTCATCAACCAACTTCTTCGGCTTACCTTTACGATCGATTTCGTACTGGTAGAAACCTTTACTGTTTTTCTGACCAAAGCGGCCCAGCTTGAACATGCGGTCGATAGCATTCTCACCTTCGTGTGACATACGCTCAGGGAAACCTTGCGCCATCACTGCATCCGCATGGTAAGCCGTATCAATACCCACAACATCCAACAGGTACGCAGGGCCCATTGGCCAACCGAAACCTTCCATCACTTTATCGACTTGACGGAAATCAGCACCGTCAGTTAACAGCGCAGAGAAACCACCAAAGTAAGGGAACAGGATACGGTTTACTAAGAAACCTGGGCAGTCGTTTACAACGATTGGGGTTTTACCCATCGCTTTCGCGTAAGAGACAGTACGTGCAATCGCAGCTTCGCTAGATTTTTCACCGCGAATAACTTCAACCAACGGCATCAAAGGTACTGGGTTGAAGAAGTGCATACCACAGAAGTTTTCTGGGCGTTTTAGCGCTTTCGCCAACTCATTGATCGAGATTGTGGATGTGTTTGACGTCAGGATCGCATCTTCAGGAATCTGCGCTTCAACTTCTGCCAATACGGCTTTCTTCACATTAACGTTTTCAACCACTGCTTCTACAACAAGATCAACACGGTTGAAATCGCCATAGCTGAGTGTCGGTGTAATACGGTTAATGGTTTGCGCCATTTTCGTTGCGTCAATACGGCCACGTTGTAGCTGTTTGCCCAACAGTTTGTTCGCTTCATCAAGACCCAACTGCAGAGCCGGAGCATTGATATCTTTCATTAAGATAGGCGTGCCTTTAACAGCGGATTGAT
>DAIRSP010000014.1:0-33095 GCA_036804365.1 Neptunomonas sp. | reverse complement strand
TCTTTGAACTTATGGCTAGAACCCTAGTTTAAGCCTATACTCATATTAAAAAGCACTGTTTATATTTTATACAGTTTGAGTGTTTTATCATAAAACCAGTCTGGCTCGTTGATTGTGCTTATGTGCATTGTCGGAGAATCAAGACCTGAGTGATTAGATTTATGTTTAAAAAACAGCAGGGATTTACATTAGTTGAGCTTATGGTAACGGTTATCGTACTGGCCATTTTGGCATCAGTGGCAGTGCCTAATTTTATCAATACGATCCAAAATACACGCTCAACTTCGTTGGCGAATAGTTTCGTTACGGCATTAAATTATGCGCGAAGTGAAGCGATTAAGCGTAATCGCCAAGTGGATTTGTGTCCTGGTGCCGACCCAGCTTCATGTACGGGTGCGTGGACATCGGGTTGGTTGATAACAACAGAAGACTCCGGTGGTAACATCATCGTGTTGCGCTCTTTTGATTCGCCAGAGACAGGTGCAAATATTAGTCTAGATGTTGATGATGTGGGGTTTGATGGGCGCGGTGCCTTAGCGGATCCGAGCAGTACGGCGATTTTTAAAACATATTATCAATCTTGTCCCGATGAAGAGAAACGTATCATACAGATTAGCGTGGCTGGACAGATAAGCTTGTCGCGTGAGGCATGTACTCCTTAGCGAGTGGAGCATTAGGTGCTATGAAATATCAAAAAGAGCAAGGTGTAACCTTGCTAGAAGTGCTCATAACCGTGGTGATTTTGTCCGTTGGATTGTTGGGTTCGGCGATGCTGCAATTTAATTCAGTACGTTTAAATAACGATGCCTTTTTGCGTTCGCAGGCGACTAATCTTGCCTATGATATGTCCGATCGAATCCGTGCAAACTCAGTCGCAGCGGTGGCTGGGTCTTATGATTTGGCAATAGATGATAATGCGCCTTCATCTCCATCAACGATCGCCGCTCAAGATGTGGCGGATTGGTTAGGTATGTTGGCTACTGATCTTCCGATGGGGGATGGCAGTATTAGCCGAAACGGCAATGAGTTTACCGTAAGTGTGTGTTGGGATGAAGATCGAGAAGGCGCATCTGGCACCTGCTTCGATTTTGTGACGGGTATTTGATATGAGTCGTTCAGGTAAAGCACTCAGTTGTGCAGCAAAACGTAAACAAGCCGGTCTGTCGATGGTAGAGCTGATGATTGCCATGGTACTAGGACTGATTGTGCTAGGCAGTGTGGTCAATATGTTCTTAAGTTCAAGCCAAACATACCGCTTACAGGATGCGATGTCCCGTACCCAAGAAGCGGGTCGGTTTGCGATGATGTTTATGTTGCAGGATTTACGAGATGCGGGTTTTCAAGATGTATTACCTTTGGCTAATTTGCGTAGCTTAGATGTAATAGCGGTTAGAGGTTATGCAAAAGGCGCTTCTGGATTGCCAGCTGATGTAAAAAGTTCGGTTACCAGTGAAGTGATATCGATTCCACAGCATCAGGGGCTTAGCAGCACTGGGGTGGTGAGTTATTACGTAGCGCCCGATGCCGGTGGAAACAGCTCGCTTTTTAGAAATGGCAATGCTGTGGTCGAAGGTATTCAAGACATGATGTTTGAATATGGCGAAGATACATCAGGCGATCGTCAAGCGGATGCTTATGTTGCGCCTGGCGCAGTCACAAACTGGGCCAATGTTGTAGCCGTAAGGCTTCACGTACTGGCAGTTGCAGGAGATGCTAATGTCGTTGATGCGGCACAGGCTACATTAGCGGCACCCTTTGCCTCGGTGAGCACCAGTGATAAGCGTTTGTATCGCGCTTTCCATAATACCGTCGCGCTGCGAAATAAAATGCCTTAACGGCGAAGGATTTATGTATGCATAGCCAAACACAGATAATCAATAGACGATCGCAACAGGGCGCTACTTTGATCGTTGGTATGATTATGTTGCTATTAATGGCCATTATTGGAGTAAGCGCCATCCAAAATACCACGTTGCAAGAGCGGATGAGCGGTAATATGCGAGATACCACCATGGCGCTGCAAGCAGCTGAGGTCGCTATCCGTTATGTGGAAGAGGACTACCTCAGTACATTTTTAGAGCTTGATGTCGGTGCTGATTACTCAGATTGTAATAGTGGCTGCCAAATTATTAATTCATTGGATCAGGCGTCCGCTCCCTTAGATGACTTATTGGCTGATTCCTCTGATTGGGAAGGTAAAACGGTGACCTACGGCAGCTTTGTGGGCACCGATGGAACCACTACGATTCCCGCACCAACAAATTCTGAATTAATTCATCAAGTAGCGAGTAGGCCTCGTCTGATTGTTGAATATGCCGCCTTTAAGCCCGACGCCTTTGATACGGGTACAGGTGCAGTCGATGACACGGGCTTACACATGTATCGAAATACCGTTCAGGCGTTTGGTGCGACAGAAACGTCTGAGGCTATTGTGCAAACGGTGTTTGCACGACGCTTTAAGTAATAGGAGACACTGTAATGAAAGGGTATCTAACGCAAATAGTTGTCGCTGTTCTGGCAGCGATTGCTACACAGTCGGCAACTGCCGCGCCTCTTTCTCTGTCTACGGCGCCCTTAACGGTTTCGACGACTGTTCAGCCCAACGTTATGTGGCTGATTGATAACTCGGGAAGTATGCGCAATGTTGTTTATGATATCGGTTATAATTCGAGTACAAGCTATACGCAATGGTCCACGACAGTTTGGAAATACTCGCGATGGAGTGGGTGGTACCAAACAACTGAGACCTATTCTAGCGGTAGAAACTATGACGTAAAAGACTGTGTTACGGCCACCTCAGGAAGTAACACAAGAACCTTATGTTTTCGTAGTACGTCGATCTCCTATGATGGTAACTATCTTAACTATCTGTTCACCAACTTCGGTGTGAATGGTCAAAGTGTTGACCTATCCAACAAAGAGGGCTTTACGCGTCTAGAAACCGTCCAAAAAACCGCTATAGCCGTTACCAGTAAAATCGACAATATGCGCTTTGGCTTAGCCAAGTTGGGTGGGGATAATAATACCACTCAAGGCGGTACCATTGTATTGCCCTGTAAATCGGGACAAAGCCTCGAAACCGAAATTAATAAGTTAACGCCTTATACTTGGACCCCATTAGCTGAGGCGCTCTACGAGGTTACTCGTTATTATCGTGGACTTTCTCCCTATTATAACACCGATGCATTCCCTAAATGGGACGGTACTAACACCAGTCCGATACAATATCGTTGTCAGAAGAACTTTACCATTGTATTGACCGATGGCTTCCCAACCTACGATGAAACTTTCCCATCCAGAAGCAGTGATGCCGCAATTCCTGCTGGTAAAACGGTACAGAACTGGGATGGCAATGCAGCGAATGATGGTACCGGTACAAACTTCTCATACGAGGGTAGTACCCTGTACTTGGATGATGTTGCCAAGTTTGCTTGGGATATAGATTTCAAAGACACTACTAGTTTGGATTCGGGCGGTGTTAGTTATAACGATGCTGATTTTAAACAGCAAAACATGTACACCTACACGGTTGGTTTTACCGTAAAGAATGACATGTTGCAGGACGCAGCTGCCTATGGCAATGGTGAGTATTACACTGCAGATGATGGTGATCAGCTAGCAACCGCGTTATCGACAGTTTTAAGCAGTATCTCTAAAAAGATTGGATCCTCCTCTGCTGCCGCTGCCAATACCGGCCGTATCCAGTCCGGTACTATGGTGTATCAAGCGCGCTACAACAGTGGTGATTGGTCGGGACAGTTGCTAGGCTTTGCAGTCGATACCGATAGAAGTAGTAGCACGTATGGTGATGTGCTGACAAATGGACCATCCACGTTAGGTGCTTTATGGGATGCTGGCGATAAAATTCCTGCTTGGGATAATCGTAAAATCATCACAAGTAAGATGAATGCAGATGGTACCTATACGGGTTACTCATTCCGTTGGGATTCTTTTTCAGCGGCCGAACAAACCACTTATTTTTCAAGTACCGAAGCAATTCTGCAGTTCTTACGTGGCCGTAAAGATACGGTAACCGCAGCCTATCGCAATCGTAGTAGTTTATTGGGGGACATCGTTCACTCAACGCCTTACTACGTTGGTAAGCCCTCAATGCGCTATAGAGATACCTTTGAAAGCGCAAAATATTCCGACTTTGTTACTAGTTATGCCTCCCGGACACCGATTATTTATGTCGGCTCTAACGATGGTATGTTGCATGGTTTTGATGCCACCACAGGCGTAGAGAAGTTAGCTTATATTCCTAGCCCGCTGCTCAGTAAATTGTCTAACTTATCTAGCACGACCTATAGCCATCAATATTATGCGGATGGTACACCGACAGTTGTAGATTCCTTTATTAATGCCAGTTGGAAATCCGTTTTAGTTGCTGGTTTAAATGGTGGTGGGCAGGGTATTTATGCATTGGATGTTACGGATCCCTCGTTGTATAACGAGGCTCGCGCAGACAATATCGGACTGTGGGAGTTTACCGATGCTCAGAGTGTCGAGTTAGGTTACACTTACAGTCGACCAAAAATTGTGAAGCTCTCCGATGGTAAGTGGTATGCCGTGTTTGGAAACGGCTATAACAGCACTTTGGCAGATGGTCGGGCAAGTACAACCGGTAATGCGGTTCTCTTTATCGTTGATCTGGCAAGCGGCACCTTGAAAAAAATGATCTCAACAGGCGTCGGTATGACAGCAGACCCAACGGGCACGAGTCGACCTAATGGTTTAGCCACCGTCACACCTATTGATAGGAATGGGGATGGCATCGCAGATTATATCTATGGTGGAGATCTGTTCGGTAATGTGTGGAAGTTTGATGTAACAAGCAGCTCGTCAAGCAATTGGGGCTTAGCGTATCGCCTGTTTTCTGCTTGTAGCTCTGCTACCTGCACAGCGACGAATCGCCAACCTATTACCTCGGCAATTACTGTCGGGCCGGCGACAACAGGTATTGGCCAGATGGTTTATTTTGGAACAGGTAAGTACTTAGAGACTACCGATAACAACGGAACCTCGGGTGGTATACAAAGTTTTTATGCGTTGCATGATACTGGTACTTACACGGTGAGTGGTACAACGCCGGTTATCTCGGGTCGTTCTGTATTGCAAGCACAGAGTATAACTGCGCAAACATCGTTCACTGTGACTTACCAAAATGGTACCCCAAATGATACCAGTGATGATGAAGATGTGGTGGTGTCATTGCGTCAAACGTCGAATAATACAGCGACAGCCTCAAAGCAAGGTTGGTATATGGATCTAGTACCACCGTCAGGCGCACAAGGTGAGCGTATTATTAATCAGCCGGTCTTAAGGGCTGGGCAGATCGTCTTTACCACCTATATACCTAATGCTGACCCTTGCTCACCCAGTGGTGATAGCTGGATTATGAAACTGAACGCTTACACGGGTAAAACCCTTACCAATACCTACGATATTAATAATGATGGTGTGTTTGGTAATGAGGATCGTAAGTTTACCCAGGGCAGTGCCTCAGTAGCGGCGACCGGTATTAAGGTTAACTCCAGTGCTGGTCTAGGTATTATGACGGGCACCGATGGTAGCGGTAACGAGCAGGATAAGATTCTGGTATCCGAGGCCGATGGTGTCACCGTAATCTCTAGTTATGTCGGTCAGGAAGTGAATCGTCAGAGTTGGCAGCAAATTTCCCGCTAGGAGGCTGTATGTTTAAGTTTTTTAATTTAAAGGCAGGAGTGTCAGTACTCATTGTGTTGATTGCGCTGCTGTCGAGTGTTGTACAAGGCGAAGTGAGGATTAATCCTGATCTACGAGGCTATATTAAGCAGATCTATAATAAGTCGCCTGGCTATGTCACCATCGAAGAGGATACTTTTATGGTACCGTCTAGTGCGGATATTAAAATAGGCGATCAGTCCGTTAGGCTAAGAGAGCTTGAAGAGGGTATGGAAGTGATCTATACCTTAGAGGATAAAAAAAACAAAAAATATCCCGTCATCAAGAGTATCGACGTGATAGTTAAGTGAGATCAGCTTATGTATCGCCAAAAAGGGTTTAATTTAATCGAGCTGATGATTGCCGTTGTTATTATCGGAATCATTGCGTCGATCGCTTACCCAAGTTATCAGGAATATATTCTGAAATCTTGGCGGACGGCAGGTGGTTCGTGTCTGTTAGAGATGGCGCAGAGAATGGAGCGCCAGTACACAACAGCCTTTAGTTATGTCCTTGCAGATCAGAGTGTGATTTTAGGTATCCCTTGTTCTACAGATAATGATATCGATAGTCGCTATACTTTTTCATTTACAGCCAACCCTACGGCGACAGCTTTTGCGCTGCAAGCTGCGCCAAAAGGGGCTCAGTCTGATGACGAATGTGGAACCATTAGTATTAACCAGGCCGGTGCAAAAGGTGTGGGTGGGAGGACCGTAGACGCTTGTTGGTAAGCGGCTACTTACAATTAAATTAAATTAGACATGGATTGTCGGAGACTGTTATGCACAAGGATGCGCATATCAAGTCAGCGCCACACTGTGCTGGCTTTTCTTTGGTAGAGTTAATGGTGACATTGGCTGTACTTCTGTTTTTACTCGCTGTTGCGATACCCTCATTGATCCCTTTCGTGGAAAAAACGGACATTACTGCAACCAGTCAGTCCCTACGTGAAGGCTTAGCAATTGCCCGAGCTGAGGCAATCAAGCGAGCCTCGTTAGTGCAAGTGTGTAATTTAGATGCAGAAGCAATGCAGTGCGCTGGCACAACAAAGTCTGGCCGTCGTGTTTGGCAGGATGGCTTTATGGTATTTGATGATGTTGACAAGGATGCTGAGTTCTCTGAGTCGGTTGATCAGCTTCTCTATGTCGCACACTTTTCACCCAGTCTGAATGTCGATTGGGGGCGTGGCGATTATTTAGTCTACGCATCTAGCGGAGCGTTAAAGTTTGGCAATGGGTCATTTCGTATTCAAAATAGTGAATCAGAACAAGGGCTAAAATTGATCCTCAATATCGTGGGTCGTGTCCGTTCAGATGAGATCTGAATACTCTAACTCGCGTCAACGCCCCGTTGTTCTGAAAGACGATTAGGGTGTTTAACCGTAGATTGTGGGGATGGGCTGACGTTTGTGTTGAGTTTTTCTAAAGATATCGATAATTCGATCTTCCACATCTAAACTGACCGGCTTTCCTTCTAGGAAATCATCGATATCTTCATAAGTGAGCCCAAGTGCCTGCTCATCGGCTTTTTGAGGTGCTAAACACTCGAGGTCGGCAGTAGGCGTTTTATAGACCAATTGTTCTGGTGCCCCTAGCTCAGTGGCTAGCATACGCACTTGGCGTTTACTTAACCCAAAAAGCGGTGCCAAATCACAGGCGCCATCACCCCATTTGGTGTAGAAGCCTGTAATATTTTCAGCCGAGTGATCGGTTCCTAATACCAGTCCGCCTAAGATGCCGCCAATTTCATATTGAGCAACCATTCGCGTGCGCGCTTTGACATTACCTTTAGCAAAATCAATAGCCGCTTCGTTTGAGCTGAGCAAGTGGGCTTGATCAAGACTGCCCATTACCTCAGCATGAATCGCATCAGCCCCGAGCTTTACATTCACCGTTAGGCTTGCCGTTGGCTGAATAAAGCGTAATGCAAGTTGTGCATCTTCTTCATCTTTTTGCACGCCATAAGGCAAGCGTACAGCAACAAAGCGATACTCTGATGATGCTGTCTCTTGGTTGAGTCCTTCAACAGCCAGTTGTGCTAAACGTCCACAGGTTGAAGAGTCAACACCACCACTGATTCCGAGTATAAGAGTTTTCAGCCCAGAGCTTTTTAGCTGTTTTTTAATAAACTCAACACGACGGTTAATTTCGTCCTGTGGGTTGATGTTACTTAAAACATGCATTTCTTGGCGGATAGAATCAGCAGTGATCATAAAAGTAAAAACTCCGTGTGATTACTCAAATATTCCGAAAGTCGCCTTATGAAAGAGGCTTTTTTCTTCTTCAACTTCAGGTTTGGCTTTGTTCACCGGCGCATTAGGGCGTGCTGGTGGTGCAACTTCATCACTCGAGCCGAATAAACCAAAAGATGCCGTTTCTAATAAAGATTTATTTTCTTTACTGTAAGTCTGTAGGTTGTAGTCAGGGTAGTTGAGCAGCAAGACCTCCTGAGCATTTTTAGCGAGTTCAGTCATACCTAATTCGGTATAAGCCTGATACATAACAGCTAACGCATCCGGGGTTGCGGTAGTTTCTTTTAAATTTTCAATTACATAGCGCCCACGGTTCGCAGCAGCGATAAAGGCACCACGCTTCATATAGTAGCGCGCGACATTCACTTCATAGGTTGCTAGACGGTTTTTAAGGAATACCATGCGTTTACGCGCATCTGGCGCATATTGGCTGTCTGGGTAGCGACTCAGCAGAATTGAAAAACTTTCGAAAGAGGAGGTGGCCGCACCTGGGTCGCGTTGAGAAATGTCGATCGGCAAGTAGCGTTCGAAAAAGGTACGATCCTGTTCAAATGCTGTTAACCCTTTCAGGTAGTATGCGTAGTCAATGTTTTCATGGCTAGGGTGTAAGCGGATAAAACGATCTGCTGCTGCACTTGCCGCTTCCGGTTCATAGTTTTTATGATAAGCATAAATAAGTTCAAGTTGAGCTTGTTCAGAAAAACGCCCGAAAGGATAACGCGCTTCTAGCAACTGTAATTTCTCTACAGCGAGCTGGAAATTTTGCTCATCCAATGCAGTGATGGATTGATCATAAAGTTGCTGCTCAGGGATATCGGGGATCTCTTTATCTCCGCCAAACCAAGAGCAGGCTGATGCCAAGCCACAAATTGTCACGATGCCAACGATTTTTACCAAGCGCATGTAATAAATCCTGATATTTGGAGTATCCGATTTTCGCGCAGCACGCTGTATCGGGTATACTGATCTAAATGCTTATAAGTAGGTCTATTTAACCATAACCTGGCGCTAAGCAAAATCATCCGTGCAATAGATCGGTATATTGATGTCAGAAAAGATTGATTTAGAAGTTATTGTCCCCGGTGAGTTAACCGGAATGCGCTTGGATCAGGTCGTTGCGCAGCTATTTACAGATTTTTCTCGCTCACGTTTGCAATCGTGGATCAAGGAAGGTTCTGTTTTAGTGGATGGGAAACAGGTAAAACCCCGCGAAAAATTATACGGTGGTGAAAAAATCACCATTGATGCGACGGTTGAGCCGATGCAAGATCACTCAGGTGAGGAGATCCCGTTGGATATCGTCTATGAAGATGACGATATTTTGGTGATCAACAAACCGGCTGGGCTTGTTGTGCATCCAGCGGCAGGGCATCGAAGTGGCACCTTGATGAATGCGCTGCTGCACCATTACCCAGATATTGCGGTAGTACCACGCGCTGGTATTGTTCACCGATTGGATATGGATACAACGGGGTTGATGGTCGTAGCGAAAACAATCCAAGCGCAAACAGAACTGGTTGCGCAGCTACAAGATCGTTCAATGGGGCGTGAATATGAAGCGGTTGTTCAGGGCGTGATGATTGGTGGCGGCTGTGTAGATGAGCCTATGGGGCGTCATTCCAAAAATCGCCAAAAAATGGCAGTCGTCGGTTCGGGTAAAGAGGCGGTTACGCACTATCGTGTTTTGCACAAGTATCGTGAACATACGCATATTCGCTTAAAGTTAGAGACAGGGCGTACCCACCAGATTCGTGTGCATATGTCTCATATCAAATTCCCGCTGGTGGGCGATCAGTTATATGGTGGACGTTTCCGTTTACCAAAAGGTGCGAGTTACGATGTACAGGAATACCTGCGTAACTTTAAGCGCCAAGCCTTGCATGCGAAAAAGCTTGAGCTTCACCACCCCGTTTCAGGTGAACTCTTGTCATGGGAAGTCGACCTTCCTGAAGATTTTCAAGAACTCCTCGGCGTGTTACGTCAGGATCTACACGAAAATACTGAGCAGGATTAGGTGGGCTGATGAAGCTGCTACGACCCGACTGGCAAGCGCCAAGTCATATAAAAGTCGTTTCGACGACGCGTTTCGGCGGCGTTAGCAGCTTTCCTTATGAATCGCTCAACCTCGGTGATCATGTGGGTGATGATCCTCAGGCAGTCGCCCAAAATCGTGAATTGCTCTTAGAACATCTTGGTATCTCTTCTGCCCAGTGGTTGCAGCAAGTTCATGGAGTCGATTGTGTCCGGGCTGAAGTGGATAACATGGTACGGGTTGCCGATGCTTGCTGGACAGATAAGGTGGGTGTTGCCTGTGTCATTATGACGGCGGATTGTTTACCGGTCGTCTTTACTGATGGCGATAAAGTGGCGGCAGCGCATGCCGGTTGGCGTGGGTTGGTTTCAGGCGTATTGAAAAATACATTGGCTCAGTTCCCAGACCCTCAGTCTGTTGATGTGTGGTTGGGGCCTGCAATAGGCCCCGCTGCTTTTGAAGTGGGTGCAGAGGTAAAGCAGCAGTTTTGCGATAAATCACCAGACAGTGCCGCTTTTTTCGTTGCAGGCCGTAGTCCAGATAAATGGATGGCTGACCTGTATGGGCTGGCTAGGTCGTGCCTTCTCCAAGCGGGCGTAGAGCGTTTCACGGGTGGAGAGTATTGCACCTTTAGTGATGCAGACAATTTCTACTCATATCGTCGTACGCCACAAACGGGGCGAATGGCGACGCTTATCTGGAAGACCTAAGGCGCAGCCGTGCTTATAAAATGGGTAATGCGGTGGTGTATTTAATCTGTTCCATCGCAAAGCTCGATGTAATGTCAGTTAAATCCGGTGTCTCTTCTACTAGGCGTTTATAAAACTTATCAAACGCAGCAATGTCGGCGACAATGACACGTAACAGGTAATCATATTCACCGCTCATTCGATAAAACTCAGCAACCTCATCGTAACCGGTTACCTTTTCTGCAAACCTTTGATACCAAGCTTGTGAATGATTACGGGTTTTAATATGTACAAACACTGAAACGCTTAATCCCACTCTTGCGGGGTCTAAAAGCGCAACTCTCTTCTTGATAACTCCTTTGTCTTGAAGCTTTTGGATTCTTCTCCAGCAAGGTGTTGTTGAAAGACCAACGCTCTCTGCGAGGTCAGTAATGCTGATCTCTGAGTCTCGTTGAAGACGGTCTAAAATTCTCCGGTCGATAGTATCTAACTCAATAGTCTTCATTTTTTAGAATTCTTTTCTAATTTTTATATATTGAGTGGAAATTATAGCAATATTTTTCTCCTCGGATGTACGCATACTACACTTTATTCATAGGAGAACGGTATGAGTCAATCAGATTGGGTCGATAACGCAGTAAAGGCTATTGAAGCTGAATATAACCGCTCGGCAGATACACATTTAATTCGCTTGGCGCTGCCACAGTTTCCGGACATAGATCTTTATTTGAAGGATGAGTCAACTCACCCAACGGGGAGTTTGAAGCATCGCTTAGCGCGCTCGCTGTTTCTGTATGCACTGTGCAATGGTTGGTTAAAAGAGGGCAAGCCAGTAGTCGAGGCATCCTCAGGGAGTACGGCAATTTCAGAAGCCTATTTTGCGCGGTTGCTTGGCTTACCCTTTATCGCAGTGGTACCGGAAGGAACCGCAAAAAAGAAAATTGATCAGATCGCTGCTTATGGAGGGCAGTGTCATGAAGCACCAGCCAAACAGGTTCATCAAGTGGCGAAGCAGATCGCTGCGGAGCTAGGGGGGCATTTCATGGATCAATTTACCTATGCGGAGCGTGCAACGGATTGGCGAGGTAATAACAATATCGCACATTCGATATATCAGCAGATGGCGTGTGAAAGATTTCCTATTCCTCGCTGGATTGTTGTCGGTGCAGGGACTGGAGGAACATCCGCAACATTAGGGCGCTATTTGCGTTATCAGCATTACTGGAAGCGACCCAGTGAGTTGTGTGTCGTCGATCCTGAACATTCGGTTTTTTATGATGCATATCTGAAAAATGATAACGAACTTGTGTGTTCGCATGGTTCGTTAATAGAAGGTATTGGACGAACCAAGGTAGAGCCCTCCTTCATTCCGAGTGTGGTCGATCGCATGTTTCAAGTCAGTGATCAGGAAAGCTTATCAGCCATGCACTTTTTGACATCCATGTTAGGTCGACCGGTTGGTGGTTCAACAGGTACGAATATGGTGGGAGTGCTGCGTTTGGCAAATGAGATGCGAAAAAATGGGCAAGCCGGCAGTATCGTGACATTGCTATGTGATGACGGTGCGCGTTATCAGGACAGTTATTACTGTGAGCGCTGGCTGGTGGATAAAGGCATTGATCTGGCTTTAGGTCTTACGGCTATAGAGCAGATATTGGTTGAAAAGTGTTCGTAATCTATTTTACTAGAATTTAATCCCGTATATTGAATTATTATCACTTTTCCAATATGATGGATTTATTTCTCAAATACTAGAATAAAAGAGGTGGGGTATGCAGCGTTCAGACTTTTTAAAGCAATTAGCTATTCAGGCTGCCGAGTTAAAGCAGCAAGGTTTATATAAGTCTGAGCGAACGATTGTGTCAGCACAGTCTTCCTCGATTGAGTTAGAGGGGGAGCAGCAAGCGATCAATTTATGCGCTAATAACTACCTCGGTTTATCTAATCATCCCGCATTAATCGCAGCCGCAAAAAAAGGGCTAGATGAGCATGGCTTTGGTATGTCATCTGTGCGTTTTATTTGTGGTACCCAAGATATCCATAAACAGTTGGAAGCGCGGTTAAGTCAGTTTTTAGGGATGGAAGATACGATTCTTTACTCCTCTTGTTTTGATGCTAACGGTGGTTTGTTTGAGACATTGCTGGATGTCGAAGATGTCATTATTAGCGATAGCCTGAATCATGCCAGCATCATTGATGGCGTGCGTCTAAGTAAAGCCAAGCGCCTGCGTTATGCGAATAATGATATGGCAGAGTTAGAAGCCTGTTTGCAGCAATCGCAAGATGCACGCGTGCGTTTGATTGCAACAGATGGTGTGTTTTCAATGGATGGTGTGATCGCTAATCTGAAAAAAGTGTGTGATTTAGCGGATCAATATAACGCATTGGTGATGGTTGATGATTCACATGCGGTCGGTTTCGTGGGTGAAAACGGTCGTGGGAGTCACGAATACTGTGAAGTCATGGGGCGTGTCGATATTTTAACCGGTACGCTCGGCAAAGCATTAGGCGGTGCATCAGGTGGGTATACATCAGGTAAACAAGAGGTGATCGACTGGTTAAGACAGCGCTCACGTCCTTATCTGTTCTCTAACTCTTTAGCGCCTGCGATTGTACAAGCGAGCTTAGCGGCGTTAGAGATTGTTGAACAAGGCAAAGCGCTGCGTGATCAGCTTGAGACGAATGCTAACTATTTCCGCCAACAAATGGAAAGTGCCGGCTTCACGTTGGCCGGTGCAGGCCATGCCATTATTCCAGTGATGATAGGAGATGCGGCTTTAGCAGCGGAGATGGCGAATCGTATGTTAGCCAGAGGCATTTATGTCGTCGGCTTCTCTTTCCCAGTAGTGCCAAAAGGCCAAGCACGTATCCGTACACAGATGTCTGCTGCGCACACGCGAGCACAATTAGATCAGGCGATCAGTGCCTTTATCGAGATTGGACGCGACCTAAACATTATTCCAGGTGATGCACAATGAAAGCGCTAGCTAAACTTTATCCACAAGAAGGCGTTTGGTTACATGAGACCGAAAAGCCGGTTGTCGGCCACAATGATCTTTTGATCAAGATACGTAAAACAGCTATCTGCGGTACCGATGTGCATATCTATAACTGGGATGAGTGGTCGCAGAAAACGATACCTGTTCCAATGACGATAGGGCATGAGTATGTAGGTACCGTGGTTGAGATCGGATGTGAGGTTGAAGGTTTCAGTATCGGCGATCGCGTTTCAGGGGAGGGGCATATTACCTGTGGCCATTGTCGTAACTGTCGCGCAGGGCGCCGCCATCTCTGCCGCAACACACAAGGCGTTGGTGTGAATCGAGCGGGAGCCTTTGCCGAGTACTTGGCGATTCCGGCAGTCAATGCGTTCAAGATACCGGATAATATATCGGATGAGCTCGCAGCGATTTTTGATCCGTTTGGTAATGCGCTCCACACAGCTTTATCGTTTGATCTTGTGGGTGAGGATGTCTTAATCACAGGTGCTGGCCCCATAGGTATTATGGCCGCAGCGGTAGCCAAGCATGTGGGAGCACGACATGTTGTCTTGACGGATATTAATGAGTACCGACTCAATTTGGCTCGCTCACTAGGTGTGGTTCACACGGTGAATGTGGCCGAGCAATCGCTGGATCAAAAGATGGCCGATCTTAAAATGACAGAGGGCTTTGACGTGGGATTGGAGATGTCGGGTTCTGCGCCTGCGTTTCGCAAAATGCTCGATGTCATGAACCATGGCGGTAAAGTTGCGATGCTCGGTATTCCATCATCGGAGGTGGCGATTGACTGGGGTAAGGTGATCTTTAAAGGACTGGTACTCAAAGGGATCTATGGTCGTGAGATGTTTGAAACCTGGTATAAAATGGCCAGCATTATTCAGTCAGGTTTAGATCTCACCCCAATTATCACCCATCGCTTCTCAGTTGATGAATTTCAACAGGGGTTTGATATGATGCGCTCCGGTGCGTCGGGAAAAGTGATTCTGGATTGGGGTGACTCTCGATAAGAGTAATTCAGGGCGCGAACTAGGTCGCCTTATGTTTATGCACTACTAAAAAAGCACGGGCGGCTTGGTCGCCCTTGTTTTTGATGGTGTGTTGCAGATCAGCTGGGTAACGTAAAGTATCGCCGACGGTAGCAACACTGCTCACATCCTCCTCAAGCTCTACCTGTAACTCCCCTTCGATGACCGACAGATGTTCAATCGTACCTCTGACATGTGCTTCAGATGCCAATTCACATCCCGGTTTTATGATCAGTTGATACCACTCGAATTCAGTGGCGGTAGCTATCGGATTCAAAGCAATTAATTCACAACCCTTATCCTCGCTGCGCATTCTTGGTGTACTGATCGCATCCTGTTTCTCTATTAAAGGGGCTGCGTTTTCATTGGCACTGTGAGCGAGCTCATCAATACTCACCCCTAGGGCTTGGGTGATATTCCACAGGTTCGTAAAGGTAGGATTTGCATTACCTCGTTCAATTTCTGACAACATGGAGCGTGACACGCTTGAAAGTTCAGCGAGCTGTGACAAATTCAAGCCCAACGCTTTGCGGCGTTGTTTCATGGCGGCACCTAAATTCGGCGTATTACGTTGAGTCACGATGGAGTCCTAGCTTGATAGAGAAGGAGTCTATGATAATTCAAGGCTGTGTATTTGTCCTGTAAGGGGCGTTTAGTCCTAAATAGTTTATATATTGATTTAGGTCACAACTGGTTAAATTTTAATCTAAGTGGCCTTGAATCAGGATTGATGATCCCCATATTAGGTTCATAGAAGAAGCAGTTAACGAGTTGTTCCAACTGGTTTCATGCTGCTTAAATGGAGATAAAAGGTCTATGAATCAAGATACATTTACTCGCGTCTTACTTACAGCAGTCTTAGAAGCTCAATCGATAGCCATTGGGAAAGATCATAATACGATAGAGCCGATCCATCTTTTGTCTGCATTGCTGAAACAGAAAGATAGTTCTGTTTGTCCTTTGCTTGAGCAAATCGGTGTTTCCATATCGAACTTAATGCGACAGGTTGATCTAGCATTAGACAGACTGCCTCAAATAGCTAGTCCAGACGGTGATATTAAATTCTCACAAAATATCAGCCGGCTCTTTAATCTAGCGGAAAAGTCTCGTCAACAACGACAAGATACACATATCGCTAGCGAATCTATTCTTTTAGTAATGCTCGAAGATAAAACCGATGCTGGAAAGGTGTTAAAAGATGCGGGCGTTACCAAAGCCAAACTTGAGCAAGCGATTGAAAATATGCGTGGGGGAGAGAGCGTGAACGACGCCAATGCTGAATCTAACCGACAAGCACTGAATAAATATTGTGTTGATCTAACGGAACGTGCGGAATCCGGCAAGTTAGACCCTGTAATAGGTCGCGATGATGAAATACGTCGTACTATCCAAGTCTTGCAACGACGCACCAAAAACAATCCGGTTTTAATCGGTGAGCCGGGTGTGGGTAAAACCGCGATTGTTGAAGGCTTGGCTCAACGTATCGTTAATGGCGAAGTACCCGAAGGGTTGAAGCGCAAAAAAGTCCTTTCATTAGATATGGGTGCGTTAATTGCGGGTGCTAAATTCCGTGGTGAGTTTGAAGAGCGCTTAAAAGCGGTTCTGAACGAACTGTCTAAACAGGAAGGACAAGTGATTCTGTTTATTGACGAACTTCACACCATGGTTGGCGCGGGTAAAGGCGAAGGCTCCATGGATGCGGGTAACATGTTGAAACCGGCGTTAGCGCGTGGTGAACTGCACTGTGTGGGTGCGACTACGCTCGATGAATACCGTCAGTATGTAGAGAAAGATGCGGCACTCGAGCGTCGTTTCCAAAAAGTGCTGGTGGATGAACCGTCAGAAGAGGATACCATTGCGATCCTGCGTGGTCTAAAAGAGCGCTATGAGATTCACCATGGTGTAGATATTACTGACTCAGCCATTATCGCCGCCGCTAAGCTATCGCAGCGTTATATCACTGATCGCCAATTACCAGATAAAGCGATTGATCTTATCGATGAGGCGGGTTCTCGTATCCGTATGGAGATGGACTCTAAACCTGAAGATATGGATCGTTTAGAACGCCGCATCATTCAGTTGAAGATGGAAAGAGAGGCACTGAAGAAAGAGAAGGATGACGCAGCGCGAAAACGCCGTGAAGAGCTAGAGAGAACGATAGAAACACTAGAGCGTGAGTTTGCTGATCTAGATGAGATCTGGAAAGCGGAAAAGGCAGCGTTACAAGGTTCACAGAAGGTGAAAGAGGAACTCGATCAAGCGCGTACCGAGATGGATCAAGCCCGCCGCGTGGGTGATCTATCAAAGATGTCGGAACTTCAGTATGGCCGTATTCCTGAATTAGAGAAGCGCCTTGCTGCAGCAAGTGAAGCTGAACAGGCAGGTAAAGATACAAATAAACTGTTACGTAACAAGGTAACCGAAGAAGAGGTCGCGGAGGTTGTTTCTCGTTGGACCGGTATTCCTGTTAGCAAAATGTTGGAAGGCGAGCGCGAGAAACTATTACGTATGGAAGATGCATTGCATCATCGTGTTGTCGGACAAAGTGAAGCTGTGGTTGCTGTATCGAATGCAGTAAGACGTTCACGTGCAGGTTTAGCAGATCCTAACCGCCCTAACGGTAGTTTCCTATTCTTAGGCCCTACGGGTGTTGGTAAAACAGAACTCTGTAAAGCACTCGCGAGCTATCTGTTTGATACAGAAGAAGCGATGGTGCGTATCGATATGTCAGAGTTTATGGAGAAACACTCTGTCGCACGACTCATCGGTGCGCCTCCAGGTTATGTGGGCTATGAAGAGGGCGGCTATTTAACTGAAGCGGTACGTCGTAAACCTTACTCCGTGCTGTTGCTGGATGAGGTGGAAAAAGCGCATCCCGATGTGTTCAATATTTTACTGCAAGTGCTTGAAGATGGTCGCTTGACGGATGGGCAAGGTCGTACGGTCGACTTCCGTAATACAATTGTAGTGATGACATCCAACTTAGGCTCGCATCTGATCCAAAACTTTAGTGACGATGATGACTATGAGTTGATGAAACGTGCGGTAATGGAGGAAGTGGGTTCTCACTTTAGACCTGAAGTAATTAATCGTATCGATGAAGTGGTGGTATTCCATAGCCTACGTAAAGAGCAGGTAGCTGGTATTGCCAATATCCAGTTGGATCGTTTGCGTCAACGCTTAGCTGAGCGGGAGTTGACACTCACCCTGACGCCGACTGCAATGGATAAACTGGTGGATGTTGGTTTTGAACCGATTTATGGGGCTCGCCCATTAAAACGCGCCATCCAACAATGGATAGAAAACCCGTTAGCACAATCGCTTTTAGCGGGTAAGTATCTGCCAGGACAACAGATTGCGGTCGATGTGGAAGCGGGAGAGTTCGTGTTCCGTTAAACGCCAACTTGAATGATAGCCCGCTTAATCGCGGGCTTTTTTTATGCAACATGGGTCTAACTAGTGGAGAATCATAAGATTTTGACCTATGTTGATAGGCTACAGCGATAGATTGGATAGCATCGCTGACCCAAGCGTGTTGTTGTACTTGAGATAAATGAATGAAGAATTTGAAGATCCTGATCGTAGATGATGCGAAGTTTATATGCGAACACGTTACTAAAATTGTAACGGAGGCATTCCCTACGTTCAGTATTAAAGCCGCCTTCAATGGAAAGGAAGCACAAACATTGATGCAGGCTGAATCGTTTGACATGATCCTTTGCGACTGGGAAATGCCGCAAATGAGTGGTTTGGAGTTGTTGCAATGGACGCGATCGCAGCCTAACTACAAGTCGACACCGTATGTGATGGTGACAAGCCGAGGAGAGCGGGAGTATGTTCTCAAGGCGATTCAAGCGGGTGTAAACGACTATTTAGGTAAACCTTTTACGAGTGAGCAGCTAGTCAATAAAATGAACAAGCTGCTTGGCAAGCAGGTAACACCGGACTCCGCCAAGCAAGCTAAGGCGGCTAAGTTGCTTGAAAAAGAGAATGTCGCCCCGATTCCCAAAAATATGCCAAAGCCTAAGGGCTTGGCCCATCTAAGGGTTCGTAATGAGGTGTTTAAATGTGCGATCAAAGATCTTAGCCTGCGTGATGTGATGATCGTTGTGAAAAATGAGGGTAAGTTTCCTCAGGTGTTGGATCAGGCGGTAGTGGATATCGAGCAGTTATCCGGTGACAGTGTTGCGAGGGTAAACGGCTTTGTACAGATGGTTCAGGCAGTGGATGCAACGATTAATTCACCCTTTATCAATATCAAGGTCACCTTTGTCGATGATGACCCTGATAAGATGGCACACCTGTCAACTTATATTGCGAGTGTTCGCTAGCACTTAAAGTAATCTTTGTACCAACTAATAAATTGGCTTACCCCTGCCTCAATCGAGGTGTTGGGTGTGAAGCCGGTGGCCGCGCTTAAATCATCAATGTCGGCATAGGTTTCCACCACATCTCCAGGCTGCATCGGCATATATTCTTTGATAGCAGCCTTACCTATCGATGTTTCAATCTGCTGAATAAAGTACTCCAGCTCGATGGGTTGGTTGTTGCCTATGTTGAAAATCCGGTACGGTGCAGCGCTTTCGTCTACCTTGCCGCTCCATTCTGGGTTGGTTTTGGGCACAATCGCTTGAATACGTACAATCCCTTCAACGATATCATCGATATAAGTGAAGTCACGACGCATCTTACCGTAGTTGAATACCTTGATAGGGCGGCCTTCATTGATAGCACTCGCAAACAGCATGGGTGCCATGTCGGGACGTCCCCATGGGCCATAGACGGTAAAGAAGCGAAGGCCTGTTGTCGGGATGTTATAAAGGTGCGAGTAGCTATGTGCCATCAACTCATTGCTTTTCTTAGTTGCCGCATAGAGTGATGCTGGATGGTTTACGCCATCCGTTGTGGCGAATGGGATCTTTGTGTTGGTACCATAAACGGAGCTTGAGGATGCATACACCAAATGGTCAACGTTAAAGTGTCTGCAACATTCCAAGATAACGAGCATTCCAACAAGGTTTGAACTCGCATATTCAAAGGGCTTGTTCAGCGAGTGTCTAACACCTGCTTGAGCAGCAAGGTGGATAACACGCTCAATGTTCTGCGTTTTAAAAATCTCTTCAACGCCCTCTTTATCCGCCAAATCACATTTATAAAAATGGAAGTGTTTACCATAGGGTTCAAGCAGCGCTAACCGATCATGCTTTAACTGAGGATCGTAATAGTCATTCAGATTATCCAAGCCGATAACTGTATGACCCTCTTTTAAAAGACGTAGAGCAACATGAAAGCCAATAAAGCCTGCCGCACCTGTCACTAAAAATCGCATGTTATCTTCTCCGTAAGTTGAAAGTGGGCAACAGCTGTCCTGCGCTGAATGATTGATAGAGTATCGCTAAACTAATTGCAGAGGCCGCAACGGCAAATATCCATGTATGAGGAAAGCCACCATCGTAACTGGTTAATGCTATCGCGCAGCCGATGTGTATGCTGAGCAGTGTTAAGAAAAAGCCTTTACCAAAAATAGGTAGCCATCTATCGGCCAGCTTTAAGCCGATCCAGGCTGATAATAAGCCACCGGCAGCACCCATGCAGACATCAGCAGGCCAATGTACGCCAACGGCAACGCGTGACCAACCAATAAAAGCCGCTGCTATCAGTATTAACCATTGATAAGCATGATTAGTGGTGAGTCGGGTCAGGAGACCCGCAGCAGCAAAAGCGGTCAAGGTATGCCCAGAGGGCATACTCTTTTTGGTAATGCTTGATCCAATCAGTTGAAAGGTTCCCGGCTCTAGCACGGCTGGGGGGCGAGGTGTCATTAGCCAAAATTTGATGCCGTGCGTAATTAGCGTACCGACTAACGCCGTTAGCAGCAGGGCAAATAGCAAATGTGGGTAGCGATACGCGAGGAGCAATGCCAAAGTCAGCATCACTAGCGTATCTCCCATAAAGGATAGATGCTCCCAGATAATGGCAGGCAACATCTTGCTGAGCATTTGCAGGGTAAAAAAGCCAGTTTGTAAGCCGTTGATGCTGAGTAAAAGGGTGCCCATTAAAACAAAAACAATAGCTGTTTTCAGTAGGGTTTGATCAAAGCTCTGAGGCTTTGGCCATTGCTCAGATGCCTGACTGAGAAAGTCCGACAGAGTTTGTCTTGGGCGTGTATCAGAAAATTTAGGTCTATTCATAGCGATAGAGCGCAATGCCACCTTTTGCATACAGTTTTTTAGGCTGAATTTGAGGGTTTAAGTCTAATAGCGATTGCTGGCTATCAATACGGGTAAAGACAAGCTCGCCCTGTTTAGGTTCCCGTCTAGGAACAATGGCATCTCTGTATACAGAAAAACTCGGCATATTAATTCCGTAACTTACGACGGGGCCTCCCAGCTGCTTAGCAAGCAACCCCGCTTCGCGAACGGGTTCTTGCTGAGCAGCCCCTAGCAGAGGGAGTAACAAAAAGTTAAATAGCAGCATGCTTATCGCTGCGCCTGCTAATAGACGAGTGACATAGTTGATTTTATGCAACACTACTAAGGCTATTGCGGACAATACACCGAGGATGGATAGGAGTGGAAAGACCCCCGTGTATTCTTCATTAGCTAACATGAGAACGGCTTTATCAAACGGTTTGTTAGCTTGGTCGGCTGCGTAGCCAAACAACAGAGGTAATAAGCTAAATACGCATAGGAGTAGTACCGGTGCAGCCAAGGACCAGCGCTTAACTTGCAGCAGATGACGAGCCATCAACACGAGAATAGGGGTAACACCGTATAAAATGTAGTGAGGCAATTGGGTTTTTGAGAATGAAAAAATCGCTAGGACGAGCAAGAACCACGTTAGTAGATAGAGTTCGAGCCCTTTAGGTCGTTGCTTAACTAAGGTAGCTATCACTGGCCCTATCAATGCAGAAAAGGGCGCGAGTAATAGCGGTAAAAGCACCAGATAGTAAAACGGGTTACCACCGTGACTTTCCATCGTGCTGCTAAATCGATCAATATTATGTTTAAGGTAAAAACCTTTGAAAAAGGCCCAGCCCTGATCAAGATAAACGGCAATGTGCCAAGGTAAGACGATCGCAACGAAAATCAGGATGCTAATGGGGTTAAATAGGGCTCTGAGCCAATCTTTAAAGCGACCTTCGGAAGCAAAAAGTACCAAGCTTGCAGCTAAGGGTAATGCGCAGGCCACAGGCCCCTTAGTCAGGAATCCCAACCCGAGCCAGATACTGATCCGAATAAGGGTTCTGCTATTTGCTTTGATGTAGTAACGATAGATATCAAAAAAAGCAGCGCAGAGTAAAAAGTTAAGTAATGCGTCAGCAATAGCCGCTTTAAAGATAATACTTGCCAAAGGGAGCGCAGCTAATAGCCAGACCATAAGGCGTGCTTCTATCTCGCTGCGGAACTCTTTGACAAATTGATAGCTAATCCAGATCCAACCCAGTGCAGCTAAGCAGGAGGGTAGGCGTAAACTTAAGGTATTTAAGCCAAAGCTGGAGACGCTAATCGCCTGTAACCAATAAATCAGTATCGGCTTATCATGGCGAGGCACGCCGTTCATATAGGTGGATACCCAATTCCCGGTTTCTAGCATTTCTCGAGTAGCCGTAGTGAATGCGCCCTCGTCTAGGTCAAACAGCGGCAACCAAGCAGCATAGCCAAATGCACTGACGAGGGCGAGTATGACCAGAACGGGTGTCGCTGTCAGGAGTCTTAAAGACCTCTGAATTGGAAGGGTGTTACTCACACCAGCCCCTCTCTGCAGGTTGATTGCTCGAAGGTCTTACGGGCATGTTAACAGGTGTTGAGTTGCGCGTGAGTATTTCGGACAAGACTCCTGTGGTAACTAACTGAACGCTAGTCATAGCAAATAAAATACCGGTGAATAGCAGGGGTCTATTGCCGATATCCTCGCCTAAAAAAACCTTGATGCCGAATAGATAGGTAAGAATTAGACCGCCTACCAGACCTAAAAATAGACCAATTGAGCCAAAAAAGTGTCCAGGTCTGCGAGAGAAACGCATAAAGAAAAAAACGGCGAGTAAATCTAAAATAACGCGGATCGTGCGAGAAATACCGTATTTTGATGTTCCAAACTGACGAGCTCTGTGATTAACCGGCATGTCGCTGATACGATCAGGCGAGGTGATGCATGCAACCCAAGCAGGAATAAAGCGATGCATCTCTCCCATCAGGTGAACCTGTTTAATCACCCATGAGCGATACACCTTTAAGCTACAACCGTAGTCATTAACATAAACGCCGGTATTTTTGCGAATCAGCCAGTTGGCAATACGTGAAGGTAGCTTGCGATTAATCGCGCCGTCTTGGCGATCTTTGCGCCAGCCGCTAATCATATCCAAATCACGCTCTTCAAGTGCAATGATGAGCTTAGGAATGTCGGCTGGATCGTTTTGTAAGTCACCATCGAGCGTAGCGATAACATCACCGCGTGCGGCATCAATGCCCGCTTGCATTGCAGCGGTTTGGCCAAAGTTTCGAGCGAAGTGGATCGCATGTACGTGAGATCCATACTCTGCGACCGCTTTGTCTAGCTCAGCTCTTGTCTTATCGCTGCTGCCATCATTAACTGCAATGAGCTCCCATTTGCCTGGGTAATCTTTAAGCGCAGCATGCACCTCTTCCATAAAGGGTTTGATATTCTCTTCTTCGTTATAGAAGGGAACAACAACAGACAGGCTTTGGCTGCATGGGTTGGCTTTAGCTGACTCAACTGCATCTTGTGCAGAAGTTTGGTTGTCTGTTTGTTCTATCATGGGGTGATCTCCTCACGAGTTGCTTTAGCAACAGGAATCCAAAAGCAAAGTAGGGCAAATAGGGATGTTGCCCCTAGTATAAACAAATGTAGGTTAACCGCTAAACCTAATGCATCTGCTGTGATTAAACCAATGGGCGCTAAACCTGCCATAAACGCAGCTTCAAAGCTTCCGCTGCCTGCCACGCCATGTATCGGCAAGATGCTACTCAGCTCGGCGCCCAAGACACCTGCGAGTGCTTCGAAGAGCGCAAAGTTTTGTAATGCACAGGTAATCATAACCAATGACGCAAGCTTGCAGACCCAAGATAAAAAGGTCCAGAGAACCGCGCGGGCAAATTGCGCTTTATTTTGAGGGGCTGCCAATCTGAGCTTGTTAATCATAGGTTCAATTTTAGGATAAAAGGTATGGGCTTCCATCCAGCGGCGCCCTTTCGCTTTATACAGCCAAAAAAGTACGCAAAGGGTAACTAGCCCTACCAAGCTGCTCACCATGGCGAGCGTAGGAAAAAAGTAGCTAAAAGTGATCGCTAGCATGGCGCCAGCGATTAATAAATCTAAAACCCGTATCCAAATCAGCCGTGCAAAACCTTCACCCCAGCCGACGGCAAAATAGCGTTTCATCAAAATGGGAAACAGCCCTTCACCTAAGCGCATGGGTAACATGTTATTCGCATACAGATGAAGCACACTTAGTTTAAGTATTGCGATAAAGCGGCCTTTTAAATTAGGTAGGCACATATCATAGATGCGTAATGCTCGAAGCAGATAGCTGGCAGCAAATAGACATAGTGATGGTAAGAGGGTGGATAGGGGAACTGATTGCCATTGTTGCAGCACTGATTGCCAACCGACGATCTTATCTACGGCGATAATCATCAAGAAAAAAATGCTAATGCCTATTAACCAAGGGATGCGCTTGCGCTTGGAAAATAGTGACTCTTGAGCTGCTTGTGGCATAGAGAAAATACAAATAATGATAAAAGTGGGTGATTATACCTTTTGCGTAGGGGATATGGCAGCGATAATAGGCTTAATTATGAACCTAAAAGGATAGGCCAGTGCTTAGTTATCAACATGGCTTTCATGCCGGAAATTTTGCGGATGTGCATAAGCATGCCATCCAAGTATTGCTGTTAGAGGCATTAAATCGTAAGCCTAAACCTTGGAGTTATTTGGAAACGCATGGCGGTGCGGCATTTTATGATTTGACTGACCCCCAAGCGCAAAAGACTGGCGAATATCAGTGGGGTATTGAGAAACTTTGGCTAGCGACCTCTGTTCCCAAAGCGCTCACGGGATATCTTGATCAGATCAAAAGTGTGAATCCTGATGGCCAGTTGCAGCACTATCCGGGTTCCCCGCTGATTGCTGCTCAGATGGCAAGGGAAAGCGATAAGCTTGCTATTATGGAGCTGCACCCCGCAGAGTATGAGCGGGTCAAGCAGACTTTCAAAAGGGATGCTCAAGTGGCCGTTCATCACCGAGACGGTTATGAAGGCGTTTTATCTCTCATGCCTCCCAAGCCCAATCGCGGATTGGTCTTGATTGATCCATCCTATGAAGTAAAGTCCGAATATCAGCAAACTGCAAAGTATCTTAAGAAAATACATGCACTTTGGCCGAATGGTACTTTTGCTATCTGGTATCCAATTTTGAAGGCAGGGCAGCATAAGGAGATGTTGGCAGAGATAAAACGGTCAGGCATTCGTAATATTTTTGTATCGGAGCTTTATGTACAAGGGAGTGACACTGAGCGCATGTTTGGCAGCGGAATGTTGTTGATTAATCCGCCTTGGCAGTTGGATCAGACAGTCAACGCAACTATGCCTTGGTTGAAGCAGGTGTTGGCTAAAAATGGTGCTGCCGAGCCACGCAGTGAGTGGCTCGTGCCCGAGTAATCTTTAGTAGAGTGCTGTTTCGTCTTCCACTATATCCTTCAAAAGTTCGAGGAAAAGTACATCCGCTTCACTGTGTTCGATAGGAATTTTAACGTTAGTCATCGCTGATAATTCATCAGCGATGAGTACGTTTGCATTCGGTGATTTCAAGTGCTTGCGTGCAATGTCTTTTGCAATGGTGCAGATTTCTGGTTCGCAGAAAACTTTACGGATAAAAAGTGTGAGCTCTTTGATAACTCGTTCTTTATTTTTGATCTCTGATACGCTCATAGGGGTCTTCCTTTCGTATTCTTTGTTAACAATATAACTCGACTTTTGTTTATGTGCATCAGCTGTATGCAAACTGTATTCCTTTAGTTGAAATTTTAGGGGTGAAATGAGAGAATGCGGCGCTATTTTCTTCGTTCGTTTGCAGTAGGGAACCCCGAAACAGGCGACGAAACTAAGCGCTACCCAGCTTAAGTCTCAGAAGGTCTGCCGGCCAAGTCGATCCTTTGCCTGCATTCATCCGAACATGGACCGTGCACTTGGAGTGCTTATGGTTACCGCTGTTTTCGCGTCATCATCGCACAGCGGCTTGAACATGTTCATCTTGCAGAATCTCTGAACTGTTTTATTCGCCGACGGGGTCGGTGTCGATTAGAGGGTAATAAAGTGGAATTACTATCAGGCGCAGAAATGGTTGTTCGCGCTCTCCGTGATGAGGGTGTGAAATATATATATGGCTATCCGGGTGGAGCCTTGTTGCATGTCTATGATGCAATTTTCCAGCAGGATGAAGTCGAGCATATCTTAGTGCGCCACGAGCAAGCTGCAACACATATGGCGGATGCTTATGCGCGCGCAACCGGTAAAGCGGGTGTTGCGCTCGTGACCTCAGGTCCAGGTGCAACTAACGCGGTCACAGGTATAGCTACGGCTTATATGGATTCGATTCCAATGGTCGTTATTACGGGTCAGGTGATGAGTCACTTGATCGGTGAGGATGCCTTCCAAGAAACGGATATGATAGGTATCTCTCGTCCTATCGTGAAACATAACTTCAGTGTTCGCCGAGCAGAAGATATACCTGAAGTGATCCGTAAGGCATTCCATATCGCTGAAACTGGTCGCCCAGGTCCAGTCGTGGTAGATATCCCTAAGGATATGACAACGCCTACAGACCGTTTTCCATACGTTTTTCCCAAGCAGGTGAAGCTTCGCTCATACAACCCTGTGACCAAAGGTCATAGTGGTCAGATCAAAAAAGCGTTTGACTTACTCATGAGCGCAAAACGCCCGGTTATCTATAGTGGCGGTGGCGTTATTATGGGGGATGCAAGTGCAGAGCTGACAGAGTTGGCGAAGTTACTAAACTTCCCTGTCACTAATACCTTGATGGGTCTGGGTGGTTATCCTGGTACTGATCGTCAGTTTATCGGCATGCTTGGCATGCATGGTAGCTACGAAGCCAACATGGTTATGCATCATAGTGATCTGATTTTGGCCATCGGTGCGCGTTTTGATGACCGTGTTACCAATGGTGTGGATAAGTTCTGTCCAACCGCAAAAATTATACATATTGATGTCGATCCAGCATCTATTTCCAAAACTATCCGTGCTGATGTGCCGATCGTAGGTACAGCAAAAGCTGTCCTTGAAGAAATGCTGCAACTGACTAAGTCAAGTAAGAAGAT
Organism: Neptunomonas sp.; assembly: GCA_036804365.1. Classification (GTDB taxonomy): domain Bacteria; phylum Pseudomonadota; class Gammaproteobacteria; order Pseudomonadales; family Balneatricaceae; genus Neptunomonas. Next base: position 6,038 of record DAIRSP010000014.1, on the reverse strand, counting down.
GCCTGATGAAGCGGCTATCAAGGCGTGGTGGAAGCAGATTGATGACTGGCGTCAGCGTCATGGCGGTCGTTTCTTAACGGATGACTCTGCATTGATGAAGCCGCAACAAGTTATAGAAATGCTGAGTAAAGTGACACGCGGTGATGCTTATGTCTGCTCTGATGTAGGTCAGCACCAGATGTTTGCTGCTCAGTACTATAAGTTCAACAAGCCGAATCGTTGGATTAACTCCGGTGGTTTGGGAACAATGGGCTTTGGTTTGCCGGCAGCGATGGGTGTTAAAATGAATTTCCCTGAAGCGGACGTTGCCTGTGTAACAGGTGAGGGAAGTATTCAGATGAATATTCAAGAGCTCTCTACCTGTAAGCAGTATGATATTCCGGTAAAAATTATCTGCTTGAATAACCAGTCATTAGGTATGGTTCGTCAGTGGCAAGATATGAACTATGAGTCTCGTCACTCGCAATCTTACATGAAGTCACTGCCTGACTTCGTTAAGTTGGTTGAGTCTTATGGTCATGTTGGCATGAAAGTGGATAAATATGCTGATCTTGAAGCCGCTATGACGGAAGCCTTCTCATTAAAAGATCGCTTGGTATTTATGGATATCGCTGTTGATCCATTTGAGCATGTCTATCCAATGCAGGTACCGCGTGGTTCGATGCGCGATATGTGGTTGAGCAAAACGGAGAGGACTTAATCGATGCGCCATATCATTTCTGTTCTTCTTGAGAACGAACCGGGAGCGTTGTCCCGTGTAGTTGGATTGTTTTCTCAGCGTAACTTTAACATTGAGTCACTTACGGTTGCTCCTACCGATGATGAGACATTGTCTCGTTTGACGGTTACAACTATTGGTGATGATCGCGTTGTTGAGCAAATTACAAAACAGCTCAATAAGTTGATCGATGTGGTTAAAGTCGTCGACTTGACTGAAGGCGAGCATATTGAGCGTGAACTCATGATGGTTAAGTACAAAGCTTCTGGCGCGTTTCGTGCGGAAGTTAAGCGTACAGCGGATATTTTCCGTGGCCAAATTATTGATATCACTCCCAATACTTATACTGTTCAGTTGGTAGGGTCGAGTGCTAAATTGGATGCCTTTATTGATGCGCTAGGTACGAGTAGTATCATGGAAGTCGTTCGTTCTGGTGTCTCTGGTATTGCGCGTGGCGAGAAGGTGTTGAGCCTTTAAGTTAGTCAGGTTCAAAAAAACCGCTCACACTGAGCGGTTTTTTTATGTCTGTAATACAGAAATGGAGGACAAATGAAGAGATTAAAAGCCGTATTATTTGATCATGATGGGACGCTAGTGCATTCGGAACCTACGCACTTGGCTATGTGGCGCAAAGCGGTTGAGCCTTATGGTGGTTATGTCACGGATGAAGAGTATTGGACACAACTTTTGGGCGTGCCTGCTGAAGAGAATGCCGAGATCTTAATTGCTTTACGGGGCTTAGGTGTTGATCGCGATACATTAGTCGCCAAAAAGCTAGCTCATACGGCCGAATATTTATCGCATACAGCCTTTCCGGCAGTGGAGTCAGCCACCAAAGTTTTGACGGGGCTATTCGATAAGGTTGCGTTGGCGTTAGTGAGTGGGTCTCAGCGATTCTGCATCGAAGCTTCTTTGCGCGAGCATGGTTGGTCACATTATTTTGGCTGTGTGGTGACGGGCGATGATGTAACCAGAAATAAGCCTTACCCAGATAGCTATAGAAAGGCGCTAGCCTGTTTGAATGTTGAGCCTGATCAGTGTGTTGCGATTGAAGATACTCAAAGTGGTGTCCGCGCCGCGGCTGCAGCTGGTATACCTGTTATCGCGATACGTAACGAGTTTTCAGAGAATCACGATTTTTCAGCAGCAGTTGTGGAGGTTAGTGATTTGGGGGAGGCTTGCCAATATATCGTCTCCTTGCTGGATAAATAGGAAAGGGTGGTTATGTTTAGATTGACATTGAAGGTAAGAGATTACGAGCTAGACATGCAGGGTATTGTTAATAATGGTGTCTACTTTAACTACCTAGAACATGCGCGGCATGAGTTCTTGCTGAGTAAAAAGGTGGATTTCGCTGCACTAACCGAGCAGGGAATTCATTTGGTCGTGACTAGATCAGAGATAGATTATAAAAACTCTTTAAAGAGTGGTGATGAGTTTTGTATCGAGGTGTTGGTCGAGCGTTTAAGTAAATTGAAATTTGGTTTTCACCAAAAAATTATTCGCTTAAGTGATCAGAAGGTCTGTGTTGAGGCATTAGTAACTGGTGTAGCGCTTAATCAAACGGGAAGACCTTTTGTGTGTCAGGAGGTTGAGCGTTTATTTGTCTAATGAATAAATCTTAGTGTCTAACTCTTTCGTAGGGACTGGCTGAATCACACAGAACTATGCTAGTTTTTGTGCAGCGCACAATTTAACCACCAAGGGTGACAATGATGAAATCCGTTAAGATTAACTTAGCGTTGCAGGGCGGGGGTGCCCATGGTGCTTTTACTTGGGGTGTGTTAGACCGACTGCTTGAGGAGACGTGGCTGAGCGTTGAGGGCCTGAGTGGTGCAAGTGCGGGTGCAATGAATGCTTTAATGTTTGCTGAGGGATGGCGGTTGAATGGTAGAGAGGGCGCGCGTGATAAATTGGCAGAGTTTTGGATGGCCATCGCGCGAAATGATAAAAGCAAGCTGCTTTCGGGTAGTTGGGAGCATTCAGCGACCAAGTGGTGGCTCAATACAATGCGCTATGTATCGCCCTATGATGTGAATATTTTAGATCTGAATCCATTACGCGATCTATTAATTAAGCTCGTTGATTTTGAGTCCCTGCAACAAAGTGTACCCTTTAAGTTGTTTATTGCGGCAACCGAAGTAAACAGTGGTAAGTTAAAAATATTTCGTGAAAGTGAGTTGGCAGTTGAACATATGTTAGCTTCTGCTTGTCTACCTACTATTCATAGAGCTGTGGAGATAGAAGGACAGCACTATTGGGATGGGGGGTTTTCCGCGAATCCAGCGATCTTTCCTTTAGTTTATGATTGTGATGCAGATGATGTTGTTATAGTGCTATTGCAGCCTCTGAATAGAGATGAGTTGCCGGTGACGGCGGAGGCAATTGCTGCTCGTGTGACTGAAATGAGCTTTCAAAGTACATTTATGCGTGAAATGCGAGCCATTGCGATGATTAAGTCCTTGGTTGAGGATAAGCGAATCGTGCTGGGAAGCGTAGAGCGAAGGATTAAGGGGCTGCGAACTCATATTGTTCAGGACGAGGTGCTTTTAGCGGGTATGGATAGATACAGTGCATTTGATACCCGCGCGAGTTTTTTGGTGTGCTTAAAACAGGCGGGCAGGGAGTCAGCAAGCGCTTGGTTGCAGCAGTATCAGCAAAAGTTAGGGGTTGAAGCAACATGTGACATTAATGCATTGTTTGCTTGATAGCCTACCTTCGCTTAGATGCGCAGGGTAGAATAGAAATACATTCTTTGAATAAGTAGTGGTGTTATGACTGAAGACCAAAAAAATTGTTGTGAAGATGATTCAGATAATGAAGTAGCAGGTAAGCCACGAAGAGGTATCTATCTCCTGCCCAACCTCTTCACAACAGGCGCGCTATTCTCAGGTTTTTATGCAGTGGTAGCGGGCATGAACAGTCAGTTTGAGGCGGCCGCCATCGCAATTTTCGTAGCAATGTTGTTTGATGGGTTGGATGGTCGTGTGGCGCGTATGACCAATACATCCAGTGCATTTGGTGCCGAATATGATTCATTATCAGATATGGTTTCATTTGGTGTTGCCCCTGCACTAGTGACTTTCAGTTGGGTATTGGGTGATATAGGTAAAGTTGGTTGGTTTGCAGCATTTATCTATGTGGCAGGAGCTGCTTTGCGCCTGGCGCGCTTTAACACTCAAATAGGCTCTGTAGATAAACGCTACTTTATTGGCTTGCCATCACCGGCCGCCGCTGCCGCAGTTGCGGGTTTGGTGTGGGCTGCAACAAGTCATGGTATAGATCCATCACCCTATGCCTATGCAATTGCCCTATATGTAGCTTTGTCGGGGATTTTGATGGTGAGCAATGCACTTTATTACAGTTTCAAAGATGTGGATTTGAAGGGTAAGGTGCCTTTTGTAATTCTTGCAGGCATCGTATTAGTGGTTGGTGTTATATCGATAGAGCCAGCGTTGTTCCTTTGGGTGCTGTTTTTAGTGTATGGGGCTACGGGTCCGTTTTTCTGGTTATGGCGTAAACGTAAAAAAGTTTAATGCGGTTGAATTGAATTATTCTTCCGCTGTTTGTCTAAAACAAAAAGAGATCACGGGCGGGCGGAAGAATGATTATAAAGTCATCTAAACAGATAAAAAACTCTGAAATAACTCCTGAAAGAGTTTATCAACAACGGCGCACCTTTATGAAAGGAATGCTAGGTGCGACGGCTGCTTTAACGAGTGGCGTGGCTTCAGCCTTAACTCCCTATTCTTTTGAAGAAAGTTGGCCGACATATCCTGGCCCCACATGGATTCAGCCGCTAATCGCCGCAGCTCAAAGGAATGATGTTTATTCTATCTCTGAAAAGCCGGCTCCCTACCCTAATGTCATTACACATAATAACTTTTATGAATTTGGTCTTGGGAAACAAGACCCAAGTCGTAAGGCGCAGGCATTTAAAAGTGACCCTTGGCAGGTAGAGGTTGTAGGCGAAGCGGCGAAAACAGGTGTGTTTGCATTAGAGGATTTAATATCACCTTATAATCTGGAGGAAAGGGTCTATCGTTTAAGGTGTGTAGAAGCTTGGTCTATGGTGATTCCGTGGATGGGCGTGCCTTTAGCAGACCTGTTGAAACGATTCGAGCCTAATGGAAATGCAAAGTATGTAGAGTTCACAACCCTGCATGATCCTGAGCAAATGCCGGGGCAGGAAAGTGTCTTTAGTACTCTGCGGTGGCCTTATGTAGAAGGGTTGAGAATAGATGAGGCTATGCATCCACTGGCATTTCTTGCAGTCGGGGTTTATGGGCAGGCTTTGCCGCCTCAAAATGGCGCACCCCTAAGACTAGTGGTTCCTTGGAAGTATGGATTTAAAAGTATTAAATCTATTGTGAAGATTCGCTTTGCCGAAGAGATGCCCATGACGAGTTGGCATTTGTCTGCGCCTAATGAATATGGCTTCTATGCTAATGTAAATCCAAAGGTTGATCATCCTCGTTGGTCTCAAGCAACAGAGCGTCGTTTACCCTCATCACTATTTAGTCCCGATATCATTGATACTATGCCGTTCAACGGTTATGCCGATCAAGTGGCATCTTTATATACGGGTTTGGATTTGAAAAAGTGGTATTGATAGAAAAAGGCAGGCCTGTCTGGCTATTACGGCTTCTTGTATTCTTAATATCGCTAGTTCCACTATTTTTGCTAACTCTTGATGCTGTAGAGGGTCAATTAGGTGCTGATCCAGCAAAAGAGATTGTAAAGACATTAGGTATTTGGGCTGCAATTTTTTTATGGTTAAGCCTGTTTGTTTCTCCGATAAGGCGGCGTTTGAAAATCAAGTGGTTAATGCATTTCAGGAGAATGTTGGGTTTATATGCATTCTTCTACCTAGTAATGCACTTCGTGGCATTTGGTATTTTCATCGTAGGTATGAGGGTCGACTTGTTGATAACCGAAATGACAAAGCGGCCTTATATTGTGGTCGGGATGTTGGCATTGGTTTTAATGTTGCCGCTGGTTGTTACTTCAACAAAAAATGCGCAGAGGCGATTAGGTAAAAGATGGATGGAGTTGCATCGAGTGGTTTACTTGGTCGCAATTTTAGCAATGATTCATATTATCTGGATGATCAGAGCGAGTTATATAGATGCAATACTGTATGGTCTATTTCTAGCTATTGCGTTTTCGGAAAGGCTTTGGTCTAGGATTAGTTCAAAAACTGATCAATAAGTCAGAAATAAGAGATAATTGTAAGTTTTATTGTGTTTTTTTTGCTGATTTCGGTTGACTCTAAATCAGGTGTCTGTAGAATGCGCACCTCTTCACACAGTACGCCTGA
>DAIRSP010000013.1:0-33536 GCA_036804365.1 Neptunomonas sp. | reverse complement strand
CGGCCCCAAGAAAATATGCTGAATAACGGGCTTTTCGAAACGGGGAGGGACGAGTGAGAAGCGGAAGTAAGGCACCAGCATGGAGGTTCCTTCGCGATAGTGGACAGATGGATCTTTAAAGTTGGTCACCACCGGTGAAACAATTCGCCATTCAGCTTCCTCTTCAAACGAAGGGTGCTTAAGTATCGCTGCTATACGCAGAAGATCACTTTCTATCTGCTCAAATACGCTGGCAAAAACGCGTGCCTCACGACAGCCGTGATCCTCACATGCGGTTGCGGCTAAATCTTCCACCGCATTAACCACTTGCTGAATTAAGCTTCGTTGCTGGCGTCTATCATAGATGCATTTACCCACCATAAAAGATTGCTTACGCGCACAGCTGGTGATCACCGCGGGATCAAAGCCGATGCTGACACCCTTGCCAATTTCACTATAACCGCGCCACTGGCTCAACAGATTACCATTGGCGCGAAATGAGCCTGCAAACAGCATATGTCCATTCGTTACCCGACCATTAATCCAATCCAAAAATTGGTTCAACAGTTTAGGATTCGGATGACCTAAGGTAATACGCTCATCGACCTCCTCGCGTAGCAAGGTGACCATATGATTCAACTCTGCTGAATCATTCATATAACGAATATCACTGGCCCATAACGCACCGCTTGAAACGATACCAATCAAGCCAGAAAAGGTCGTGTAGTGGTAAATTGTTTCGCTGGGCGTATCGGAGAAGAGCTTTTCCGTTATTTCCTGAATCATGCGCTTACCGTTGCTTTCAAAGAGGTTGATTAAACCTTAGCACAAGATAAAGACAAGCATTACCAAGCGCCTTGATAAAGCTCTCTCAACATCCTCTCCTGCTTATTCCTCTATTTCATGGCTAAGTTTTGATAGCAGGCTTGCCACTTCAAAACTCGATTTTTCCATCTCGGCTAGATAGCGCAATGCCTGTGACATATCGGCCTGGGATGCCGAATTCACCGCTTTCAAACCAAAACTATGGACGTTGGCATGGGGCTTTTCTATACGCGCAAAGCTTTGCAGATTGCTATATAGGTTCTGACCCTCTCCAACATAATACCACTGACCTAGACGGCAGGATGTGTGGTCAGCCAAATTCTGGTGATGGCTATCTTCCTCTCGACTCATCAGGAGTTTATAAACATTATTTTTCCAAATGATATGATCTAACTTTACCGTTTGGATGAAGGACTCTGTAGAACTTCGGCCTATAACTCCGCGCATCTGTTCGGACAAATCAACAACCTGTGATACGCCTACCCGAATCTGCTCCGCTGAGGCGACGACATCTGAACTCGTATTCTGTACCTGTTGTATATCGCTAGACGCTTTCTTGGTTTGTTCAGCTATGGTTTTAACGAGATCCGCGATCTGCTGGCTGGCTTCATTGGCCTTTTTGGCCAGATTACGCACCTCATCAGCAACCACAGCAAAACCTCGTCCAGCGGCTCCCGCACGGGCGGCTTCAATAGCGGCATTGAGTGCTAGAAGGTTGGTCTGGTCCGATATACCTCGAATCACAAGGACGAACTTTTCGATCTGCTGAGAGACATCTAACAGCCCCTCAACACGAGTGTTACATAGATCCGAATTGGTCTGGATGGTCTGGACGCGATCAAGAATATTGTCGACGGCGATTTGAGTTTCGCTAAAGATACTCATGGAATCATTCAACGAGCTCTTTTCAGCATGTAACTCTGTTGCAGTCTGAGCAATAGTATCTCTCACATCCGTAACCAACTGCGACCCTTTCACCCAAGATAGACAGATGCGCTGCTGCTCTTCGTGGTTATCGTCTTTGCTACTATGTTGTTCAGCCAATTGCTGCTTTAAAGCACGGTTTTCTTCACAGACGTTTTCATATTGCTTCGAAAGTGCATCAAACTCGTCTTGAAGCACCTCAAACCGGTTATCGGATTTTTTATAAAACAGCATGACAAGTACCAAGAGACAATAAGATAAGTGCGGGCAATATAGGGGATTCTTACGTTAAAACCAATCCTCCTTTCTCCACTTCATTGTAACAAATCAACGCACAGCCAAAGTTAAAGTAAAAAAAGGGCTCAACTGAGCCCTTTCATTACCCGAATAACGGATAGAGATTAAAGATTCTTTGACAGCTCCGTTAACTCACGGATAACTACGGTAAACGTAGCGCTATCAGCTTGCGGGGTCGCTTTAAGATCAGCGAGCACGCGTTCCCAGCGTTTCAATCCCTGTTCATTTTTCGCTAACCAGCTATTCGCTAGTGCGATACCTTCGAGTTCACTATCACTCGTTAGTACTGAGCGCGTAAGATGACTCTGCTGAGCATTCAAGTCCTCGTTAAAGCCCTCTCTCGCTAGTAGCTGCCAATGGTTCTGTGGCTCCATTTCACGAATTTTCTCGCTGACCCAATCTAGCTGTAGGCGTTCACCTAACGCAAAGTCCACTTCCGCAGCATTCATCAGAGACGTATTGGCTTCACCCGCAACCTCGCTGATCGCTAAAGATGCGTATAGACGTTCTGCACAAGCGATTCTTGAAGCTAGCTCCTGCGGTACACCGATCTCTATCAGTTTCTGCTGCTGTTGCTCCCACTGCGCTTTTAAATCGCCTGAGAGGAGGTCAGCTAATGAACCACTGATCTCAACCACCGCGGGTTTAAAGCGATCAATAACAGTCTGTACTTCGAAGCAACCTCGATTGCAGACATTCCGCAGGAACCAGTAACTGGCCCGACGCATCAATCTGAGCAGATCCACCATCATGCGGCGCTGTAAATCGGCTGGCACCTGATTGTCCAGTGCCTCAATTTGAGCCCAAAGGGCAGGGAACTGGAACACTTCCCGCGCCACAAGATACGCAACGGCTACCTGATCCGCACCTTGACCCGCTGTTTCCATCATCCGATTGGTGAAGGTGATGCCCATGTGATTGACCATAGAGTTGGCAATCTGAGTGGCTATGATCTCTTTCTTCAATTGATGTGCTTGTACCGCTTCGGGGAAACGTTCAACCAACATCTCAGGAAACGCATCTTTGATCTCATTTTTGACGAACGGATCATCAGTAATCCATGAGTGTGTTAGACGCTCTTTCAACTCGGCCTTGGTATAGGAGATTAGTACCGACAACTCAGGGCGAGTCAGCCCTTGATGATTTTTCTGTCGCTCAGTGAGCTGCTCATCATTAGGTAGGAACTCTAAAGCACGGTCTAAGCGGCCATCCGCCTCTAAACGGTTCATCAAACGGACATATTCATCCAACGAGGTTTTTGCATGTCCTAAAGCTAAACTGAGCGCGCGCGCTTGTTTATCATTACTACGCAACACCTGCACCGCGACCTGATCTGTCATTTTACGTAACAGGTCATTCCGGTGTTTAATCGTTAAGTCACCATCGGCTACACGCTCGTTGAGCAATATCTTGATGTTTACTTCATGGTCAGAACAGTCAACGCCACCAGCGTTATCAATAAAGTCCGTATTACAAGCACCCCCATGCTGACAGAATTCGATACGTCCAAGCTGGGTAAACCCGAGATTACCCCCTTCACCAATCACTTTGCAGCGCAGCTCATTACCATTGACGCGCAGTGCGTCATTGGCTTTATCACCGACATCAGTGTGATTTTCATAGGACGCTTTTACATAAGTTCCGATACCGCCATTCCACAACAAATCAATCGGTGCTTTCAATAATGCAGAGATCAATTCATTAGGTGAAAGTTTATCCTCGGTAATGCCAAAACGACTCTTCATCTGCGGAGTAATCACAATCGACTTCATTGATCGCAAGAAGATACCCCCACCTTCAGAGATGAGGCTTGCGTTATAATCAGCCCAGCTAGAGCGGGGCAGTGCAAACATCCGCTGCCGCTCGATAAAGCTGCTTGCTTCATCGGGGTTGGGATCAATGAAGATATGCATATGGTTAAAGGCAGCTACCAGACGAATCTTATCGGATAGCAACATACCATTACCAAACACGTCACCGGCCATATCACCAATACCGACCACGCTAAACGGATCCGTTTGGGTATTCACACCTAACTCGCGGAAGTGCTGCTTCACTGATTCCCATGCGCCACGTGCTGTAATACCCATGCCTTTATGGTCATAACCTTGGCTGCCTCCAGAAGCAAACGCATCGCCTAACCAGAAGCCATAGGACTCAGCAATCTCGTTCGCTATATCCGAAAAAGTCGCGGTTCCTTTGTCAGCGGCTACAACCAGATAAGGATCATCCGCATCAAGGCGTACAACGTTTTCTGGCGGAACGACTTGGCCCGCCTTCAAATTATCTGCCAGATCTAACAGGCCGCGGATAAAGGTTTTATAGCTTGCTATCCCTTCAGCTAACCACTCATCTCGAGTGCCGTCGGTTGGTAAACATTTAGCAACAAACCCGCCTTTAGCCCCTACCGGAACGATAACCGCGTTTTTAACTTGCTGTGCTTTTACCAGACCTAATACCTCAGTCCGGTAATCCTCAAGACGATCTGACCAACGCAACCCACCACGGGCCACTTTACCACCGCGAAGATGCACACCCTCAACCCGTGTTGAATATACGAACACTTCAAACATAGGCCGTGGCTTAGGTATGTTGGCAATCAGATGAGGGTTCAGCTTGAATGACTGGTACTCTTTAGGCTCACCTTTACTATCCACTTGGAAATAGTTGGTGCGCAGCGTCGCTTTGATCAGTTCAAGGAAGCGACGCAGTATTTTATCGTCATTCAGGTTATCAACCTTATCCAAAGCATCCAGAATGCTGCTTTCTATACGATCGGCCAGCGCCTGCACTTTTTCACTGACTTGTCGCTCAGGGGCAAACCTTGCTCTAAAGAGCGCAACCAATAAGCGAGTCACCTGAGTATGGCGTACGAGAGTATCAGCGATATACGCCTGACTAAAGCCGAACCGAATCTGCTGGTTGTAGCGGGCATAGGCACGGAGCATAGCCACTTCACGCCAGTTAATATGAGCTCCCAATACTAAACGGTTGAACTCATCATTATCTGCAAGCCCCTGCCAGATTGCAGCAAAGGCCTGTTGGAAAATATCCTTTACCTCTTCCAACTCAATCGGCTCAGAACCACCGCGATGGCTTAAAGAGAAGTCATGTATCCAATAGGATTTGCCATTTAAGCAATGCACAACATAAGGATGCTCACCCACCACACGCAAACCGAGGTTTTCCAGAACCGGAATAACATCCGAGAGAATTAACGGCACTTCCGATGTAAAGAGTTTGAAGCGCAACACACTGGATGATTGCTCAAGCAAGCGATAGAAACTCATTGATAGAGGTGCAGTACTCAGCGCTTCCATACGATCAATGTCATGAACCGCATGCAATGTTGTGAAGTTTTCACGATATGCGGCTGGAAACGCCTCACGGTACAAATTATTTCTGGTTGTACCTAATTCTTCACCGAAGGCATCAACCAAAGCGTGGTGAAGCTCATCATTCCAAGAACGAGAAAGCTCTTGGATATCCGCTTCTAGCTGCTCCAAGTCAGGCAAGTTCTGCCCAGGTTTCACTCGGAGCATAAAATGCGTGCGCGCCAACACCGATTCACTAAACCAGTTAGTGAACTCTATATCCTGCGCATTAAAGCTGCGGACTAGCAAACTTTGTACATTTAAGCGCAATGCGGTACTGAATATTTCACGTGGAACATAATATAAGCAGGAGATAAATTGCCCACTTTTATCCGCACGCATCAAAATGCAGGCTCTACGTCGCTCCTGTAGGTAGAAGATTTTCATCGCGATAGTGAACAGTTCATCTTCCGATGCCAGGAACAACTCATCCCGAGGAAGATCGATCAGCACTTGCACAAGCGACTTACCGCTGTGTCCATGTTGATTAAATCCTGAGCGAGCAACTACGCGCTCTACTTTTTTACTAATCAACGGAATTCGCTTAGGCCGCTCACTGTATACCGGGGAGGTATAAAGACCAACAAACCGCGCCACCCCGATACATTCATGCTTCTCATTAAACCGAGCTAGGATGATGAGATCGAGATAAGCAGGGCGGTGCACTCTAGAACGCTCACCGTGACGCGTAATCACAAGCGGTTCCTGCGTAACTTCATCCGCGTTTAGCGATATCAAACCCGGCATGGCTAATTGCCCTTGCGCAGACTCCGGAACGACACGCGCAATACCTTTGGCGTCAAATTCAACAAGATCACTTCCTAGGAACGTAAAGTGATCGTCTAACAACCAATTAGCAAAGCCCTGCTCTTCGGAAAAGCCTCGCTCACCTAAATAACCCGCATAAGCTTCTGCACGGGCTTTCATCGGTAAAAAGTCTTTTACAGAGGCGGTTACTGCGGCCATCGCCGTCATTAACTCAGCCTGTACATTTCTGAGCAGCTCCGGCTCGGTATGGCGATCAACCTCTAGATAAATGAAAGACTCATCTCGACCATTACCCGCTTCACATAGCGAAGAAAACTTATCGCCATCACGTTCAACATGCAGCACCATATTCTGGATTACATGGATTCCAATCCCTTGGCGATTCAATTCCATACGCACAGAATCAACAATAAAAGGGGAATCGACTTTTAAAATCTGAATGACGGTATGGTTACAATGCCAACCGTGCTGTTCTAAGTCGGGGTTATAAACCTGAATCTTGGCATTACTATCACCAAAGCTATCGAGAAATGACCAAGAGGATAAGGTGGCACCGTACAGCGCTTCAATCGGCCGTAAAGCGATCTCATCTTCGGGAGCATAGGTGAAAAACTTATCAGCAAAATGACTAATGTCTGCTGCCTGCTTATCCACTAAGCGTCGAGTAAACAGTTCCTTAAGTTTAACCAAGGTTTTATTATTATTTTTTATGGTTAGCTCGCTGTCCATTAAGGGAAACTCCGATTTATTTGATATAGGAAAATGTCGCAAGGGCTTTGCAAAGGACAACACAACCTATCGCCACTTGAATAGCGGGAAAAATATACGTTGATAGCACTCATCCAGTTATATGGCATTGCTCGTATAGATAGCTGTGTTAAGAGAAGTTCAGTGTACGCTGTCAGTATACATTATTAAAACATTAGTCTAAATCTTCGGAGATTTCTGCAAAAGTTTCCTAGTTTGGCGCAATTTTAATATTTCCGGACGCATTCCTCGCCAATCTACGAGGCCTATCTATACTTGCTATGAACATATAAGGACTCACACCTATGCCCAACTCCATGAAGATGTCTGAATTTAGTGCCCTGAGTCATGCACTCGATATGACTGAAGGCCACCCCTCCGGACATTGCGTGAGAGCCTGTTGGGTCGGCAAGCAGATAGGCCAAGCACTCAAGCTAGATAATCTAGGCGCTATGGGAGCTGTACTACACACTTCTTCTCAAGGACGTAGGCTGTAGCAGCAATGCAGCAAGGCTTTGCCAGTTATACTCAACCGATGATCAAATCTTTAAACGCGACTTTAATCGGGTTGACGGCAGCATTACGCAAGTTCTCAATTTTGTGTTGCAACATACGGGTGTACACACAGGGATGGCCGAGCGCTTTCAAGAACCGGTAGCACAGGGCATTCGAGGCTTAGATGAACATTGGAATGGTGGTGGCAAGCCTTACGGCCTAGCTGGAGAAGAGATCCCTTTGTACTCAAGGATTGCGTTACTTGCCCAGGTGGTTGATGTTTTTTCCACAGGCACAGATGCAAAAACAACACTAGAGGAGTGTCAATCGTCGCCGTGGTAGTTGGTTCGATCCCTCTTTAGTTGATACTTTCTTAAGTTTGGCCGATGGGCCATTTTGGTTAGGGCTAAAAGACACCAACCTTCCGCAACAGATAACTCAACTTGAGCCTGCTCAGTATCAAGTCGATTTAGATGAAGACTATATCGATGCGATTACCGCTGCTCGTCCGTATCGAGGCCCTATTCCAGTATCCCAAGCTTTAAAAATAATGGGGGAGCAACTCGATACGCAAATTGACCGACGTTGTTATGCGGCTTTATTGAAAGTGGCTGATGAATATCAGATGCTCGCACACTAACATCTAAGCCATTTTTGTTGATCTAAAACAGCCTAACGACACAAATATACTTTAGTGCCATATAACCAACGCTTTTGTATAAGAGCCAATGATTTCCCCCACTCAATATACTGTCTTTACCGAGTTATTTGATCAGGGAGATACTCCATGAAAGCAACCTTGCTATCTGCACTAGCCTTATCTGCTGCTCTATCTACATCATTCGCCTCTGCGGAAGATAATGGAATGGAAGCTGCAGGTCGCCAAATTTTCAACCATAACTGCACAGCTTGCCACTCTTTAGAGCCGAGTAAAAATGCGTTTGGCCCAAACCTCATTGGTGTCGTAGGGCGCAAGGCCGCGTCAATGCCACGTTTTTCTTACTCTAAAGCGCTAGAGTCTTCGAATATCACTTGGACAGAAGATAACCTGCGCAAATGGATCGCTGATAATGAAGGGTTTGTTCCAGGAACGCGTATGCGCCACGTGGCCATTAAAGACCAGGCGGAACAAGATTATCTAATTAGCTTCCTTCGAACTTTGAAGTAAGCACTTGCCAACCGGAAAAAGCCCGGCCGGCAATGCCTTATCAGCTAGGTAGTGTTGCTTTATAGAGTTCCTTAAGCCGCTTCACTACTTGGCTGTTAATACTGCGCTGAGTAAATGTACCATCTTGCTTTCTAGAGCCTGACGAACGTCCCATCAGAATTTCAAGACACTCATCAACGGTAGCGACCGCAAAGATCTTAAATTGCCCAGCTTTCACAGCCTGCACAACCTCTTTTTTCAGCATCAGATTGCGCACGTTTGCTTGCGGAACGATGACGCCTTGCTCACCCGTCAACCCCCGCATTTCGCACAGTTTAAAAAAGCCTTCGATCTTTTCATTTACGCCACCAATCGCCTGAACTTCGCCATATTGGTTGATCGAGCCCGTCAAAGCGAACTGTTGATAGACCGGAATATGGGTCAGCGCAGAAATCAGCGTACAGATCTCCGCTAGCGAGGCACTGTCGCCATCGACATAGCCGTAAGACTGCTCTAACGCGATACTGGCAGATAGCGTGAGAGGGAAGTCCTGTGCATATTGATGCCCAAGGTAACCCGACAGAATCAACACCCCTTTAGAGTGAATCGACTGACCTAACTGAACTTCACGCTCGATATCAATGATGCCTCGGTTGCCGGGATGAACGGTCGCGGTAATACGTGCGGGCGTACCGAAGGAGACATCACCGACTTGCAACACGGTCAACCCATTGGTTTTACCTACCGCTTGGCCTTGGGTATTGATCAACACAGTTTCATTGATAATACTTTCGCGTATCTTTTCTGATAGCCGCCCCGTGCGGCGCTCCTGAGCCTCTAGAGCCATCTCCACATGCCGATCGTTAATCATGTCATCACCCAACGAGCGACGCTTATAATCGGCTTCACAGAGCAGATCGACCAACTCACCAATATGCGCAGATAACAGTTCTTGATCTCCCGAGATTCGTGAGCTTTGTTCGACTAATCGAGCCACAGCAGCGCGCGTCAGATGCGCTAACTGCTCTTCTCCGGCTAAGGTTTTGAGCAACCGTGCATAATTGCGTATAGCTTGCGGGGTGCGAGGCACATCCTCATCAAAATCGACCACCACCCGAAACATCTTTTCAAAATCTTGATCGAGCTCTTGCAACAGATAGAAGGTGTCTCGTCCACCAATAAGGACAATCTTTACATGCAGCGGAATCGGTGTAGGGGAGAGCGTTATCGTACTGACCCCTGTGTACTCACTCACTGGGTTCTCTATGCGTATTTCATGTGCTTTTAAGGCTCTTTTCAGTGCTCCGTAGACAAACGGCTGCTCCAAAAGTTTTTCCGCTTCTATCAGTAAATAACCGCCGTTAGCGTTATGCAGCGCACCGGGGCGAATCATCTGATAATTGGTGACCATCGCGCCCATATCACTATTGTATTCGACTCGGCCAAACAGATTTTCATAGCTTGGATGTGCTTCGAAAACAACGGCTGCACCTTTGGTTTTGCTGTTATCCACCAGCAAATTAACACCAAAGAGGTCATCTAATATCTGCTTTTCATCAGCAATCAGTTCCGCACTATTTTTAACAATATAGCTTTCGAGTTGATTGAAATATTCTTGCAGGCCGCTGATGGATGCGTATTTCTCCTTAATGGGTTGAATCAACGGAGAGATGGTTTGCCGTCCTGTTTCTCGGTCGAGAACCTTCATCCGTTCTGCGGCTTCTCTGCGCCACTGAGGTAGCTCGGTGAGACTATCATTGAGAAAGTCTTCCAAGGCAGAGATATTCTTGGAGAAGTTATCTCGTTGCTCTTCGGGCAACTGGGAGAACATTGCTTCATCCATTGCCTGACCATCGGCTACTGGAGTAAAACCAACAGTTCCGGCATCTCGGTAAAGCGCGATACTGTGTTCTCGAGCACGACGCTCTACAGCATCAATGGCATGATCGTAGTGTCGATTAAAATCACGCTCAATCTTACTCTTTTTGCGCTGATAAGATGGGTTTTCAAACGAGGCAGGCAACTCCGTCATAATCGTCTCAATCAGACGCTTATGATCCCTTCTTAAGTGAGTCGCTTTTCCCGGCTGTAACTCGATAGCTAACGGGTAGCGATTATCCTGCAAATTATTGAGATAGCACCAATCGCTCGGTTTTTTCTCTTTCTTCGCAATACTTTTCAAGTTTTCCATGGCGAAGGAGAAACGACCGGTATGAGGATTTCCCATAACAAACAGGTTATAGCCCGGACGTCGCATACCAACGCCAAAACTCATCGCTTCTAAAGCACGTTCTTGGCCAAAGAATCCCGTAAAGTTCTCTAAGGTTTCGGTGGTAATAAAGGGAAGTAAGTCGTTTTCACAAACTTTATAAAGAGCTTCAGTTGGGAGTGGTTTGATCTTATCCATGAGAGCATCCGCAGCCGCAGGGTTTATATTTGTTATAAACCCTGCGCAACTGGGTTGCAAGTAATCTCACTGATTTTGCACTTATGAATCAGTTATTTACCCTTCGCAAGCTCGGCTCTAATAGCCTCAATAACAGGTTGGGTATTTGGCTTTACACCTCGCCAAATGAAAAAAGACTCTGCGGCCTGCTCAACCAGCATCCCAAGTCCATCTAACTGACAACAAGCACCTTGCGCCTTTGCCCAAAGATTAAACGGTGTCATATCGGCACTGTACATCATGTCGTAGCACCATGTATTTGCTGTCACTAAACCTTCAGGCAACTGAATCAACTCTCCCTGCAAACTAGCCGCAGTTCCATTAATGATTAGGTCAAATCCCCCTGATAAGTTATCTAGTTCGCAGGCATTAATCGTACCGAAAGCACTGAACAAATCCGCTAACGTTTCTGCCTTCGCGCGCGTTCTGTTCGCGACGACAACATCTGAGGGATGCTCTTGTAAGAGTATTTGCAAAATACCTCTAACCGCACCTCCGGCACCTAAAACCAGCACTCGCTTTCCAGCAAAATCAAAACCATGGTTATCCCGAATATCACGCACAATGCCAATACCGTCAGTATTGTCTCCATGAAGACGGCCACTAGCACTCAGCGTTAAGGTATTCACTGCGCCGGCTAATTCAGCTCTTTCTGAACGTTCATTGGCAAGCTGCCATGCCTCCTCTTTGAAGGGTACCGTGACATTCATGCCACGCCCACCAGAAGCTATAAACGTCTTGACCGTCTCTGCAAAACTATCCAGAGGAGCACAAATTGGCTCATACGTCAGATCTTGTACTGTTTGCTCAGCGAATGCTGCATGTATATCCGGTGAGCGCGAGTGATGGATAGGATTTCCAAAAACCGCATATTTATCCATTACGCAACCCCAATCCAATCACAAGGTTTTAGATAGCGAGTATAAAGCTCGGCCTCTTCCGTACCCGGTTCAGGTTTCCAATCATAACCCCAGCGCACTTCAGGCGGTAAGGACATTAAGATTGACTCGGTACGACCACCCGATTGCAGGCCGAAAAGCGTTCCCCTGTCATATACTAAGTTGAACTCAACATAACGACCTCGACGATGAAGCTGGAAATCACGCTGACGTTCGCCATACTCGGTATCTTTACGACGTTCCACAATAGGCACATACGCTGGGATGTAGGCATTACCGATTGATTGCATCAACGCAAAGCTCTTATCGAAACCCTCTTCATTGAGATCATCAAAAAACAACCCGCCGACACCACGCGGTTCATCACGATGCTTAAGATAGAAGTAATCGTCACACCAGCGTTTAAAGCGAGGGTAAACATCATTACCGAATGGGTCGCAGGCAGCTTTGGCTTCCAAGTGCCAATGGCGGCAGTCATGGTCATTACCGTAATAGGGTGTTAAATCAAACCCACCGCCAAACCACCATACGGGCTCTTCACCCTCTTTTTCTGCAATAAAGAAGCGCACATTCGCATGCGAGGTAGGCACATAGGGGTTATGCGGATGCATAACTAAAGACACGCCCATAGCTTGAAATTGACGCCCAGCGAGTTCTGGACGATGAGCCGTTGCAGAGCCGGGTAGGGCACTGCCAAATACATGGGAAAAATTAACCCCACCTTTTTCAAATACACCTCCTTGGCTAATCACACGCGTCCGTCCGCCGCCTCCTTGAGGCCGCTCCCAACTATCTTCGATAAAGCGTGCTTGCCCATCTACATCTTCGAGTGCACGACAGATTCGGTCTTGGAGGTCGAGTAAGTACTGCTTTACCACTTCAACATCAGGTACGGACATGTGAGTTTCTCCATTGAGTTCTTCTAATTAGGAACGGACCACACGGCTATCGCGCAGATCTCGAATTTGGGTTGGTTGCGCTAACTTTCCTATCACACCAGGGACGATATAATCAGTTCTTCTAGCGAAGTAAACGCTCACTCTCAACAAACTCCTCGCAGGCTCTGATCCTGCAGGATTAGCAGAAGTAGAGACAATACAGCCGCCAAAGGCATCACAAAGCGCCGCAACGCCCGGATGATCACTGATTCTTACCGCAACGCTAGCATGCTCACCTTTAATCCATGAGGGGATCAGGTTATCAGGATCCGGTAACAACCAAGTATTGGGGCCTGGCCAACTTGCCAATAGCTTTTCTTTTTCGCTAGCCGATAATGGATCAAACAGCGGCGCTATCTGCTCAACACGGGAAGCCACAAGAATAACACCTTTTTCGACCGGTCGCTTTTTTAGCGATAACAATCTCTGTACCGCCGCTTCATTAAAAGGGTCGCATCCAAGCCCCCACACAGCTTCTGTCGGATAGGCAACCACACCACCTTCATGCAGTACGCGAGCAGCTTGAGCAAAATGCCATTGATTCATGGATTAATCCTCTTGCAGAAAGCCCGTGAAACTACCCGTTTCATAGCAATCTTGCAACATCCACTCACTTAATCCGCTGGTAACCTCCCACTAATGGCTCAATCCAACCCAGCCACTCCAATTCCATTAATGATGCCTGTAGTTGCTGCTCAGAGCCTCCCCAACTTTGCTGAATATCCTCAAAATAGGTCAGCGTAAACTCGATACACCTCAGCAAGGCTTTGTGCTCATCATCCAAACTAGGCTCTGAGTCTTGTATCGAGTCATGTTGTTCGTACTCTAAATGCCCCAATAACGGCGAGATTTCAGTCAGAATCTGATCAACAGATTCCACAAGCGTGGCGCCTTCACGAATCAACGCATGGCAACCTTTGCTACCCGGATGATCAATAGGGCCCGGTATCGAAAAAACCTCACGGCCTTGGTTTAGCGCATTTCGAGCCGTAATAAGCGAGCCACTCTTGATCGCAGCCTCAACCACCAACACGCCCGTCGACAAGCCACTGATGATCCGATTTCTTCTAGGGAAATGGTGTGCGAGCGGCCCACTGCCTGGCAATAGATCGGTGACGAGTGCGCCCCCATTCTTGAGAATAGCTTCAGCTAACTGTCGATGTCGGCTAGGATAGATTTGATCACTACCGGTACCCATAACGGCAACCGTTGGTTTGCCGCTGTCCACCGCGGCTTGATGGGCAGCGCCATCGATTCCACTGGCTAAACCACTCACAACCACCACACCAGAATCCGAGAGGGCTTTAGAGAATTGATACGCATGCCTGAGTCCGGCAGTACTTGCATTACGACTGCCGACAATTGAAATGATTGGCAGATGCAGCGCATCGAGATTACCTTTTACAAACAGAATCACAGGCCTGTCAGGTGCCTCTTTGAGGAGCGGTGGGTAATCCGCATCACTGGCTAAAATCGATCGTGCTTGAAGTGCGCGCAGTTTGTTTTCTATCAGACAAGTGCTCTCCCAAAGGGAACCGCGCTGCCTAGAAAAATCCGAGAGCAAGAGATAACTATGTGGTTGCTTACAAAGAGGGGATTGTTCGAAATCATCTATCAGCCGAGATAAGCACCACCCATTCTCAAAGAGCTTAAGAAGCGTTGCAGGGCCGATACCCTGCAATTGGCTGATAGCGATCCATTCCTTTGGATCTTCTATCATTACATTGTCCTAATTAATCGGCTGCGCGGAGCTGATCACCGATTGAGATAACATTCGTGGCTGTCATAACCAACGCATAACTGACTTTTTCATAAGTCTTAAAGACCATCAACGTACCTGCTTCTTCAGAGGGTAACTGTACAGGCTCTTTAGTGATTGGGTCTTTTAACGTCTCTCCCTTGGTAAAGATTTGATAAACATGTCCAGGCTTAACACCGTCACGCTCACCCTGATTGATTGCTACAGCATCATAGCGACCAATCTTATTCACTCCACGCAAGACTGAAAGGATATAACCTTTAGAGGTTTCAGGCGCCGCAGCAGGATAGAACATCGACTGAATTCGACCTTCTGGAGAGGGGATAACCCTATCCAATACACGAACTTCCTCTTTGGATTTATCCAGCTCAAGAGTAATAATATCTCCCTGAGTACCTACGACTTGGCCTTCACCGACCTTAGTGAGCTCATAACCAAGTAACTCATTTGTATCAGGATCTCGATACTCTTTTGCTGGTCGATAGATATTCTGCATCCGTTGATCCGGCTCGATCTCACCCCGCGCATAGATACGATCGCCGGCACCTGAGATGATGCGCTCATTACGCCCACCCAAGACATAAGGTGTTTCTTTCAACAATTCTTCTTCTAGAACGACGTTGTCACTCATAAAGGCGTGCATATCTTTAAGCGGGATCGCGTTAATCGCAGGATCTAGCTTAGAAACGCGCGCATGAGGATAGATGCCATCACCACCCGATTTCAGCCTAAGCTTAGGCTTACCATCCACCCATGTCAGGTAAATGATATCGCCAGGGTAGATAAGGTGGGGGTTGTCGATTTGTGGATTTACATCCCAGACTTCAGGCCATCGCCAAGGCTTAGTAAGAAAGCGACCAGAGATATCCCAGAGCGTATCACCTTTCACAACAACATACTCTTGAGGGTAGCCCTCTTGTAGCTGTAATGGCTCACCTCTTGCTAAAGCAGCTTGCGGGGCTGCCATTGTTAGCCATGAGGCTAGACATAGACTTAAAACTTTTTTCATATTCAGTTCCCTTGCGATGTCCCCAGTTTTTCCCATTGCGCGTATAATAAACAATGGTAAACGACAAATGCATCGTAGCGCTATATCAGTATAATAGGTCGTATAATGTTTTGCGCCATTTATGGCCCTTCAAAATAACTTTCTGAAGAAAAAGTGACTTATGGCTCTTCTACCCATTTTAGAATTCCCCGATCCGCGTTTACGTACGATAGCTGAACCGGTTTCCGTCGTTGACACTGAAGTTAACAACATCATCGATGACATGTTCGAAACCATGTATGACGCACCGGGTATAGGCTTAGCAGCCACGCAAGTAAACATACATCGCCAAATTATAACGATCGATATCTCTGAAGATAATAACGAGCCCCTCGTACTAATCAACCCTACGTTTGAAGTACTAGACCAAACGCTTGAAGAGATGCAAGAGGGCTGCTTATCTGTACCTGGCTTCTACGAAGAGGTACAACGCCCTAACCATATTCGTGTGAAATCTCTTAATCGTAAAGGTGAAAGTATTGAGTTTGATGCTCATGATCTTTTAGCCGTGTGCATTCAACACGAAATAGACCACCTAAACGGGAAGCTCTTTGTCGATTACCTGTCTAACCTTAAGCGCTCTCGAATCAGAGGCAAGCTTGAGAAGAAGCATAAGCTTGAAAAATCATCTTGAACTCACTGATAACGACTCTCAACAGGTTTGCCTAAAGCAAACCTGTTTTCGTTTATGGATATAGTATGACATCGCCTTTAAGAATCGTCTTTGCTGGTACACCTGAATTCGCCGCAACCAGCTTAGCGGCACTGATTGATAGCCGCCACGAAATTATCGCAGTTTATACCCAACCGGACAGACCCGCCGGGCGTGGTCGCAAATTGAAGGCGAGCCCAGTCAAAGAGTTAGCACTTCAACACGGTCTGCCAGTATTTCAGCCTGTCAGCGTAAAAGGCATAGAAGAACAGCAAATATTAGCCGACCTAGATGCAGATATTATGGTGGTAGTGGCATACGGCTTACTTTTACCTAAAGCCATTTTAGACACCCCAAAACTAGGCTGCATTAATGTCCATGCGTCTATATTACCCCGCTGGCGAGGTGCTGCCCCTATACACCGCTCATTGCTCGCAGGCGATGAGGAAACGGGGGTCACTATCATGCAGATGGATGTGGGCTTAGACACTGGCGATATGCTTTTCAAAAGCTACTGCCCAATACTACTCGACGACACCAGCGGCACCTTGCATGATCGCCTTGCAACCGTTGGAGCGAGCGCACTCATTTCAACGCTGGATGGAATCCAAACGGGATCAATCAAAGCTGAAAAGCAAGATGATAGCTTGGCCTGCTACGCACATAAGTTAGAAAAGCAAGAGGGCTTGATTCATTGGCAACAAAGCGCCCAAGAAATTGATCGCCAGATTCGCGGTCTTTATCCTTGGCCAATCGCCTTCACCTCTCTGGGAGAGGATACTGTTCGTATTCATCAGAGCCAGTTTGTCGAGAACATTGCCATTCCGCAAGACGCTCAACCCGGCCAGATTATTGATGCAAACAAAAAAGGGATCACCGTTGCTTGCGGCAAGCAAACTGCGATCAAGCTTATTTGCATCCAACTACCCGGCGGAAAAGCGCTCCAAGCGCATGAAGTGCTTAACTCACGTAAAGAGTTATTTGCTGCTGGCACAAGGTTCGAGGAATGATGAACATACGCGCTATTGCTGCTACGGCTTTTGCTCCCTTACTCAACGCTAAGGGTTCGCTCAATTCTAGCCTTAGCTATGCACTCACAGCATGCGACCCAAAAGAGCATGCTCTTCTTAAGCAGATATGCTTTGGCACTGCTCGCCATTATCCAAGATTAAATACCATTGCCGCCTTATTAATTAAGCGGCCACTGAAATCTGAGGATAATGACATCACCGCGCTTTTACTGATTGGACTGTATCAACTACTCGAGATGCGAGTCCCAGATCACGCTGCCATTAGTGAAACTGTTGATGCCGTACATCAACTTGATAAATCACATCTAGCAGGTTTAATTAACGGCTGCTTACGTCGTTTCTGTCGAGACAAGGACGAGATTATTAATGAGTGCAATCAATCAGAGGTTTTTCAATACAACCATCCTGATTGGTTTATCCAAAAACTCAAACACAATTGGCCCGAAGACTGGCAAGCCATTCTTGAAGAAAACAATCATCAAGCACCTTTAACATTAAGGGTTAATAGCTCTCGTGTTTCACGTGAAACATACATAGCAATACTCGCTCAAGAAGACATAAGGGCAACTGCAACTAAGTATTCTAATCACGGCGTGACAT
Organism: Neptunomonas sp.; assembly: GCA_036804365.1. Lineage (GTDB taxonomy): Bacteria > Pseudomonadota > Gammaproteobacteria > Pseudomonadales > Balneatricaceae > Neptunomonas. The sequence continues at coordinate 15,607 of DAIRSP010000013.1, read as the reverse complement.
TAGAAAATGCTACGGATGTTAGTGCTTTACCAGGCTTCACTGAAGGTTTAGTTAGCGTACAAGATGAAGCCGCACAACTTAGCGGCCAACTCCTTGCTCCGCATGAAGGGGAGCGCATACTCGATGCCTGCGCCGCACCCGGCGGAAAACTCTGCCATCTATTAGAGTTAGCCCCTGAAGCCCAAATAGAGGCTCTTGAAATAGATGACCGCAGAGCTGTCCGTATCAAGGAGAATTTACAAAGATTGGACTTGAACGCGAAACTTACCATTGCCGACGCATCACAAAACCAATGGTGGAATGGCGAGCAATACGACAAAATTCTAGTTGATGCCCCTTGCAGTGCAACCGGCGTTATTCGACGAAACCCTGACATCAAGGTACTGCGCAAGGGCGAAGAGATACACGCGCTATCAAACATACAGGCATCGATTTTAAATAATCTATGGAGCATGCTCAAAAGCGGCGGGACTCTCGTCTATGCGACATGTTCTATCTTTTCCCAAGAAAATGAAAAGCAAATCGGTCGATTTATTAAAGCAAACGCAGACGCCATACACGTCCCTATAGATGCGGAATGGGGAAGAGAGTGCTCCTATGGTCGACAGCTATTTCCTCAAAACAATGCCAATGATGGCTTTTACTATGCCGTTATTCAGAAGAGTTAATTGAGTAATAAGTTATGAAAATAATTATTCTAGGCGCAGGGCAAGTAGGCGGAACCTTGGCAGAGAACTTAGCCAACGAAGCCAACGACATTACTATTATCGATACGGATAGCGGAAGACTTAGAGAACTCCAAGACCGGCTAGATATCAGGACGGTTGAGGGAAAGGCATCCTATCCGAATGCCTTAGAGCAAGCAGGAGGCAAAGATGCCGACATGCTTATTGCCGTGACCAACAGCGACGAAGTCAACATGATCGCCTGCCAAATAGGGCAAACACTTTTTAACATACCGACTAAAATTGCACGCGTGCGCGAACATGATTACTTGCAGCAAGAAAAAACGCTGTTCAATAAAGAAGCACTACCTATTGACGTTTTGATCAGTCCTGAGCAATTAGTTACGAAGCATATCAAACGACTTATAGAGCAGCCCGGAGCACTCCAAGTACTGGATTTCGCAGACGGCAAAGCACAGCTTGTTGCAGTAAAAGCTTACTATGGTGGACCACTCGTGGGGCGAGAGATCGCCTATCTAAGAACCCACATGCCTGCAATCGACACCCGCGTGGCTGCTATATTCCGCCAAGGAAAACCAATCATTCCACAGGGTAACACCATCATTGAAGCAGATGATGAAGTATTCTTCATTGCTGACCGCAAAGATATTCGCGCAGTCATGAGCGAGCTGAGACGATTAGATAAACCTTACAAACGTATTATCATCGCGGGAGGCGGCAACATAGGGGCACGCCTAGCTGGGGATATTGAAGACAACTACCAAGTCAAGATTATCGAGCGCAATATCAACCGCTGTAACGACCTTGCCCGATCATTAAACAAAACCATCGTACTCAATGGAAGTGCATCGGATAAAGAACTCTTATTAGAAGAGAATATCGAAGATACCGATGTTTTCTGTGCGTTAACCAATGACGATGAAGCTAACATCATGGCCTCCATGCTCGCCAAGCGACTGGGCGCAAGAACTGTCATGACGCTTATTAACAATCCTGCCTATGTGGACCTTGTTCAAGGCGGTGTAATCGACATTGCAATATCACCTCAACAAACAACGATTGGTGCCTTACTGACCCATGTACGTCGCGGCGACGTCGCTGCTGTACACTCTCTCCGTCGCGGTGCAGCCGAGGCCCTTGAAGCCGTTGCTCATGGAGATAAACGCAGTTCCAAAGTCGTTGGCAGGGCCTTGGAAGATATTGACCTACCTCCAGGAACAACCATTGGTGCTATCGTGCGTAACGAAGAGGTATTAATAGCGCATGACGATGTCGTTGTTGAAAACGGAGATCACGTTATCTTATTCCTTGTAGATAAAAAGAGAATAGGAGAGGTCGAGCGACTCTTCCAAGTGGGTCTAGCATTCTTCTAAAGGAAAAGAACTTATGCACTTTCGAGTCATCTTACGCATACTTGGCATTTTGCTGATGATCTTCAGCTTTACCATGTTGCCACCACTGGCTGTTTCTTACTATTACGGTGATGGCCATGACTACGCATTCGCTGCAGGCTTTGCCATTACTTTGATTACGGGATTTTTAATCTGGGTACCTGTTTATCGAGTAAGGCAAGATTTAAGAACGCGCGACGGATTTTTAGTGACGGTTCTATTTTGGGTCGTTCTTGGATTGTTCGGTGCGGTACCACTGATGTTTTCTACAGCACCACACCTGAGTATTGTAGATGCCGTTTTTGAATCTCTATCGGGTCTTACGACCACCGGCGCAACCGTTATAACAGGAATCGACTTACTGCCCAAATCCATACTCTATTATCGACAACAACTCCAATGGCTTGGTGGCATGGGGATTATCGTACTAGCGGTAGCCATCCTGCCGATGTTAGGCATCGGAGGTATGCAGCTATATCGAGCAGAGACACCAGGTCCCGTAAAAGATAGCAAACTAACACCCCGTATCACAGAAACAGCCAAAGCACTCTGGTATATCTACCTCTCATTAACCATCGCTTGTGCATTGGGGTATTGGTGGGCAGGGATGACGCTATTTGATGCTATCGGGCATAGCTTCGCGACAGTCGCCATCGGCGGTTTTTCGACACACGATGCGAGTATCGGCTACTTCAACAGCCCAACTATAGAAGCCATTTGTGTTTTCTTTATGGTGATATCAGCAGTCAATTTTGGTCTTCACTTCTTCGCTTGGCGACAACACACCCTTAAACATTACTTTGAAGATCCAGAGTTTAAGTTTTATCTGAGCATATTAGCGATCATTTCATTTATCACCTTATTTGCTCTGATTAGCACTGATACCTACGCACCCGCTGAGTCGCTTAGAAAGTCGGTATTCATGGTGGTTTCAATCGCTACCACAACAGGATTCGCTACAGCAGACTTTGCACACTGGCCTGTTATGCTGCCCTTTATGCTATTCGTGGCTGCCTTCGCTGGCGGTTGTGCAGGATCAACCGGTGGTGGTATGAAGGTGATCAGGATCTTATTAATCCTTAAACAAGGCTATCGGGAAATACAGCGACTCGTGCATCCCAATGCAGTGATACCCGTCAAGCTGGGTAATAAACCTATCCCTGATAAAGTGCTTGAAGCAGTGTGGGGATTTTTCTCCGTTTACCTGATCGTATTTATCATCATGCTGATTGCCCTACTAGGAACAGGACTAGACCAAGTTACAGCCTGGTCGGCAGTAGGTGCTACGCTAAACAATTTAGGTCCAGGTTTAGGCGATGTAGCTGCTCATTATGGCAATCTGAATGATACGGCAAAGTGGATTTTATGCTTTGCGATGCTGTTAGGCCGATTAGAAGTATTCACCTTTTTGGTACTCTTCACACCGGCCTTCTGGAAAAGGTAACGTTGCTATTTCCGTCGGTAAGGGCTCACTAGCCCTTCCGGCTGATTGTTAAAGCGCTTATATTCCCATTGATATTGCTCAGGTAAAGCCTGAACACAAGTTTCCACAGAAGCGTTCATTCCCGCAAGCGCTACTTCTAAGTCTCGATCATATAGACGCTGATCGGGTTCAATAAAATGTATCTTAAAGCCCTTCCCCTTAGGTAAACGCTCCGCATAACCACATACCACTCTGGCGCCAGTCTGGCGAACTAACTGAGGTAAAAGCTTCATAGAGTAAGCTGCCTGATTAAAAAATGGCGCAAACTCACCCCCAGTTGTAGGTTCTTGGTCAGGCAATATTCCGACCATTTCACCACGCTTGAGGGCCTTCATGACTAGACGTACTCCAGATGCATCTGCGGGTGCCATACGGGTACCAAGGCGAGCGCGCATACGCTTGATTAAATCATCCATTAATTTCAACTTGGGTGGGCGATACATAGCCGTAAATGGATATTTATCAGAAAGGTATAGGTTCAGTACTTCCCAATTACCCAAATGCGGAGCAATTAAAATGACGCCTTTATCTTGAGTCAAAGCAACGTTAATCAGCTCTTCGTTATCTACAGACACCACTTTTCGTAGAGTGCGCTTAGGCGCCCATAGCCAAGACATCCCCATCTCACAAAATGACTTACCCGTTTCTTGTAAGCTGTTTTGGATTAAATTGTCTTTGCCTTCAGCAGCTAGATCCGGGAAACAAAGATCGATGTTAATTTTAGTGATTCGACAAAAATCACCATCGGGCTTTTTATAAGCTCGACGTCCAATAAATGAACCGACAGACTGCGCCCAAGTTAATGGAAGTATGGCCATAAAACCTAACACTAAAACTGCAAGAACTGCTTTCAGCTGCATAACTGGAATCCATAAAAAATCTGATTATATCTACATTTTAACAATTACGGCCGTTTAAATTAATGTAAATGCCGATAGAAAACCCAAATAGAGACGTTTTGAAAAGGAAAAAAAGAAGCGATAGTGTATAATTTAGCGCTAATTTTTCTCTATTTCAGAAATGGTGGTTTCCGTGACTGACAATACGACTGCGGACGTAAGTACCTTCCAGGGATTGATCCTGGCACTTCAGGCCTTTTGGGCTGAACAAGGCTGTGTAATTGTACAGCCACTGGATATGGAAGTAGGGGCTGGTACCTTTCACCCTTGCACATTCTTAAGAGCGATCGGACCGGAGACTTGGCGTTCTGCATACGTTCAGCCAAGTCGTCGTCCAACCGATGGACGCTACGGTGAGAACCCAAACAGACTTCAACACTACTATCAATTCCAAGTAGTTTTAAAGCCATCACCAGATAACATCCAAGAGCTTTATCTTGAATCACTGCAACGTCTAGGCGTGGATCTTAACGTACATGACGTTCGCTTTGTTGAAGATAACTGGGAATCACCAACGCTTGGCGCTTGGGGCTTAGGCTGGGAAGTCTGGCTAAACGGCATGGAAGTAACCCAGTTTACTTACTTCCAGCAGGCAGGTGGTCTTGAGTGCTATCCCGTCACCGGCGAAATCACTTACGGTCTTGAGCGTATCGCTATGTATCTACAAAACGTAGATAGCGTTTACGATCTTATTTGGGCGAAAAACCCAGATGGCAGCGTCGTAACCTACGGTGATGTATTCCACCAAAACGAAGTAGAGATGTCTGCGTACAACTTTGAACACGCTGAAGTTTCTAAACTGTTCGAAAACTTTGATCATTACGAAGCTGAATGCAACAAGCTACTTGCAGTCAATCTTCCGCTACCGGCTTACGAAATGGTTTTAAAAGCATCGCACACTTTCAATCTATTAGATGCACGCCACGCTATATCGGTTACCGAGAGACAGCGTTTTATCCTGCGTGTTAGAACATTAGCGCGTGAAGTTGCTCAGAGTTACTTCAATGTACGCCGTGCGCTAGGTTTCCCACTGGCACCTGAAGATATTAGAAATGAAGTGTTAGCTGCGACTGCACAGGAGGAAAAATAATGTCGACTCGTGATTTCCTCGTAGAACTAGGTACAGAAGAGCTACCACCAAAAGCGCTGCTGACATTATCTAACGCCTTTACACAAGGCGTGGTTGATGGCCTCAAAGAAGCAAATATCCCTTTCGGTGAGGTGAAGTCTTATGCCGCTCCTCGTCGCTTGGCTATTCATATTTCAGGCTTAGGTACACAACAACCTGATATCGCAATCGAAAAGCGCGGCCCTTCATGCAAGGCACCTGAGCAAGCAGTTGATGGCTTTGCTCGCTCATGCGGCGTAACCAAAGAAGAACTGTCTGTACTTAACACAGACAAAGGTGATTACTTCGTTTTCTCTGCAACCGAGAAAGGGCGCGAAACCATCACATTGCTGCCAAACATCATCGAAACATCACTGAACAATCTACCTATCCCTAAGCGCATGCGCTGGGGTTCAAGCAGAGTAGAATTCGTTAGACCTGCGAAATGGTTGATCATGCTATTGGGTGACGATGTTGTTCCAGCATCGATTCTTGGCCTAACGGCAGGACGCAAAACACGCGGACACCGTTTCCATTACAACCAAGAGATCGAGATTTTCTCGGCTGATGAGTACGCTAAAAAGCTACTCTCTCCAGGTTATGTCATTGCAGACTTCAACGAGCGTAAAGAAAAGATCCGCGGCCAGATCATTGCAGCCGGTCAAGCGATTAATGGCACAACCGTTATCGATGAAGATCTACTAGACGAAGTGACTGCATTGAATGAATGGCCAGTGGCTTTAACAGGTCGCTTTGAAGAGCGCTTCCTAGATGTACCAGCAGAAGCCCTGATTCTTTCTATGAAAGAAAATCAGAAGTACTTCCATGCAGTGGATGGCAACAACCAGCTCATGCCTTACTTCATTACGCTTGCAAACATCGAGTCTAAAGACCCGCAACAAGTAATCGAAGGTAACGAGAAAGTTATCCGTCCTCGTCTTGCGGATGCCGCTTTCTTCTTTGAAACAGATAAGAAAGAAACGCTTGAAGCCCGTGTAGAAAAACTCAAAAGCATCGTATTCCAACAACAGCTTGGAACACTGCATGACAAGTCTGTACGTATCTCTAAGCTGGCCGGTCATATCGCAGGTCTGCTCAATGCTGATACAGCCAAAGCTGAAAGAGCAGGCATGCTCGCTAAAGCTGACTTGTTAACCAACATGGTTTATGAGTTCACTGAACTTCAAGGCCTAATGGGCTACCACTATGCACTGCATGATGGCGAAGACGCAGAAGTTGCACAGGCGATTAACGAACAGTATCTACCGAAGTTCGCAGGGGATAACCTTCCTGAAACGAACGCAGGCATGTGCGTAGCTATCGCAGATCGCCTCGATACACTGACAGGCCTCTTCGGCATCAACCAGCCACCTACAGGCTCAAAAGATCCGTTCGCACTTAGACGTGCAGCGTTAGGCGTACTGCGCATTATGGTTGAAAGAAACATCAACCTTGATCTGATGACGCTGATTGAGAAAGCGGTTGAACTGCACAACACACTACCGGCGAGCAACACGGCTCAAACGGTCACTGACTTTATGCTAGAGCGCTTTAGAGCTTGGTACGAAGACAAAGGCATTGCGATTGATAGCTACCTATCCGTTCACGCCGTGAAGCCAACCAACCCGTTGGATTTCGATAAGCGCGTGAATGCGGTTAACGCTTTCAGAAAGCTAGAACAAGCAGCCTCTTTAGCCGCAGCGAACAAGCGTGTAACCAACATCCTTTCTAAGAATGGAAAAGAGGGCACGTCTGCAATCGATCAAGCGTTACTTGCAGAAGCAGCAGAAATCAAACTAGCTGAATCTGTATTGAAGCTCGAAGCTGAACTCAAGCCTCTCTTTATCGCAGGCAACTACCAAGAAGCACTGTTCAAACTTGCTTTACTGCAACAAGAAGTTGATGCGTTCTTTGATTCAGTTATGGTTATGGCAGAAGATGAAGCTATCAAGAACAACCGTATAGCCATCCTCAATAAGCTGCGCAACCTGTTCCTTGAGATCGCAGATATCTCTCTACTGAATAACTAAGAAGAGAGTTCTCCCAAAAAGCCGGCCAAACGCTGGCTTTTTTTATTCCACGTGGAACATATTTTTTTGATTAAATATTAGGCAAAAAACGGCGCTAGAAACTAAGATTAATTAATACCTAAGTACTAATTTTGAGTCGTGGGCCCTATGATGAATAACGCTATTCATACCGCATCATCAAACAAAAAGGATCTACATGATGCAATAAAGGAGTTAAGCACCAAACTCCATCAAGATGAGTCTTCATTGGTTATTTTCTTCTTTTCATTGGCCTATGTGTCAGACACATTCAAAAACTATATCAATCAGTTTTTTCCAAATTCTATTTGCGTAGGATGCACAACAGCAGGCGAAATAGACACAGATGGCTATGCAAAGAACAGTATCTCCGCCATCTCCTTTAACAAGACATTATTTAATGTTACTACTGCCTATTACCCGAACCTTAGCAATTTAGAATACGCCTCTTGGACCGATCTAACCGTTAAGACCCACAGCCAACATAACAGCAAATACCGACTGCTAGACGACTCAAAAACATTTGGATTGCTTTTAATCGACGGCATGACCAAGCATGAGGAACCCCTAACCAGAGTAATCAGCAATGCACTGAGCAAGATTCCAATTGCAGGAGGGTCGGCAGGTGATGAGCTTCATTACGAAAACACCTATTTACTGAGTAACGGCAACCTAAATTCTGATGCCGGTATTCTTATCTTGGTATCCACTCAGCTCCCATTTACCCTGATCAAGTCTCAACACCTTACCTCAACAGATCAACGGATGGTCGTTACTGAGGCCGACCCTAGTAAACGAATTATTAAAGAGATCAATGCACGCCCAGCCACTGAGGAATATGCAAAGATTCTCGGATTATCCGAAAACCAGCCACTAACGACGGAATTACTCGCAGCACACCCTGTAATCGTGAAGATTGGTAATGAAGAGTATGTCCGATCTATACAGAGGGCGAACAAAGATAAAAGCCTAACATTTTACTGTGCTATTGATGTTGGGATTGTCATGCGTGTTGCCAAGAGCAAAGATCTCATCAACAGCCTTAATGAAACCTTTAAAGCCGTTGAAGAGGAGATAGGTGAGATACAGGCAACAATAACCTTCGATTGCATTCTACGGCGCATAGAGAATGAGCAGAGGGGTATCTCCGATGCAGTATCTGCACTCTTTAAGAAGCATGGATGCATTGGCTTCAATACCTACGGTGAACAGATCAATGGGTTACACGTTAATCAGACCTGTACAGGTATAGCTTTAGGGTACATAGATGAGCACAAATAATGATCTAGCCCTCCTAGACGAGATCGCTAGGCTGAATAAAATTATTAATGTTCTCATGGACAGAGCAGAGCAAAGCATCAATGAAGGAAGTGATTTCTCATACCTACAGACAACCATTGCATTAGAGGACAAGGTACTCAGGCGCACTGAAGAACTTCACGATGCATTAGATAAACTAGCCCAAAGCAATGAGGAACTAGACCTATCGCTAAAGGCCCTACATGAAACACAACAGCATTTAATCGAATCAGAAAAGATGGCCGCACTTGGTGCACTAGTCGCAGGTGTAGCACATGAGATAAATACCCCAATTGGAATCGCACTGACGACTAACTCTCATATCAATAATGAAACTTCTCAGATACGAAACGCCCTAAAAACGTCGACTATGACGAAAACTCGCTTCGAGGACTATTTAAATGAAGTGGATGATGGGTGCAACCTCTCACTACGTAACCTAGAAAGAGCAAGCGATCTGATCAAGCGCTTCAAGCAGGTGGCCACCCACCAGAATGATCTAAATAGACAGTGCGTAGATGTCGTAGAAGTTGTTAAAGATATCTGTTCAACAATGTCTCACACCTTAAAAGATAAGCAGATAACACTAGCAATAGAAGGTCAGGGGCCAATCATAGCCAATACATACCCTGGCGCAATTAGCCAAATAATCACTAATCTTGTTGCGAATTCGGCTCAGCATGCGTTTACAGAGAAAGGTAGTCATAATATACAAATATCCATTCAACGAACTCAAACCGATATTTCATTGTTATGTGCTGATAATGGGCGTGGTGTGCCACGCGATATCATCAAACATATCTTTGAGCCATTCTATACCACTCGTCGCGGTAGTGGGGGAACGGGTTTAGGGCTACACATAGCCTATAACCTTGCAACAGAGGTACTTGAGGGAGATATACAATGCAGCTTACCGAATGAGGGGGGAACACTCTTTACAGTTAAATTTCCCTATAGCGAAGCTGAATAAAATACTAAATCCAATCGCACTTTCATCAATTAAGGGCACATAAAAAAGCAGCCATAAAGGCTGCTTAGCAAAACTGAGTGCTACGAGTTAGACATCAACATTAGTTGCATGCAACGCATTTGACTCAATAAAGTTACGACGCGGTTCTACTTCATCGCCCATTAGGGTGGTAAAGAGTTGGTCAGCAGTAATGGCGTCATCCACTGTCACTTGCAACATGCGCCGCGCATCAGGATCCATCGTAGTTTCCCACAACTGACCTGGATTCATCTCACCGAGTCCTTTATAACGCTGAATAGCATTTCCACGACGAGATTGCTCTAAAAGCCAGTTAATACCGTCTTTAAAACGGGTTACAGCAAAGGTACGCTCGCCACGCTTAACAAAGGCTCCCTCTTCAAGCAAGCCCTCTAGCGCGGCTGCAAGTGAGGCTATAGCCTGATACTCCCGCGATGAGAAGAAATCATTACGGAATACATAATCATGCTCAACACCATGGTTAACATAGGTAAGCTTAGGCAAGAATACACTGTGCTCTTTATCTTCTACCAAACTGTATTCGTAACGCTCACTCGCACTAGCCTGAGGTACAAGCGCGTCATGTAAACTCTTGGCCCATGCTTCAACTTTTGCTGCATCACTTAGGTCTTTTGCGGTTAACGCATCTTGATAAATAATCTGGGTTAACGCTTGCGCAGGATACAACTTGCTTAATCTATTGATCGTTTTATCAACAGCTCGGTATTGGTTAACCAACGCTTCTAACGCTTCACCTGTGATTGGCGGCGCGCTTTCGTTTACATGGAAGCTGGCGCCATCAAGAGCACCTTGCAGCAAGTAGTTTTCGAGCGCGTCGTCATCTTTAAGGTATTGTTCTTGCTTACCTTTTTTTATTTTGTACAAAGGCGGCTGAGCGATGAAGATGTGACCACGCGTGATCAGCTCAGGCATTTGACGGAAGAAGAATGTAAGCAGTAGGGTACGGATGTGCGAACCATCCACGTCGGCATCGGTCATAATGATGATGCTGTGGTAACGCAGTTTGTCAGGGTTAAACTCTTCACGTCCAATACCACAACCTAATGCAGTGATCAGCGTTCCTACCTCAGCAGAGGTAAGCATTTTATCGAAACGTGCTTTTTCTACGTTTAGGATTTTACCTTTTAGCGGCAGAATCGCTTGCGTGCGGCGATCACGACCTTGCTTAGCCGATCCACCCGCAGAGTCACCCTCCACAAGGTAGAGTTCAGATAGCGCTGGGTCTTTCTCTTGGCAGTCTGCAAGCTTACCTGGTAAGCCAGCGATATCTAATGCACCTTTACGACGTGTCATTTCACGGGCTTTACGCGCAGCTTCACGTGCACGCGCTGCATCGATCATCTTATTCACAACCGCTTTGGATTCTTGCGGGTTCTCTTGTAAGTAATCAGAGAAGTGCTGCGCAAACATCTGCTCAACGGCGGTTTTTACTTCTGATGAAACCAGCTTGTCTTTGGTCTGTGATGAGAACTTAGGATCTGGCACTTTTACGGAGATAATCGCACAAAGTCCCTCACGGCTATCGTCACCCGACGTGCTAACTTTGCCACCTTTATTAAGGTTTTCACTCTCAATATAGCTATTTAATGAGCGAGTTAGGGCTGCACGGAAGCCCGAAAGGTGCGTACCACCATCACGTTGAGGAATGTTGTTGGTAAAACAGTGGATACTTTCCTGATAGGTGTCGTTCCACTGTAGTGAAACTTCTACACCCACACCGTTTTCATGTAAGCCGTTGAAGTGAAAAATCTTGTTAACAGGCGTTTTGTTTTTATTCAAAAACTCAACAAACGCACTTAAACCACCGGCGTATTCAAAAACTTCTTGGCGTCCTGAGCGCTCATCTTTCAACACAATGCGTACACCTGAGTTCAAAAATGAAAGCTCACGTAGGCGTTTAGCTAATAGGTCAAATTGGAACTCTCGGACGTTGGTAAAGGTCAGTTCAGAAGCTTTAAAGCGTACCTCTGTACCCGATTGCGTGGTTTCACCAACGATCGCTAACGGCGCTTGAGGTACACCATGAACATAAGTTTGCTCATGGACTTTGCCGTTACGACGAATTGTTAGCTTAAGTTCTGAGGAGAGGGCGTTCACTACTGAGACACCCACGCCGTGCAATCCGCCGGATACTTTGTAGCTGTTATCATCAAACTTACCGCCTGCATGCAGTACAGTCATGATAACTTCTGCAGCTGAAACACCTTCCTCTTCATGGATCTCCGTTGGAATACCACGACCATTATCGGCAACCGAGACACTATCATCTGGGTGAATGGTTACGCTGATCTCATTACAGTGACCTGCCAACGCTTCATCGATCGAGTTATCTACAATCTCGAATACCATGTGGTGTAGACCTGTGCCGTCATCAGTATCACCGATATACATGCCAGGACGTTTACGAACGGCATCCAGTCCTTTAAGAACTTTAATACTACTGGAATCGTAATTATGCTCTTCGCCACTCATGGCACTCTCCTGATCTAGTGTGTTTCCACCAACTGGCCTGCTTCAATTTTGAAGTAGGCGATCTCTGTATCATCCTGCCATAACGCTGTTAACGGAGCCGGATCAACACAGGTGATGAAGCATTGATTATTAGTTTTTTCTAAAAATTCACAAAATAAACGGCTGTGTTGATGATCTAACTCTGATGGCAGGTCATCTATTAAGTACACACAGGCACGCTGACTTTGACGATGAAACAACGCACCCTGAGCTAATTTCAAAGCACTGACCACGAGCTTCTTTTGGCCTCGAGATAAACGCTCAGCAGCGGATACGCCGTCAGATTTTACTTTTAAATCGGCCCGTTGTGGGCCAACGCTGGTGAAACCCTGACGCAAATCTCTTTCAAAATTAGCATCTAACAACTCATCTAAAGGGAGCTTGCGATCCCAGCCAGCAGAAAACTTTAAACTTACATCTATCTCACCGATAAGACGGTGCAAAATATCTTCAAAATCAGGTATTAACTGATCAATATAGGTTTGACGATAGTTTGTAAGCTGCTCAGCATAGTGAATAAACTCTTTATCCCATATCCCTCGCAAAACCGGGTCAATTTTACCACACTTCAGCAAAGAATTACGCTGTTGTAATACACGTCTAAAGCCGCGCCATAATTGTATAAAGATAGGATCTGCGTGAAAGGCTCCCCAATCAACAAACTGCCTACGAATATCTGGGCTGCCTTCGAGTAGCTGGAAGGTATCTGTATTGATAACCTGTAACGGTATAAGCGATGCCAGCTCAGAGATTTCGACCGAATGGCCGCTATAACGTATCTTAACCTCGCCTTCGAGTGTGCGACTAACGCCTAAGGGGTGGGTTTTACCTGTTCCTGCGGAATCGATTTCTGAAAAAACTACGGCTTCTCGTTCACTGCTTGTGACGAGATAACGAAATTGACTGGTTCTGAACGAGCGAGTTAATCCAAGGAAATGCAGAGCTTCAAGGAAGGAGGTTTTTCCACTGCCATTAGGGCCATAGATAATATTGATACGATTCGAGGGCGATAGCGAAAACGCTTTAAGATTACGAATCTTTTGGATATCAAGAGAGCGGATCGGCATAAATAGGTTACAGGTGGAGCGCTAGCGCCCCACACTGAAACTCATATTACATACGCATTGGCATAACAACGTACAGGTTACCTGTCTCATCATAACCTTCAATAAGCGCACTGCTATTGGAGTCTGATAACGTAAAACGAACGATATCGGAGTTAAGGATGGATAAAGCATCTAACAAGTAGTTGACGTTGAAGCCGATCTCTAAAGATTCGCCTTCGTAATCGATAGCAATGGTTTCTTCTGCCTCTTCCTGTTCAGGGTTATTGGCCATGACTTGTAAAAAGCCATTGGTCAGAGACAAGCGCACACCGCGATACTTTTCGTTAGACAAGATCGCGATACGGCTGAAAACTTTACGTAACTCTTGACGATCACCCAACACCGTTTTGTTACCGTTTCTTGGGATAACACGTTGATAATCAGGGAATTTACCGTCAACAAGTTTAGAGGTGAAGATGAAATCACCCACATGTGCACGAATATGATTAGCACCGATAACGAGTTTCAACGGCTCATCGCCATGCTGCAATAAACGCGCTAACTCTAGAATACCCTTACGCGGAACGATAATTTGATGGTTACTACCATGTTGAGTTTCAACAGGTGTCACGCTCGTCGCTAATCGATGTCCGTCCGTAGCCACAGTACGCAACGATCCATCTGCGATCTCTAATAGCATCCCGTTTAGGTAGTAACGCACATCTTGTTGCGCCATTGAGAAGCCCGTTTGCTCGATCAAATAACGCAACTGCCCTTGAGATAAGGTTAAATCAAAGGTTTCAGGACTATCTTCAACATTCGGGAACTCAGCCGCTGGTAAGGTAGATAGAGAGAAGCGGCTGCGTCCTGATTTGATAATCATTTTCTGACCAGACAACTCTAACTCGATTAGAGAGTCATCTGATAAGGATTTACAAATATCCATGAGTTTACGTGCAGGCACTGTCACTGACCCAGGCACCGCAGGTTCATTTAACGTCACCCGTCCGACTAACTCCACCTCAAGGTCTGTACCTGTCATGGAAAGTTGATCGCCTTCTGCAACCAACAATATATTGGATAACACTGGGAGTGTCTGGCGACGCTCAACAACCCCTGCAACCAGCTGCAACGGTTTGATCAGTGCTTCACGTGATATCACGAATCTCATGGCTACCTACCTTAATTTCGATCCCAAACTACGCTGTTAAATGACGCAGGAGGTTCTGATAATCCTCTCTGATATCAGGGTCTGTTTCTCTAAGCTCTTTGATCTTACGACAGCCATGTAAAACCGTTGTATGATCCCGACCACCAAATGCATTGCCTATCTCAGGCAAACTGTGATTGGTTAACTCTTTTGAAATGCTCATAGCGACCTGACGGGGACGAGCCACCGAACGACTTCTACGCTTTGATAACAGATCCGATATCTTAATCTTATAATACTCGGCGACAACGCGCTGAATATTGTCAATACTAACTTGTTTATCTTGTAATGCTAGTAAGTCTTTCAACGATTCTTTAATAAAAGGCGTGGTTATTGCATTGCCGGTAAAGTGAGCATTCGCAATAACCCTTTTAAGCGCGCCTTCTAACTCACGAACGTTAGAACGAATTTTCTGAGCAAGGAAGAAGGCCGCATCATCCGGCAGGATAATTTTTGCCTCTTCTGCCTTTTTCATTACAATCGCAACCCGCGTTTCTAGCTCTGGCGGCTCAACGGCAACCGTTAGCCCCCAACCAAAGCGCGACTTTAATCGTTCCTCAACGCCATTAATCTCTTTCGGATAACGATCGCTGGTTAAGATCATCTGCTGTCCACCCTCAAGCAACGCATTGAAGGTATGGAAAAACTCCTCTTGGGAACGCTCTTTTCCCGCAAAAAACTGAATATCATCAATCAACAACGCATCAACTGAGCGGTAATAACGCTTAAAGTCGTTGATGGCATTTAACTGCAACGCCTTAACCATATCGGCAACGAAACGCTCTGAGTGCAAATAAACAATCCTCGCATTAGGGTTGTTGCGCAACATCTCCATACCAACAGCGTGCATTAAGTGGGTTTTACCTCAACCGACGCCCCATAAATAAACAAGGGGTTATAAGCGCCCCCTGGGTTAT
>DAIRSP010000012.1:0-34111 GCA_036804365.1 Neptunomonas sp. | reverse complement strand
TATCTACCCTTTATCTCTTGTTTTAAAGAGAGTAAATCCCTGATTTATCATGACCCCAACGGCACTACGGTACTGAATGTGGAGCCAGACGAGGAGGTCAAAGCCCAGATTGAAAAAGAGCGACTTGCCGAGGATTTACGGCTACTTTATGTTGCCATTACTCGTGCTGTACATGCCTGTTATGTTGGTATTTCAGAAGTGCGTTATGGGAACGCTAGCAAAGGGAGAACCTGTGAAAGTGCACTGGGTTATCTATTGATGAAAGATGCCGAGACACTGCTCGAGGCAGTAGAGCGATTTGCAACCGGTTTTCCTGCTCTGAATGTATCACCACCCCCGTCAGAAGAGACAGATATCGATACATTGGATCTCTTTAGTGAAACAGCGGATTCTGATGAGGTTTTAGGCCAATCTCGTACCTTTACAGGGACGATTGATACAGAGTGGCGTGTGACTAGCTACTCTTCGCTGAGTCGGTTTCATGAGAAGGGAGCGAACGTTGAGATTGAGCCACAGATCGATCTTGAAGTTGTCGATGAAGATAAGCGCGTTGAACCGGTAACTCCTTCAGAGGTACGTAACATCTTTACCTTCCACAGAGGTGCGGTAGCCGGTACTTTTTTGCATACTCTTTTTGAAAAGATCGATTTCTCATCCGTTAATGAAACTCAGTTAGAGACTTTATTGGATCAGCAATTGGTGATTGATGGTTTCGACATTGAATGGAAGCCTGTACTGACTCACTTTATCCAAACGGTGCTAAGAACCCCCTTATGTCCGAATCCTATTAAATTGGCCGATATCCACTTGGACGATAGGCTAGTGGAGATGGAGTTTGTCTTACCGTTTAATCAACTTCAAGCGACAAAAGTAAACCAGTTATTGCGTCAACATGATCCGCTTGCGCAACAGGCTAGGAACTTGGTTTTTGATCAAGTGAAAGGGATGCTGAAAGGCTACGTCGATCTGACATTTCGACACCAAGGGCAGTATTTTATTGTCGACTACAAGTCCAACCATCTAGGTGACAGTGCAGCAGATTATAACCAAGATTCAATGGCGGCTGCGATGATAGAGCACCGTTATGACTTCCAGTATGTGCTTTATACCTTAGCCTTGCATCGTTTATTGAAAGTCAGAAAGCCGGACTATCAATATGAAACAGATATTGGCGGTGTTTATTACCTGTTTTTAAGAGGTATGGTGGATAACGAAGATGGCGCAACAGGTATTTACTTTACCAAGCCCAGTTTTGAGTTAATCAGCGCACTCGACAAACTTTTCTTGGAGGGTTGCTAATGTCATCGTTAAAAATGCTACAAGATGAACAGCTTTGTCGACCTTTGGATATTCAGTTTGCCGAATGGCTAAAGTGCCAAAAAAAAGGCACTCCTGAGTCAATTTTACTCTTAGCTGCACTGGTCAGTCAGCAGTTAGGTGAAGGGCATGTCTGTATACATTTAGATCAGCTACACAGCTTAACCCAACACTGGCCTAGCGTGCTTCAATCCGAAATACTCTCCCTGCAAAACCCCGATCGATTAGAGGGTTTAATAGATAACTTGGTGTTTGGGGATGGGGGTTGTTTAACGCCATTGGTGTTTGATAGGCAGAGAGTCTACCTTTACCGCTATTGGCGGTATGAGTGCGATGTGGCGGCTGATCTAAAGTCACGAGCAGCTCCTGCTTCTGAGGAGTTCACAACACTGACTCCTCAACTAGATCCACTGTTTCCTAGAGGGGAAGAAACGCCAGACTGGCAGCGGGTTGCTGCTGTAACTGCGGTAACTCAACGCTTGGCGGTCATTAGCGGTGGTCCTGGCACTGGCAAGACCACAACGATTACACGCATGTTGGCGATCTACTTAGAACGATACTTTTCGACTCATCCTAATGATACACCGATCATCAAACTTGCTGCACCGACCGGTAAGGCAGCCGCAAGGCTATCTGAGTCTATTGCCCTAGCAAAAGAAAGCTTGCCGATTAGTGAAAAAATAAAGGCACAAATTCCAGATCAGGGCTCAACGTTACATCGTTTACTCGGTGCTAGGCCAAATCAGGGTGGATTTAAGTTTAATCGACATAATCCATTACATCTGGATCTACTGGTTATCGATGAAGCCTCTATGATCGACCTACCTATGATGGCGCAGTTGCTAGCGGCCTTGCCAGCAACAGCAAGGCTGATTTTGATTGGTGATAAAGAACAGCTCGCCTCGGTAGAGGCCGGTAGCGTGTTAGGCGATATTTGTACACCACTGAATAACACCGGCTTAAGCCATTTTATGTCGCAGCTGCTTTTGGATACTTGTGAGGTTAAACCTAGCCAACAAACGTATGAGCGCTCGTTTGCCGACTCTGTGGCGCTGTTGAAGAAAAGCTACCGCTTTACTGAACACAGTGGTATTGGCGCGTTATCCCGTGCTGTAAACAGTGGCGACAGCGGCCAAGTTAAACAGGTGTTGAAATCAGGCTTTACTGACATCACTGCGCTTTCGGCCCCTTTAGATGACAATGGCTCTTTGATTGCCCATATGTTTGAAAAATATAGCCCATACTTTCATAGCGTAAAGCAGGGTATTGACCCTGCTGAGGTACTCCAGAGCTTTTCTAAATTCCAAGTACTTTGCGGTCTGCGTAAGGGGCGTTTAGGTGTGGAGGCATTAAATCTCGCTTTCGAGAAAGAAGCCGAACGACGAGGCTTAATAGATATGAATGGTCGTTGGTATGTAGGGCGACCGATCATGATCACACGCAATGATGCAGGTCTAAAGCTCTACAATGGGGATATTGGCATAGCATTAAGGGATGGCACTACTGGACAGATTAAAGTGTGGTTTGCGCAAAGTGGTGCATTGGTGAGTTATTCAACCAGTCGACTACCGCAGCATGAAACTGTCTTTGCTATGACGGTACATAAAAGCCAAGGATCGGAGTTTGACGATGTGACACTGGTACTCGTCGATGATGCTAAGGTAATGAGCAGAGAGTTAGTTTACACGGGCATTACCCGGGCTAAAAAGTCCTGTACGTTATTCGGTCGTATAAGTGCGGTGTATGAATCAGCCAAACAGCCCACCATTAGGATGAGTGGTTTGTCAGAACGTTTATGGCTAGAGGAGTAGCATAAAACGCCCGTGATACGGGCGTTCTTCGAGTGTGTTTAGCGACGACGAGGTAGGCGTTTAGGTTCGTTAGATTTGATGCGGATAGGCTGCATCTCCATAGCACCTTTATTTTTAATTAATGACATACCTAACGTAACGATTAACCCAGCTATTAACCCAATTATGAGTAAAGAGGATACGGTGAGTATCATGTTTCTGCTCCATTGGTTTGTATTAATTACACTCTAGTCTGTACGACGCGCAGAGTGCAACCCAAATCTTCCCATTTTATTTACCGCAGGTGCGTATTTATTGCGAAATTGGTACACAGAAGTTGTGGATAAGTATGTCGGCATCCTCTTCATAAGTTGCTTTAAGTGGATACCTGCGCGGCTTTTAGAAAATGCCGAAAAATTGTTCAAATTGAATAGTTTAGCTGTTTCAGGGTAATCATGAGCTAGCGCTTTAGCCATACGGCTATAATACGAATTGCTCACAACCAATGACCTAAATTCTCAAGACTTTTTCTATAGAATACGTATAATTCAGCGCCAATTGCCCTATATGATGACTAAAATGTCACAATCATATGCTTTAGAGCCAGTACGAAAATGCTGGGGCGATCCATCCGGTTTTAAATGAGGCCAAAAGCTTCGTTGCAGTGCAATATCGTAGGGCTGATGAACTACGAATTTTAATCTGGCGGATGTGATTTTCGACTCCATATTTATATCAGAGATGGTGAAAATCGAGATGACGGTAAAAACTGCAGATGTATTATTAGTAGGTGCTGGTGCGATGAGCACAACACTGGGTATGCTACTTAAGCAGCTTGACCCATCCATCAATATCGTGATGGTTGAGCGCTTGGATCATGTAGCACATGAGAGTACTGATGGTTGGAACAACGCAGGGACCGGTCATGCTGCATATTGTGAGCTGAACTACACGCCCCAAAAGGCAGATGGAAGCATAGATACATCAAAAGCCTTTGCTATCAATACGGCATTTGAAGTCAGCTTGCAGTTCTGGTCATACCTCGTAAAAAGTGGCGCACTCCCTTCACCAAAAAACTTCATTCATCCTACTCCACACCAAAGTTTTGTTTGGGGACAGGAGAATGTTGAGTTCTTGCGTAAGCGCTTTGAAACGCTACGTCAGTCTCCACTATTCGCTGATATGGAATATAGCGAAGATCCAGCCGTATTAAGCGAATGGATGCCGTTAGTCATCAAAAACCGTGATCCAATGCAGCCGATAGCTGGTACCCGTGTACGCTACGGTTCAGATGTTGATTTCGGATCTTTAGCCCGGAATATGGCGAATTACCTTGCTGAGCAAGATAATTTTGAGTTGTTACTCAGTCGTTCAGTTAAGGATTTGGATAAAACCAAAGAAGGCTGGCGTGTAGAGCTGAAGAATAAGCAAACAGGCAAAGAAGAAGTCATTGTCTCTCGCTTTGTATTTTTAGGTGCAGGTGGTGGTGCACTGCCATTGCTTCAGGTATCGGGTGTACCAGAGGGTGATGGTTACGGCGGTTTCCCTGTTAGCGGTCAATGGTTAGTATGTAAAAAGCCTGAAATCGTAGAGCAACACTTAGCTAAAGTTTATGGTTTGGCTCCGATAGGTGCGCCTCCAATGTCAGTTCCGCATTTAGATACGCGTATTATCAATGGCCAAAAAGCGCTTCTGTTTGGACCTTTCGCAGGATTTACCACCAAGTTCTTAAAGCAGGGATCGATTCTTGACCTGCCGAAGAGTGTGCGTGCGAATAACTTAAAGTCGATGTTATCTGTCGGAAAAAATAACATGGATCTGACACGTTATTTGATTAGCGAAGTGATGCAGTCACATGAAGCACGTGTAGACTCTTTACGTAAGTTTTTCCCCGATGCGAAAGATGAAGATTGGGAGTTAGCTTATGCTGGTCAGCGCGTTCAGATTATCAAAAAAGATAAAGAGAAGGGTGGCAAGCTGGAGTTCGGTACGGAAGTCATTTCTACTGAAGATGGAACGCTAGCGGCGCTGCTAGGTGCATCGCCAGGGGCGTCGACTGCCGTTAATACCATGGTGAATATACTTGAGCGCTGCTTTGCCGATCGTTTTACGGATCCTGTTTGGAAAGCGAAGTTTCAAGAGATGATTCCATCGTATGGTAAATCATTGACTGAGGACACCGAGCTACAAAAACAGATCAGAGCCTATACATTGGCTACGTTAGAGTTAGATGATCAATAATCATCATCTTACATAAAAAAACCCGCTTCGGCGGGTTTTTTTGTTTAAACCCTCGGTGAAAGATCAGGTAGACTCTTCAGTTCATAGTTAAAGAAGTTGTTAGGAGTGGATCAATGGAGAATTGGTTAAATCCGGAATTTATTACCAGTATGCAAACTGAGTATGTGGTTCCTTGGGCAATCAATATCATCTCGGCGCTTGCTGTTTTTATAATAGGTAAGCTTGTTGTACGTATTATCGCTGGAATCATTGAGAAGGTGTTGCGTAAGTCGAAGATGGACAACATGTTAGTCAACTTTGTGTTGTCTATCATCTCAGCGCTAATGCTGTTGTTCGTTTTAGTTGCCTCGCTCGATCAGTTGGGTGTAGATACATCCTCGTTGATTGCTATTGTGGGTGCGGCCGGTTTAGCGATTGGCCTATCGTTACAAGACTCACTGAAAAACTTCGCCGCTGGTGTGTTGCTAGTCGTTTTTAGACCTTTTCGTGAGGGCGATTTTGTTGAGGCCGCAGGTGTATCGGGTGTGGTCGAACGCATCACTATTTTTAACACCTTTATGAGAACGGGTGATAATAGAGAAGTTATTGTACCCAACGGACCTATTTACGGTGGTGTAATTGTTAACTACTCTAAACGTGAAACACGTCGTGTCGATATGACATTCGGGATTGGTTATGATGCCGACTTGTTGCAGGCGAAAAAACTGCTAGAAGAGATATTGGCAGAAGATGAGCGCATTCTTAAAGACCCTGCGCCTGTTGTCGCTGTTGCAGCCTTAGCGGACAGTAGTGTTAATTTCGTAGTACGCCCTTGGGTGAATACAGCAGACTACTGGGCTGTTTTATGGGATACCAATGAAAAAGTGAAACTACGTTTTGATGAGGCGGGTATTAGTATCCCATTCCCTCAAATGGATGTTCACGTACACAAGCAAGATTAGGCATAAAAAAGCCCGGAATTCCGGGCTTTTTGTTAGCTTTCTCTACGAGATAGAAGAGATATTTGCTCTCTTAGCTCTTCATTCTCGATCTGGGTACGCTGAGTTTCCATTCGGTACTCAAAGATCTCCTGATAACGTGCCTCCAACTTGGATTCTAGCGACTCAATCTGCTTTTTCTGTTCAGACACGGTTAGTTCTAAGGTATCCAATTGGGATTGTAAGCTACTGATCATTCCAAAGCCGTTAGGCAGGTAATCTTGCTCATTATCTTCGGTATCAATCAGTGCCTGAGCATTAATTTCACTCACGAGATGACTGTAAAGCGCCTTGAAATCATTAGATTCGCGCTCTGTATAGTGGATGGATTGCTCTAGCGAATTATGTGCACTTGCAGCGCCAATCGATCCTGCGAGGAAGTGCTCAAGCATTCGATGAAACTCCATCAACTCAATGATGGTGATATGGGATTTATCGAGCACCTGGAGATCATCCGCGATCGTTAAAACCGCATCTCTAGCTTTATCTTGCGTTAAATATTGAGACAGAATATTTTCTGCTTCATCCATTTTAATAGAGAGCGTAATGTATGCATCCAACCCTGTTGGGCGAGCTTTACGATTAGCGACTAAAGGTTTTAGTGCTGCCATAAACTCCGTGGTCAGGGTGCGCTCAGTCTTGTTAGGGTGGTAAATCAGAGAACCTATGACATAGAAACTGACGTTAAATACCATTGACCAGAGTACGCTATGAGGGATTGGAGACAGCCCCTCAACACCAAAAAGCATCTCGGGTTTTAATAGCGCAATATGCCAAGGGCCATTGTCTAAAATATCGCCATTTAACCAGCCTTGCTTAACAAACGTAGGCAAAGCAAGGGTATAACACCACACAAAAAAGCCCGCTGATAAACCCGCAAATGCGCCTGCACTGTTTCCTCCTTGCCAAAACATACCTATAAAGGTGGCCGGCGCAAACTGCAAAACAGCAACAAATGAGAGTAGGCCGATGGCAACCAGTATATAGGAGTCACTAAATTCCAACTCAAACCAATAGCTACCCCCGAGTATTAAGGCGACTAAAATCCAGCGGATTTGTAAAATATAGGTGCGTAACTTATGGGAAATCGTAAAGCTCTCGATAGCCGGTAGTACGAGATGGTTTGAAACCATGGTCGCTAACGTCATCGTGGTAATGAGAATCATACCCGTAGCAGCAGAAAAGCCACCGATAAAGGCTAAAAGTGTGAGTAGGTTCTGCCCTGCTTGCTGAGGTAATAGCAGAACAAAGAAGTCTGCACTTTCTAGGGGTAATCCACTGAGTATACCGGCCGCAGCTAAGGGGATAACAAAAAGATTGATAGCTACGATATAGAGTGGAAATAACCACATAGCTGTTTTGATGTGGTTTTGATCAGTATTTTCAACGACAGCCACATGGAACTGGCGAGGTAAAAGATAGATACCTGCGAAGCTCAGTACTATCATCGAGATCCACATACTGGCGCTATCAGGATGTGTATTGATAGCGGTTAGATAGCCTAAATTGGCTGCCTGCATGCGCTGATAGATATCACCTATGCCATCAAACAGAGAGAAACAGACAAATAATCCCACACTGATAAAAGCGATCAGTTTAACTAAGCTCTCAACAACCAGTGCGACGATCATGCCTTGATGTCGCTCGGTAGGATCTAACTTACGAACCCCAAAGATGATAGTAAACATGATCATTAGGAGGGTTACGAGCAGGCCGGTAGAACTCCAGCTATCACTCTGCTTGATCGTGATGATATCAAAAGAGCTGACCACCGCTTTGAGTTGGAGTGCGATATACGGAAGTAGTCCTATCAGTGCGATGAGCGTGACCAAACCTGCGATGCGTTGTGAACGTCGGTAACGTGTTGAGATAAAGTCTGCGATACTCGTTATTCGAAAGCTTTCTTTAGCGGCAACCATCTTTCGTAAGATAACCCACCAAAGCATGATGCCAAGCAGGGCACCAATATAGATACCAAGAAAAAGTAATCCGGAGGTGCTTGCAAAGCCAACGCTTCCGTAAAAGGTCCATGATGTATGGAAAACAGCGAGAGATAATGAGTAGAGCCAAGGGCTTTTTAAAACAGATTTATTTTTAGTTGTCTTTTTCTCTACGTATTGTGCGATGACAAAGAGCAGTAAGACATAGCAAACAAGAGTAGAGATAACGGCGATGGGTGAAAACATCAGTTAAACCTTTAAAACAAAGTTCTGTGGTAGAACAGGAATATCAAGCATTGTAATGCTATCAGGGAGAACTAACATCAATTAATAGATGATTGAGAGTTGGGTTTTTCATGGCCATGTTTATCACACTTGGGTGGTACAAGGTCGATACCCCCTTCATGGAGAGGGTGGCACCTAAGTAAGCGGCGTGTACCTAGCCACAGTCCTTTGAGAGGGCCATGAACTTCAATGGCCTCGATCATATAGTGTGAGCAACTTGGGTAATAACGGCAGTTATTACCCAAAAATGGACTGACAGCATATTGGTATATTTTCACCAATAGAAGTAAGCCTTGTTTGATGAGGTTTTTGACCATTAACGGCTTGATCCGGCGCAGTTGTTTTCTGCTCGTAAGAGTAAGTCATCAAAGTGATGATCTTGCGAGTCATTAAACTGGGCTTTACCTATCGCTATCTGCACTGGGATATGAGCATCAGCAACAATAATATCTTTTTCCGTGATCAGTTTGTGAATACGTTCAGCGATCACCTGCGTTTGCTCACTATTGGCGTCTAATAAACTGATAACAAAACTTTTATTGTCTAATCGAGCCACGTAGTCTGATTCACGCAACATCCCTTGGAGCACTTTAGCAATATTAATTAAAACGAAGTCACCAATGTTGTAGCCATAGGTTTGATTAATCTGTCGGATATTATCAACACTGATGACTAATAGAGAGATGGCATACCCATATCGTTTTGAACGAGCGATATCGTGTGTACCCATCACAAAGAGCTGCTGACGGTTAAAAAGTCCCGTGAGAGGGTCATGTGTTGACTGTGACTTGAGACTTGTTTCTGCATCTACTTGAGCACTGATGTCTTGAAAGCAAATACTGATATAGGGCGATAACGGTTGGATACTACATTGATAATAGCGTAAACCCGCACCGCTCATTAACGCGAGTTTAGACTCGAAGGCCTGACTCGCTTTAAAGACCTGTTCAGCGATCTGATTAATATACTCAAGCGTTTCGCTGGATTGGTTCAGTGAGCTCAGCGTTAACTTTTTTAACTCTGACGCTTCAGTATGAAACGTATGTTCAGCGGCCGTATTAGCAAAGCGAATACTTAGCTGTTCATCGACAAGCAATATTGCACTTGGGTTTTGATTAACCAACTCCAGAAAAGGGAGGGAGGAGTCTATATCGTGCATTTTCATCAGTCTTCCGTTTACTCAGTTGCTTTCATGATACGAGCAAAATCTAGAAATTAAAATATACGCGGAAAAAGTATGACTAATCCCGCGTATTTGGTGACGCTAACTATAGGTTTTCCTCCGCGTATGCTGCCAGTCTTGAGCGGAAAATACCTTCGAAATGAACGTTGGCAGCCCCTTCAAAACCTTTAAAGCGTTCAACAATATAGGTCAAACCTGAGGTAAGGGGTGTGAGATAGTTCGAGTCGATTTGCGCTAAGTTACCTAAGCAGATCATCTTAGTGCCCTTACCCGAGCGGGTTAAAATGGTTTTAAGCTGCGAAGGGGTTAGGTTTTGCGCTTCGTCTATGATAACAATCGCTTCTTGGATGCTTCGGCCGCGAATAAAGTTAAGCGATTTAAATTGAATGTTAGCTTTCTCAATCGCATATTTTACGCTGCTTTGAGGGCGTTCATCATTTTCGTGCATCGCTTCCAAGTTATCATGGATTGCACTCATCCAAGGCGTCATTTTCTCCTCTTCAGTGCCCGGTAAGAAGCCTATATCTTCAGCGACAGGCGGTGTAGATCGAGTAACAATAATTTTATTGTACCTTTGCTGTTCTATCACCATCTCTAAAGCTGAGGCGAGTGCAATTAAGGTTTTTCCTGAACCCGCAGCGCCATTTAATATAGCTAAATCAATGTTGGGGTCGGTGACTGCCTGCATCGCAAATGCTTGGTAAATGTTGATCGGGGAGATACCCCAGCAGTTTTGTTGCATCAAGCGTTCGTAGTTGAGATCTTGTAGGGTGATCTGTGTTTCATCAATGGCGACCACTCTAGCAGCAAAGTCTTTGGTGTCATCGAACAAATACTCGCTCATATAAACATCGGGTATCAGCGAACGATCAACCTTGTGATAGGTAATCCCCTCTTCTTGATAGCTATTCACCTTCTCAACTTGATCCCAGAAGGTACCATCAAGATGTTTATGACCTGAAGGGAGGAGGTCAATATCCGATACCAACTGGTCGGTACGATAATCCTCTACCTTCTCTAGACCCGCGCCCATGGCTTTGAGGCGCATGTTGATGTCTTTGGTGACCAAAATCACCTGACGATGTGTAGTGGTTGACTGTAAGTGAAGCGCGCAATTGATAATTAAATTGTCTTTATTACGGTCGCTTGGTAAAAAGCCTTGTCGTGTTGTGAGCTCATGATCGGGAAAAATACTCAGCTTTCCGAGTTTCGTTTCACGGTCTTTTCCAGGCAAGGTTATTTGTACGCCTTTGGTGATTTGAGAAGGCGAAGTGGCAGTCGATAAAATATTATCAATGGCTCTGATGGCATAGCGCGCTTCTTGCGAGACGCTCTTTTTGCGGTCTTTGATGTCATCCAGTTCTTCCAAAACCGTCATTGGAATAGCGATATCCTGCTCTTTAAACTCATACAGGCATTTCGGGTCATGTAGCAGAACGTTTGTGTCCAGAATATATAACTTAGTCGCACTCATCAGCTCTATCCTTTTACAGCCCAACTAGAAAGTAGCAAAATCAAATGACCTTGCTTACTAATGATAGTCTAACGTTACGCGCTCAAGGTCAACTAGGAGTAAAAAGTGTGTATCAATCAATAGTTATTCTTACCGGTGCGGGAATTTCTGCTGAGTCAGGTATTAAGACGTTTCGTGCAAGCGATGGCCTATGGGAAAACCATCCCGTTGAGGATGTCGCCACACCACAGGGGTTTGCGGCAGATCCTGATCTAGTCCATCGCTTTTACAATGCCCGCAGACAGCAGCTATTTGATGCTAGTGTGGCACCTAACGCAGCGCATTTTGCCTTAGCCGAGCTGGAGAAACAGTTTACTGGAGCGTTTTTGCTCGTAACCCAGAATGTGGATAATTTACATGAAAGGGCAGGTAGTCAGCATTTATTACATATGCATGGTGAGTTGTTAAACCTACGTTGCCAGCATAGTGGCTTTGTATATCAGGTGGTAGAGGATGTCAGCACAAACGACACCTGTGTTTGTTGTGGCATTAAAGGGGGGCTTAGACCCGATATTGTTTGGTTTGGTGAAATGCCAATGCATATGCATGAAATTTATGATGCGTTGCAACGTTGTGACCTGTTTATCTCAATTGGTACTTCTGGACATGTCTATCCGGCTGCGGGCTTCGTAGAGATAGCCAACGAACATGGTGCACATACGGTAGAAATTAATTTAGAGCCTTCAAAAAAACAGAATCATTTTGACGAGCATATTTACGGAGCTGCTAGCGAATGTGTTCCCCGTTATATCCAAACCTTACTGGCTTAATTTTTTAAGCGTTTGTTATTAAAAGATATACCTAGCCAAAAAAGTGTTCTATGTTGATTGTATATTAGTATTTTTTTGAAGTATTTGAGTTGAGGGTGGCGTTTATGATCACTGAACATTTTGTGAATGCTAGTGTTACGCCTTTGGAGAGCATGGATAATCTCTCTCCACATGAAGTGGCAAAATTACAAGATATGAGTCAAGGTGGACTCTATAAACTTTTTCGTCAATGCTGTTTGGCTGTCTTGAACACGGGCAGTGAGTTGGACAGTACGCGTAAAGTTCTACACAAATTCAGACAGTTTGATATCCGTATTAATTTGAAGCACCGCGGTGTGCAGTTAGAGTTGATTAACGCACCGGCTACCGCATTCGTCGATGGCGAGATTATTCAGGGTATTCGTGAACATTTGTTTACTGTTTTGCGTGATTTACTCTATGTAGGCGATGAGTTGGATCAGTGTTGCGATGGATTAGATGAATCTGATCGCGTAACTAATAATGTGTTTCAGATATTACGTCATGCTTCCGCTATGCGTCCGCACATTAAGCCTAATTTGGTGGTTTGTTGGGGTGGCCACTCTATCAAACGGCCTGAATATGACTACACAAAGAAAGTGGGCTATGAACTCGGTTTGCGTAGTTTTGATATCTGCACCGGCTGTGGCCCAGGGGCGATGAAAGGCCCAATGAAAGGGGCAACCATTGCACATGCTAAACAGCGTAGAGAGCGGCCTCGTTATATTGGCTTAACTGAGCCGGGTATTATTGCGGCAGAGTCTCCGAATCCTATCGTTAATGAATTGGTGACGTTGCCCGATATTGAGAAGCGCTTAGAAGCCTTTGTAAGATTGGGGCATGGGATTATTGTTTTCCCTGGAGGCGCGGGGACTGCGGAAGAGATTCTTTACATGTTGGGTATCTTGTTACATCCCAATAATAAAGAGATCCCATTTCCGTTGATTTTCACAGGACCTGCTGGCAGTGAAAGTTATTTTGAGCATATCGACCGTTTTATCAAAGAGACAATTGGAGAAAGAGCCGCAGGGCTTTATGAAATTATTGTCGATGATGCCCATGCAGTGGCAACACGTATGAAAGAGGGACTAGAGAAAGTTCTGTTACATCGTAAAACTGTCGGTGAGTCGTATCATTATAATTGGCAGTTATACATTCCATTGGATTTTCAGCTACCTTTTGAGCCTACCCACACTGCTATGGCTGCTTTGAACCTTCGTAAAGGCCAAGAAGACTATATTTTAGCTGCGCAGTTACGCCGTGCTTTATCAGGTGTCGTAGCGGGTAACGTCAAGGAGCCCGGTGTACTAGCGATCGAGAAACATGGGCCGTTTGAGCTTACGGGTGATCCGGATATTATGCATTCGTTAGATGCTTTGCTTGCATCTTTTGTGGCCCAGCACCGTATGAAAATCAATCATGAAGAGTACGTGCCCTGTTACCGGATTGTGAATCCTTCCTAGGGTAAGGTCTTCTTGGTTTAACAGGGTTATATAAAGTAAGGGAGCCTTTCGGCTCCCTTAGTGTTGGAGGGTATTAATCAGTCAGTTACACGCGTTCTAAAAGAGCCGCGATACCCTGACCGCCACCGATACACATTGTGACAACGGCATAACGACCCTGTATACGCTCAAGTTCATACAGTGCTTTTACGGTAATCACAGCGCCCGTTGCACCGATAGGGTGACCTAGAGAGATACCTGAGCCGTTAGGGTTGACTTTATCTTCGGGTAGATTCAAATCACGAGCGACAGCAATAGCCTGAGCAGCGAAGGCTTCGTTTACTTCCCAAACATCAATATCAGAGATAGATAAGCCTGCCTGATCTAAGAGCTTTTTAACCGCTGGGACCGGGCCGATACCCATATACTTAGGTTCAACCCCAGCAAACGCATACCCCGCGACTCTTGCCATCGGTTTCAAACCCAACTTCTCAGCTTCAGCAGCGCTCATTAACGTGACAGCCGCAGCCGCATCATTAAGACCTGAAGCGTTACCCGCTGTGACGCTGCCATCGCGCTTGAAGACTGGGCGTAGTTTGGTCATATCATCTAACGTACAACCCAGACGTATATGCTCATCGGTATCGAAGAAGGTGCTGCCTTTTCGGCTAGCCAGCTCGATCGGTAAGATTTGCTCTTTAAATCGGCCAGCCTTAGATGCAGCTTCTGCTCTCTGGTGGCTCAATGTCGCTAGCGCGTCTTGATCTTCGCGACTAATGTTCCACTTTTCAGCGATATTTTCAGCCGTGATACCCATATGCGTATTTTCAAACGGGCAGGTTAACGCGCCTACCATGGCATCCACTACTTCGGCATCGCCCATTCGCTGGCCAAATCGCGCGCTCGGAATCCAATATTGAGATCGACTCATTACTTCCGCACCGCCCGCGACAGCCGCAGTACATTGACCTAATTCAATCTGTTGAGTTGCAGTAATGATCGCCTGTAATCCACTTCCGCACAGGCGGTTGACCGTAACAGCAGGCGTTGTGTGCGGTAAGCCGCCATTAACAGCAGCGACACGGCTAATATACATATCTCGGCGTTCAGTATGGACGACGTTACCAAACACGCTGTGACCAAACGCATCAGGCGCAACGCCCGAACGTTTAACAGCCTCAGCTACAACAGCCGCAGCGAGTTCACAGGGAGTTTTAGTTTTCAGACTGCCCCCGAAACCTCCGATTGCGGTGCGTACGCCGCTGAGTATGACGACATCTTGTTGGTTCATGCTAACCATCCTTTGTTTTTGTATTCTATTGTTGTTTTATTGTGTCTGTTTTTCGTTGTATAAAGGTCTATGTAATAGCGCAAATGCGGCCTGCTTTGATATAAGTAATTGGTTCAAGAGTCACCTATTTGAACTCTTGAGGGTTTCTCACTGTCTTAGGGGGTAGTACAACTACATCAATTGTGGGTATATTTACTGCCAATTACCTTTTATAAGCTGTAGGGTTAGGGATTGAAAAATAAACTAATAATAACTCTGACAACCGTTTATGGATCTCGACAATATTCACTTGGACAATTAGCGCGATATCTTCTGCTATTGTTTATTTTGCTGTCTGCACTGAGTTTTTTCTTTTCTAACTGGTTGTTGGTAAAAACATCTGATGATCTAGCCCTGCTAGAAGAGGATCATCAGCAACTAGAAGATCAGTATGAAATGATGTTAGGTACGCAAAACCTTTACAAAAATGAGTTAGACGAGTTGAGCTCAGCCTTGTCTAAAGTTGCGAGTGAGCGGGATCAACTGCAAGCGGAAAATATCCGCATGGAGGATAAACTTCATGAGGGAAATATCCGAATTGGTGAATTGCACACGCGTCTCGGTGCTAGTATTGGCGGCCTTGAGTCTCTGTTGAATGTGGCACCGAATGAAGACTTAACTCCCGAACATATAGAAAAGCTCACTGTGATGGCCAATCAACGGTTGTTTATGCTGAATGGCATTCCTAATGGTGTACCGATTCAAGCGGAACGAATTAATGACAGCTTTGGTATGCGACTCCATCCGATAAAAAACAAGCGCATAATGCATAACGGTATCGACTTTAAAGCCGACAAAGGCACACCTGTTTATGCAACGGCAGATGGCGTTGTTGAGTATTCTGGGAATAAAGGAGATGGTTACGGTAGACAGATTGTGCTATTACATAATTTTGGATTTCGTACAAACTATAGCCACTTAGATGCGATGGATGTCGATGTGGGTGAGTTTATCCATAAAGGGCAGAAGATAGGTGAAAGTGGTAACTCGGGGCGCTCGACCGGACCTCACTTACACTATGAGATTAGATATCTTTATTCTGCTGTTAACCCCGCACCGTTTGTTTCATGGAATATAGCAAACTTCGACATAATTTTTGACAAAGTGAAGAGTGTGAAATGGGCATCCTTAAAAAATCTGTATCCACTAAATCAGTCCGTTCAGCCATAACTATTATTGCTGAAGGTAATAAGTTTTCGGGTGATATGAGTATCATCGGAAAAATGCATATCGACGGTATCTTTGAGGGTAACATTAACTCTCTGGATAATATCTCTATTGGTCGTTCAGGGCATGTATCGGGTCATATTAAGGCTAAGCATCTTAATGTGAGTGGCTTGCTTGAAGGCGAAGTGGTGTGTGATGAGTTGCACATAGAACGTGATGGCCAAGTGAGAGCGACGGTGCTGAGTAAAAAAATGTCAATCGACCCTGCGGGGTGTTTTTTAGGTGAGAGACGTCAGCAGGAAAGCGCAAACTATCATACGTTGGCAAAATCTGAATATGGCTCTGGAATTGAAGCAATAGATACTTTACCTGATAAAATCACACTTAAATCTAAAGCTGCTGAGGTGAAGAGCTAAGTCGAATGTGTGAATTATTAGGAATGAGTGCGAATGTCCCAACCGATATCTGTTTTAGTTTTAGCGGTTTAATGCAGAGAGGTGGTTTGACGGGGCCTCACAGGGATGGTTGGGGTATCGCTTTTTATGAAGGAAAGGGCGTTCGTGCTTTCCATGATCCTGCACCGAGTTGCGATTCTGAAATCGCTCTATTAATTAAACATCATCCTATCAAAAGTTTGAACGTTATTAGTCATATCCGCCAAGCGAATGTTGGCTCCGTATGCTTAGAGAATACCCACCCTTTTATAAGAGAACTTTGGGGATACAGCTGGGCGTTTGCCCATAATGGGCAATTAGATAAACAACTTTTTGATTGGCCGCTTAGCTTTTATAAACCGGTAGGAACAACGGACAGTGAATATGCATTTTGTTGGCTACTTGATCAAATAAGAGCAGTTTATCCTGAGCGACCAGATGATTTTTCAGGTGTGATCTCTTTGCTGCATGAATGCAGTGAAAAGCTCAGGTCCTTGGGTGTATTTAATATGCTGCTTTCTGAATCGAACTACTTGTTTGCATACTGTACCTCTAAATTAACCTGGTTAACCCGTAAAGCGCCTTTCGGTGAGGCCAGTCTTAAAGATGATGAAATTACCGTAGATTTCTGTAAGGAAACGACCAACAAAGACATAGTGACGATGATTGCGACGGTGCCTTTAACCGAAAATGAAACATGGAATCTTGTGAATACCGGCGAACTTGTCGTGTTTCAGGGTGGCGTTGATATCCAACACCGTACAGCTACGCCTTCGCCTGCTCAAACAGAGACTACAAACTAGTCCACAAGGAAATATTATACAGTGGATCGAAACCGCGATATTCCTGTAAGTAATATTAATGATCTCCTTGATTATGCAAGAGACCTGTATGCAGATTTGCCTGCTTTTAGCCATCGTGGTACGACCTTAACTTATCAACAGCTTGCCGAACTGAGTGAACAGTTTGCCGCTTATCTGATGGGCAATCACTCAATAAAAGCCGGTGATCGGCTGCTAATATTAATGCCGAATGTCCTCCAGTTTCCGGTGGTTTTCTTTGGTGCATTACGAGCAGGTTTAGTCGTGGTAACCGCTAACCCTTACTCGACATCTTATGAATTAGAGCATCAATTAAAAGACAGTGGAGCCAGTGTGGCGGTAGTTTTGAATTCAATGTCTGGGGCATTGGCCTCTGTTATTGAAAAAACAGCGATTCATACCCTGATCACGACAGATGCCTTGGATTTGCATCCTTTTTGGCGGGTGCTTGCAGCTGGATTGGTGAACCGTCGAAAATTTAAAATGCCTAAATTTAGCGCTAACCTAGAGCAGGTTCGCTTTAAACAAGCGTTAGCGCTCGGTAAAAAAACAGGCGCTCAGCCGATTAAAACATCACCTGATGATGTGGCGCTTTTGCAATATACCGGTGGGACGACAGGACTTTCAAAAGGTGCGGTCTTATTACATCGTAACCTACTTGCGAATATGTGGCAGATCAATGATCTGCTCTCCGAAGTGATAGAGGAGGGGAAGGAGATCATTTTCGCCTCACTGCCTCTCTACCATATCTACTCACTCACTTTACATTTTCTAGTCATAGTGTCAAAAGGGGGGCAGATTGTACTGATCCCGGATCCTCGTAATCTTGATAGCTTCGTGAGTGAGTTAGGTCGATACCCATTTAGCATTTTAGGCGGGGTTAATACCCTGTTTGTCTCTTTGTGTCAGCACCCAGGGTTTCAGCAGTTAGATTTCTGTCATCTTAAATTAACCTGTTCGGGTGGGGCGCCATTAACAGCGTCTACAGCAGGTTTGTGGGAGCAGGTAACGGGAAAGCCGATTATTGAAGGTTATGGCTTGACTGAGGCCGCGCCCGTTGTCACGGCAAACTCTCCGGATGCTGGGTTTACCGGTACGGTTGGGGTGCCAGTTAGAGACACTTTAATTAAGGTCTTAAGTGAAGAGGGAACCGAACTAAGCTATGGTGAGGCGGGGGAGTTATACGTCAAAGGACCGCAGGTGATGTTAGGTTACTGGAACAGTCCGGTTGAAACTGAGTTGGCGCTTAAGCAGGGATGGTTGGCAACAGGGGATATTGCTCGCTTCGATCAACATGGCAATATTCAAATCGTTGATCGGAAAAAGGACATGATCAACGTCTCTGGATTTACGGTCTACCCTAGTGAATTAGAGAAAGTTATTAGTTCTCATCCACAGATTCTAGAGTGTGCAGCGATCGGTATTCCTGATGAAAATACGGGTGAGGTGATTAAACTCTTTGTGGTTGCGTCCAATCCTCGATTGTCCATTAGAGAGATTCGGGACTATTGCAGAGAGAGGTTGACGTCGTACAAGGTTCCGCGCTTGGTCGAGTTTCGAGAACATTTACCCCATAATGCGATCGGAAAGGTGTTACGCAGACAGCTAAGAGATGCCGAATTAGCTGCGCAAATTATCAACAGACGATAACCTGATTCCGATAGCTAGTATTAGCATTAATCTTGTAGGATATTAAATTACTTAACTTGTTAAGTAATTTAATATCGGTTAGTCTGTCTATATAGAATTACGTGTCTTATACCTTTTGATTGAAAGAGATGGTTATGAAACTAGAGTTGAAAGATGCAAGTTTACTGCAGACAAAAGCCTTTATTAATGGAGAGTGGGTTGAGGGTGATGATGGCGCAACATTTGATGTGCTTAACCCAGCAACCGGGGCGCTCTTAGCTAAAGTGTCGAGCGTAGGTCAGGCGGAAACGGCTCGTGCTATCAGTTTTGCAGAGCAGGCGATGCAAGGTTGGAAGCGATTGCCGGCTACCCAACGCTCAGAAGTGCTTGAAAAGTGGCATGCACTCATCATCGAAAATCTTGATGATTTGGCTGCGATCATGACACTTGAACAAGGTAAGCCGCTCTTCGAATCTAAAGGTGAAGTGTTGTACGGTGCCTCGTATATTAAGTGGTTTGCTGAAGAGGGCAAACGTGTTTATGGCGATGTGTTCCCTTCTAATCCCGATCGTCGCAGTATAGTGATTAAACAACCCGTTGGCGTTGTTGCTGCCATTACGCCTTGGAACTTCCCTAATGCGATGATCACGCGCAAGGCCGCGCCGGCGTTAGCAGTTGGCTGTGCTATCGTGTTAAAGCCCGCTGCTGAAACACCTTTATCCGCCCTTGCGCTTGCAGAGTTAGCTAAACGTGCGGGTTTACCGGCAGGTCTTCTCAGCGTGCTACCGAGCGCATCGGCTTCTAAAGTTGGGGGAGAAATGACATCGAACCCAACGGTTAAGAAACTGACCTTTACGGGCTCAACGCCGGTTGGAAAGTTACTGATGAAGCAATGCGCAGATACGGTAAAGCGCACATCCATGGAGCTAGGTGGTAATGCGCCGGTTATCATTTTTGATGATGCAGATTTAGAAGCAGCGATTAAAGGTGCTCTTGTTTCAAAATATCGCAATTCGGGTCAGACCTGTATCTGTGCAAACCGTTTACTGGTGCAAGAGGGAATTTACGATCAGTTTGTCGAGAAATTTGCGGCTGCCGTTAAAAACTTTAAGTTGGGTCACGGCTTTGATACGGATACCACGCATGGGCCTGTTGTTTCTAAGAAAGCGTTAGCAGACATCGATAACATTGTTCAAAGTGCGGTCAAGCAGGGAGCTAAAGTAGTCGTGGGAGGTAAGCCGTCTGAACTGGGCAACTGTTTCTACGAGCCAACGGTATTAACTAACGTGAATGACTCTATGAGCATTTTCGGGGAAGAGATTTTCGGACCAGTGGCACCTGTATTCAAGTTTAAAACCGAAGATGAAGCCATCGCAATGGCGAATGATACCGAGTTTGGATTAGCAGCCTATGTTTATACACAAAACTTAGGTCGTATCTGGCGAGTGTCAGAAGGTATTGAGTACGGCATGGTTGGGGTGAATGAAACCGCCATTAGTTCTGAGGTCATTCCTTTCGGCGGTGTTAAGGAGTCTGGTCAGGGACGTGAAGGCTCTAAATATGGTTTAGATGACTATTTAGAAACCAAATACATTTGTATGGGTGGGCTCTGATTCCTCGTTTATCCTAAGCAAAACGCCTGCTCACCAATGCAGGCGTTTTCGTATATACCTGAGTTAGGCTTTAGTGTTTACCTTTTGTTGAGCTTCCGATTTAATTTGGCGTTTAATCCATGTATCGATATTTGGGTAACGCTTCATATCAAAGCCAACAAGTTTTACCCAAGAAAGAATCGATGCGCCATGAATATCAGCAACGGTCGGTTTGTCGCCAAGCAGATAGGCGCGGCCTTCTAATTGTTGATTAAGGATAGGTAGGTTTTTTTCTAGTTCTAGATTAGCACGAGCAATAATAGCGGCATCTCGTTGTTCTTCAGGTACAAACTTGTGTTGAACAAATAGATCCAGGGCAAAGGCTTCGAGTTGATTGCTGACAAAGAAAGCCCAGCGATAAACATCAGCTCGCTCTTTGGCTGTGTCTCCCCATAGCTGGCCGTTGCCATAAGCGTCTGCCAAATAGAATAAGATCGCCTGTGTTTCCCACAATACTAAATCGCCGTCGACGAGCGTTGGTACTTTCCCAGCAGGGTTCAAGGCTAGATATTCGTCAGACTTGATTTCAGCGCCTTTCGGTAGGTAGGGAATATATTCATATTCAAGGCCGAGAGTCTCTAAGGCGCACATGACAATGCCTGCGCGCGAATAAACGTTACCATAAACTTTAATCATCTTGTGCAAGTCCTTTATAGAAAGCTGTGGTAATTAACATGTTACCTAATGCAATCCTAGCGTATCTGGGGGGCGCGCATCAATCGACCTTTTCGCCCGTCGATAAAGAGGCTCAAAAGAAAATAAATTTAGGCTGGAATATGATTAATATATTAAGTATATTATAGTTAATATGTTATCTAGTTTGTATCGCGAGTGTCGCTGATGCGAACATTTGAAAATTGATCACAGTGACGTAAGGTGAGACGAGAGAAAATTATGAGCAACCCACTACAAGAGAATTTAGCGAAAGCAGAAGGCTATTTGGCTCGTTTCAAAGAGAGCACATTAGGCCACTATATTAATGGTGAATGGACGCTTGGCTCAGAAGGGACGACCTTTGATAACACTACGCCTGTCGATCAGAGCTTTTTAGGCAAGGTTGTTAATGCGACCGAGGCCGATGTTAACGCCGCTTGTGAGGCGGCAGCGAATGCAGCCGAGATGTGGGCTGCGACGCCAGGTAGTGAACGCCGTAAAATATTGCATCGTTTAGGTGATGAACTCGAAAAACGTGCCGAGGAAATTGCCTTAGTTGAATCCATGGATTGTGGTCAGCCCTTGCGCTTTATGCGTCAAGCGGCCGTGCGCGGTGCAGCTAACTTCCGTTTCTTTGCGGACAAAGCACCAGAAGCGCGTAATGGTTTGTCGTTACATCAAGATCAACATACAAACTTTACGGTGCGTAACCCAATAGGCCCAGTGGCGGTTATTACGCCATGGAATACGCCATTTATGTTGTCTACGTGGAAGATTGCTCCGGCTTTAGCCGCAGGCTGTACGGTTGTGCATAAGCCAGCGGAACTCAGTCCACTTACTGCTTCTATTCTTGCTGAGTGTGCCGAAGCCGCTGGCTTGCCGAAAGGCGTTTGGAACATGATTAACGGTTTTGGATCAGTTGCAGGTAAAGCGCTCACTGAGCACCCTGTGATTAAAGCGGTGGCGTTGGTGGGTGACTCAGCGACCGGTAAGCGTATTCAAGCACAGACCGCCTCTAGCTTAAAACGCTTACACCTAGAGTTAGGTGGCAAGAACCCAGTGATTGTATTTGATGATGCTGATTTTGATCGAGCCTTAGATGCTGTTGTCTTTATGATCTACAGTTTAAATGGTCAGCGTTGCACCAGTTCAAGCCGCTTACTCGTTCAATCGGGCATCAAAAATAAGTTTATTGCCGCGCTTAAAGAGCGTGTTGCTAACTTAACGGTTGGACATCCGCTTGATCCAGCCACTGAAGTTGGTCCTCTTGTCCATACTGGACACTATGAAAAGGTGACCAGCTATTTTGAGATTGCCAAGCAAGATGGGGCAACGATTGCAGTGGGTGGCAAGTCACTACGCGATCAGATGGGACCGGGCAACTATGTAACACCGACATTGTTTGTTGATGCTAAGAACAGTATGCGTATTGCACAAGAAGAAATTTTTGGGCCGGTGCTTACAGCTATCGAATTTGATACAGAAGAACAAGCAATTAAGTTAGCAAATGAAACAGTTTATGGTTTGGCCGGATATATTTGGACGAGCAACACTGGATGCGCAATGCGCATGGCTAATAAAGTCGATGCAGGTATGTTATGGGTAAACTCAGAAAACAACCGTAACCTGCCTTCACCTTTCGGCGGTGTGAAAATGTCCGGTATTGGGCGAGATGGCGGCGATTGGAGTTTTGATTTCTATATGGAAACTAAAAACGTCTGTATTGCGCATGATCTGCATAAAGTGCCTGTGTTAGGAAGATAAGTAGATCAATAAAGGAGCGAGTAATGCCACACTTTATTATGGAGTATTCCGCGAATTTAGATCAGGATCTAGATATTCCTGCGCTATTTGAAAAGTTGAATGAAACAGCGATAGCTACGGGAGTTTTCCCTATTGGCGGTATACGTACTCGAGCTATTCGCTGTGAGCACTACCGAATAGGTGAGGGTGATCCAGATAATACCTTTATCCAACTGACAGCCAAGGTGGGGTCAGGTCGTGAACCTGAGGTTTTGAAGGCCGCCTCAGATAAAATTTTCGAAGTGTTTACCGCGTTATTGCAACCGGCTTTTGAGAAGCGATACATGAGTATTGGCTTCGAAATGATCGAGTTGCATCCCGAGCGCAACTATCGGAAAAACAATATTCACGAAAAAATAATGAAAAACAATAAATGATACGCAAATAGTCTTATGGTTGATTTGATGTGTATCATAATATAATCTCGGTAATCAGTTTTTCATTTGAAAAGTTGATTGATCCAACCGAGCAAATGAATCCAAAATTTAGCGGTGCTTAAATCCAATCGGGTACACCGCATTCGCTAAGTTTTGCCCCTATTCTTGATTAGCCACGAATCCTAAGCTGTGGGTATGAGTGAATAGTTAACATGTTTAGCTTATTTAATAATAAAAACGGTCAAACAGAGGAAAACACAATGAATCTAAAGAAAATGCTAGCGATTGGTTTGTTCATGGGGATGGCAGGTCAGGCAGTAGCGGATACTACACTGCGTGTAGCTAGCTGGTTACCACCAACTCACCCACAAAACGCTGTAGTTTGGCCTACTTGGGCTAAATGGGTAGAAGATGCGACGGAAGGTCGCGTCAAAGTAGCGATTGAATATGGCATGGGTGATCCAAAAACCATGTTTGAACTAGTTGAAGACGGCGTTGTTGATGCGTCTTTCTCTTACCACGGTTATGTACCAGGTCGTTTTAAATTGACTCAAGCAGTCGAGCAGCCAATGTTAGCCGATTCTGCAGAAGCAGCATCTGTTGCTCACTGGCGTGTACATGAAAAATACTTTGCACAAGCGCATGAACATGAAGGTCTTGAAGTGATCGGCTTGTTCACACATGGACCTGGTCAAATTCATATGGCTAACCCAATCACCTCTTTAAAAGACCTATCTGGTAAAAAAATCCGTTTAGGTGGTGGTGTTCAGGGTGAAATTGGTCATCGCTTAGGTGTAACTGCTGTAGGCGCTCCTGCACCAAAAGTATATGAAATGATGCAGCAAGGCGTTATTGATGGCGTGTTCATTCCAATGGGTGAGCAGAAGTCACTTCGCTTGAACGAAGTTGCCCGTAACGTGGTTATGTTACCAGGTGGTATGTACCTAGGTAGTTTTGCTATGTTCATGAACCCAGACTTCTTGGCTGATCTAGATCAGAAAGACCGTGATGCGATCATGAGTGTATCTGGTGAAAAACTATCTGCTATGGCAGGTCGTGCTTGGGATGCAGGCGATATGGAAGGTCTGAAAACAGCTCAGGAAGCTGGCGTAAACATCACTATGGTTAAAGAAGGTGATGCGATGGCTGCAGAGTTCGTTGAGCTGACAAAAGGTATGGATGACGCGTTCCACGAAATGGCGGCAGATCGTGGTGTAGATACTAAAGCTGCTTTAGCTGAGTTACGTGAAATCGCGCGTTCATACAAAGCAGAGAAGTAACACATAGTTTTACCTTAGTTGGAGTCTTCTATGACTTTTAGTGCCTGGCTAACAGAGCACTACGAAGAGAAAGGGCCAGTCATTTGGCTGGCCTTTGCTCTTGAGTTAGTTGCTGCTGTCACATTGTTTTTTCTAATGATGCTTACCTGTGCAGATGTATTTGGTCGGTATTTCTTGGCTGATGCCGTTGATGGTGCAACTGAAATGACAGAAATGGGGATCGCAATCCTTGTTTTTGCAGAGATGCCCGTAATTACTTGGCGGGGTGGTCATGTAATCGTTGATGTGTTGGATAAGTGGCTAGGCAGTAAGCTAATCAAAGCATTAGGTTTGCTATCCGCTTTGCTGATATCAACTTCCTTATATGTCTTGGCTGTTCGGATCTATGAGCTTGCGGTGCGCTCGATTAGCCGTGAGGAAGTGACCGAATACCTTCGTTTCCCCGTTGGATATATCGTTGAATATATCGCGGTAATGAGTTGGATTACCGCAGCCACCATGATCACTTATGGTGTGTACAGAATGTTGTTCTTGTCTCGGGATTAACTCCCAAGACACTGATTAAAATTACAATGCGTTTCTAACGCAACAGGTGTTTCAGTATGATTACTGCATTAATCGGCTTTGCAATATTGCTGCTGTTTATCGTAGTGGTACGCGTCCCAATCGCATTTGCGATGGGCTTGGTGGGCTTCTTTGGCTTTGCTTATATGCAAGGTCTGACATTTGATAATTTTATGGATTTTCGCTGGAGTGGTCCTTTATCCATGGCAGCGAAACGAGTAGTGGATACGGCACAAGAGTACAGCCTGTCAGTTATTCCGCTCTTTATTTTGATGGGCAATCTGGTAACAAAATCGGGTTTGTCGCAAGAGTTGTATCGTGCCTCTAATGCCTTTATGGGGCATAAAAAAGGTGGCCTTGCGATGGCGACTGT
The DNA here is from genome assembly GCA_036804365.1 of Neptunomonas sp. Taxonomy (GTDB): domain Bacteria; phylum Pseudomonadota; class Gammaproteobacteria; order Pseudomonadales; family Balneatricaceae; genus Neptunomonas. The sequence goes on along the minus strand of DAIRSP010000012.1, from coordinate 8,551 downwards.
TGTGGCTTGTGGTGGATTCTCAGCTATTTGTGGATCGAGTTTGGCTACCTCAGCAACTATGGCAAAAGTGGCTATGCCGCCGATGCGTAAATATGGCTATGCAGATTCACTTGCTACGGCATCTATTGCAGCGGGTGGTACATTAGGTATTTTAATTCCGCCGAGTGTAATTCTAGTTATTTATGGTCTTTTAACCGAAACCAGCATTCGTGAACTTTTTGCTGCAGGTTTCTTACCAGGGTTCCTAGGTATTCTGCTCTATTTGGCGGCAGTGCGTTATGTCGTTTGGCGTAATCCAGAGGCCGGCCCATGCGGTGAAAAGCTCGGTTGGAGCGAACGATTACAAGCACTCAATGGCATTTGGGGTGTATTGATCCTCTTTACCGTGGTAATGGGTGGTATCTACCTAGGTGTTTTCACACCGACAGAGGCCGCAGGTATAGGTGCGGGTGGCGCCTTTGTTATCGCGATGGCACGTCGCAGCCTAAGTTGGGGTAGCCTTTTCGATATCCTCACCGATACAGCAAGAACGTCAGCGATGTTATTCGCTGTATTGATAGGTGCTTTGATATTCTCTAACTTTATCAACCGTGCGGGTTTGCCAGATGATCTGCTGAATTTGGTTAATAATCTTGATGTAGCACCTATGGTCGTGATCTTAGTGATTTTGGCTATCTATATCGTGCTTGGCATGGTGTTTGAAAGTTTATCCATGTTGCTGCTCACCGTGCCTATTTTCTTCCCACTAGTACAAAGCTTAGGTTTTGACCTAGTGTGGTTTGGTATTGTTGTGGTAGTGGTAACAGAAATCAGTTTGATTACGCCGCCGGTGGGTATGAACGTCTTTGTTTTAAGTGCTGTTTTACGTGATGTTAAAGCAAGTACTATTTTCAAGGGTGTAACACCCTTCTGGTGTGCGGATATTGTGCGTTTAGCACTGATTACTTTTATATCCTCTATATCGTTAATTTTGCCTGAAATGCTTTATCGATAATGAAGAGAGCGGGGCGGGCCTAAGCCCGTCCTGATAAATCGCAAAACATTCGAGTACGACCGAGGTGTAAAATGATTCCTAGCGTCAAAAAAATACTCTACGCATCTGATATAGAAAAAGGCTCGCGTCCTGCTTTCCGAGCGGCGGTTAGTTTGTGTGGTCATTATAATGCACAGATAACCTACTTACACGTGCTTGAAAATGAACATAAAGATAACATGGCGTTGCGCACCATCATGAAAGATAAAGAGATGCGCGCTATGTATGAGTCAAGCTTGCTTGATCTGAAGAGTAAGCTAGAAGCACGCATTGATAAGTTTTTTGCTGAAGAAGTTGAAGAAAACGAGATGCTGAAAGAGGATCAAGTCAATTCAATTATTCGTGAAGGTAATCCTTGGGAAGTGATTGTGGCGGTAGCGGATGAGATTGATGCAGATGTTATCGTAATGGGCACAAGACCTCATTCCGGTATCGGTCATGCATTGATGGGTTCTACAGCGACGAAGGTGATGACGCATACTAAGCGCCCAGTATTGATCGTACCGTTGAAAAAGTAGTTTCTAGTAGTACCTTAGCTTTAAGTCGATATTTGAGCTGATAGATAAGTCTATCAGCTTTTTTTTGCATTTTTATCAGCGATCTAACGATTAAGGCTCTATTTTAGAGAGCTCTTTAAGCATTACCATGAGTTCTTTTAGTTTCTGTTCATCATAACGGTCAGTAAAGTGCTTATAGCGTGCTTCCACTTCAGGGCTTAATCGTTGGAACAACTCATTCGCCATATCACTTAGCTTGATGAGCGTACGGCGTTGGTCTTCATCTGACTTACGACGCACAACATACCCTTGCTGTTCCAAGCGTTTCAAAATGCCGGTGAGGCTTGGGCTAAGAATGCAGCAATGATTCGCCAGCTCTTTAGACTCCAGCTCATCGTAAGCATACAGTGCTCGTAAAACTCGCCATTGTTGCTCGGTTAAAGCGTTTTCATTCAAAATAGGGCGGAAAAACTGCATAGTCGCTTCACGTGCTTTGAGAAGCTGTAGGGGGAGTGAGTCTTCAAATTTGCGCATAAGTGATATCTACAAAGTGGTATGTGAATATTTTCCCGAGTTCGAAAATAATGTGCAAGTTTTTACCGCGTAAATAATGAATTTATTTAACATGTTATCTTTCCATCAAAAAAAAGCCCTAGATAAATCCAGGGCTTTTTATGCAGATAACAGAGTTAGTCTTCTTTGCGTACAACAAGCGTAAGGATGTTGTAAATCGCAACAGGCATATCATGTTGGTTACGTACTTCTACATCCCAAACAACCACGCCATTTGGCTGCTCATCTTCGCTACGGCGATCTTTTTTGATCTTCTGCTTACAAGTTAAGCGTACTTGAATCGTATCACCGATACCGACCGGCTCAACGAAACGTAAGTTTTCCATACCGTAGTTTGCTAGAACTGGACCCGGTGATGGCTCGACAAACATACCTGCTGCTGCAGAAATGACAAAGTAACCATGCGCCACTCGTTTACCAAACAGAGAATCTTTCGCAGCAATTTCATCGAAGTGAGCATAGAAATGGTCACCTGATAGACAGCCGAAGTTGACGATATCGGCTTCTGTCACTGTACGACGGTGCGTAATCAGTGTTTCACCGATTTGTAGCTCTTCGAAGTATTTGCGGAATGGATGAACGTTATCTTTGATCTGTTCAGAGCCTGGGTTAAATTCATTAGTAATCGCCGTTAGCATGGTTGGATTACCTTGAATAGCCGTGCGTTGCATATAGTGTTTCACTGCACGAATACCGCCTAACTCTTCGCCACCACCTGCACGACCTGGACCGCCATGTACCAATGTAGGTAACGGAGAACCATGGCCTGTAGATTCTTTGGCACAAGCTTCGTTAAGAACCAATAGACGACCGTGGTAAGACGCACATCCTAGTACGAGATCACGCGCTTCTTTTCTATCAGCTGTGATAATCGAACCTGCTAGAGAGCCTTTACCCAGTTTAGCGATAGCAATCGCTTGGTCTAGATCATCATAAGCCATCAAGGTTGAAACAGGACCAAAGGCTTCGACGCCATGAGGAACGTCAGTTTCCATCGGCTTATCAGAGTACAACAAGGTTGTAGGGAAGAAAGCACCTGTTTCCAAGCTGCCGCCAGTAATGGCGAAGTCTTCAGTACCGCCATGAATAACTTCACAGCTTTGTTTGAGCTGTTCTAATTTGCCCCAAACATCCGCGACTTGGCTGCGGCCTACTAAAGGACCCATGCGAACGCCTTCAATTGCAGGATCACCAATGGTGGTTTTGCTTAAACGGCTTTTCAGTGCATCAGCGACAGCTTCTACACGGTTGCGAGGGATGATAGCACGACGAATAGCGGTACATTTCTGACCCGCTTTAACCGTCATCTCACGCGCGACTTCTTTAACGTAGATATCAAACTCAGCAGAGCCAGGTTCAACGGTTGCACCTAGAATACTGCAGTTCAAAGAGTCAGCTTCCATCGTAAACGGAATAGAGTGTTTTACGATGTTTGGATGGGTGCGCAGTTTTTGACCGGTAGAAGCAGAACCGGTAAATGTAACAACATCTTGCTCATTTAACAGATCGAGCAGGTTGCCTACGCCACCGCTGATCAACTGGATAGCGCCAGCAGGCAGTAAGCCTGATTCGACAATCGCTTTCACCATCACTTCTGTTAAGTAAGCAGAAGCAGTAGCTGGTTTAACGATGACAGGTACACCTGCGGCTAAACTTGGCGCGATTTTTTCGAGCATACCCCAGCAAGGGAAGTTGAATGCGTTGATATGTACAGCAACACCTTCTTTAGGCACAAGAATATGGCGACCGATAAATGTACCTTGTGCAGAAAGGCGTTGTGCTTCATCTTCAACGAGGAAGGTTTCGTTTGGCAGCTCACGGCGAACAAGGCTGGAATAGGTAAACATAGTGCCGATACCACCCTCGATATCGATCCAGCTATCTGTTCGTGTAGCACCTGTCCAAGCAGAAACGCGGTAAAACTCTTCTTTCTTTTCCATCAGGAATTTGGCTAACTCTTTAAGCATGTTAGCGCGTTCATGGAATGTCATTTTGCGTAGAGCCGGACCACCTTTGGTGCGTGCAAACGTAACCGCGTCATTAAAGTCGACCCCAGCACTGCTCACGGAGCAAATAAAGTCGCCGTTAACTGCATTAAATACGTCAGCCCCAGAGTCGGTACCTTCTACCCATTGGCCGTTGATATAACTTTGTAATTTCATCACATAGAACCTTTCAATATAGCTGTAATCCCCGAGTTGCAGAGCAACTCGGGGAGAGCGTCTTAGCGCTGGTCGAAGTCGACAACCACTTCATCAGAAAGTGGGTGAGCTTGGCAGCTCAATATGTAGCCAGCTTCAATTTCATGCTTTTCAAGGCCGTGAGAAATATCCATATCCACTTCGCCTTTGACGAGCTTACATTTACATGTTGAGCATACGCCTGCTTTACATGAGTAAGGTAGATCCATACCGTTGCTCATACCCGCATCTAGAATGTTCGCACCGACGGTTGCTAGGTCGAACTTCACAGAGCGGCCATCCGCAATAACGGTGACTAGCGAGGTTTTATCTTCGCCAAACTCTTCTTTACGCTTCGCTGCTTTTTCTAACATCGTTTGTGAATCAGCAGAGGAGTTGGCAAACAGTTCGTAGTGAATCTGACCGTCTGTTAGGCCTTCCATGCGGAAACCGCGAGAGACTTCAGACATCATCGCTTCAGGACCACAGATGAACGCTTCATCAACGGATTTGATATCAATCAGACCCGCTTTTTGCAGCGCATAACCTTTAGCGTTGTCGATAATACCGTTAAGTAGATCCGCGCCTTGGTCTTCGTAGTTCATGATGTTGATCCACTGGAAGCGGCTCATGTAACGATTTTTGATGAAGTTGAGTTCATCTTTAAACATCACAGAGTTACTACGACGGTTACCGTAGATCAAAGTTACTTTGCTTTGTGGTTCTGTATCGAGTACTGACTTGATGATGGAGATCATCGGAGTAATACCCGAGCCTGCAGCGATACACATGTAGTTTTTAGCAGCGCTAGCATTTAGCTCTGTATAGAAACTACCTTGCGGAGGCATGACATCAATCGACATACCTACTTTAAACGTATCGTTAGCGTAGTTAGAGAACTTACCGTTCTTAACGCGCTTGATACCTACACGCATGTGTCCATCGTTGACACCTGAGCAGATGGAGTAAGAACGGCGCACATCATCGCCATCAATCATGGCGCGTAGCGTCAAAAATTGACCTTGGATAAATTTAAACTTGTCTGCGTGTTCAGCTGGAACCGCTAGCGTTACGCAGATCGCTGTATCTGTTTCTGGCTGAACATCTGCGATTTTCAGCGAGTAGAAATTGGTGTTAGACATCGCTTCACCTATATTTTTAAGCGTTAGGGCTTAGCCTAAATCTTCTTGAAATAGTCGAATGGTTCATTGCAGTCATGGCACTGAAACAGTGCTTTGCAAGCTGTTGAGCCAAACTCACTGACACGGTACGTATGCCGAGAGCTACAATGCGGACATTGCGCATGTGCACTTGGCGTCAGCCCATCTTCATCCAGCTCAGCATCCTCTGGGGGTGCAATGCCGTAGTTGCGGAGCTTCTTCCGCCCTTCAGCAGACATCCATTCAGAGCTCCATGCTGGAGATAATGATGTTTTAACCGTGACATGTGGATAACCGGCGTCATTTAATGCTGCAATCACATCAGTGCTGATATTGTCCATGGCCGGACAACCTGAATAGGTTGGCGTGATAGTGATAGTGATCTGATCACCATCGCGCGCAATATCACGTAATATCCCTAGATCCCAAATACTGAGTACGGGTACTTCAGGATCTTTGACTTGGTCAAGCAGATCCCAAAGCTCCTTTACGTCAGCGCAGCTGCGCTGCTGTAAACGTTGGTACTGCTCTTCTGGCATCAGTGATATTTCATTCATGACGGATTACCACTCGCAGCCGGGATGAGAGCGATGCACGATCTGCATCTCTGTCAACATATGACCAAGGTTTTCAGTGTGGTAACCAATACGACCGCCACGTACGGCCCAGCTATCTTCTGGAACAGTAATCGTTGCTTCAGTCAAAATATCGGTAACCATCGCTAACCATGCGGTGCGTAGCTTAGAAACATCAACACCAATACCCGCATCCGCTAATAGCTGTTCAGTTTCATCCATATCGAACATTTCATGCGTGTAGCCCCACAATTGGTCTACTGCTTTCTGGGTGCGTTTATGGCTTTCTTCTGTACCGTCACCTAAACGTAAAACCCAATCACGGCTGCGGCGCAGGTGGTACTTAGTTTCTTTGATCGCTTTCGCTGCAATAGCCGACAGTGTTTCATCTTTGGATTGCAACAGTTCTGGTAATAGAACTGTGTAGTAAACATCAGCAAATAACTGTCTTACCTGAGAGTAAGCGAAGTCGCCTTTCGGCATCTCCATCAACAGTAGATTACGGTACTCACGATCATTACGCATGTAAGCGAAATCGTCTTCGGTACGACCATCAGCGGCTAATTCAGCAGCGTATGTGTAAAACATACGAGCGCGACCAATATAGTCTAGAGAAACGTTGCCGTAAGCGATGTCTTCCTCAAGGAATGGGCCGTAGCTCACCCACTCAGAGATACGGTGGCCTAGTACAACAGAGTCATCACCTAGTCGTGTTGCATATTCAAGCGTTGCTGCTTTGATATCACTCATCTTTTGACTCCTGCCAATTACATGTTATTTACTGGGTCAGGCAGTACGTAATAAGTTGCGTGACGGTAAGGTTTATCATCGCTTGGGTCGTAGAAGCTTTCAGCATCATCTTCTTGAGAAGCGCAGATGTCGCTAGACTTAGCAACCCAAATGCTGACGCCTTCGCTACGACGTGTGTAGCAATCACGCGCGTACTCTAACGCTTGCTCATGATCTTCTGCGTGCAGGGAACCAACATGCTTGTGGTCTAAACCGCGTTTGGAGCGGATAAATACTTCGAACAGTTCTAATTTTTCAGTAATGTTTGTCATGTTAGTTGCCCCTTACGCTGCGTTTTTGGCTGTTTTAGCGCGTTTCTTTTCGTTATATGCAGTAATCGCATCACGTACCCATTCGCCTTCATCGTGTGCAGCAATGTGATGCTCAACACGTTGGCGGTTACAGTGACCATTACCGTTGATAACACTCCAGAACTCATCCCAGTTCAGATCGCTGCTATCATAGTGACCGCGTTCTTCGTTCCATTTGATATTTTTGTCAGGATGTTCTAAACCAAGCACTTCGATCTGTTTAACGGTTTGATCGACAAACTTCTGACGAAGATCATCATTCGTTTCGCGTTTGATCTTCCACTCCATCGACTTCTGCGAGTGAGCGGATTCTGAGTCATGCGGACCAAACATCATTAGTGCAGGCCAGTAGAAGCGGTTGAGCGCATCTTGAGCCATCGCTTTTTGACCTTCAGAACCTTTTGCTAAAGCCAGCATCGCTTCATAACCTTGGCGCTGGTGGAAGCTCTCTTCTTTACAGATACGGATCATGCCGCGAGAGTATGGGCCGTAAGAGGTACGCTGTAGCGAGACTTGGTTAACAATGGCGGCCCCGTCTACTAACCAACCAATTGCGCCCACATCTGCCCATGTTAGTGTTGGGTAGTTGAAGATTGACGAGTATTTAGCATGACCCGTTTGCAATTGTTCGATCATCTCTGAGCGAGAGATCCCCAGTGTTTCGCAGGCGCTATACAGATAAAGGCCGTGACCTGCTTCATCTTGAACCTTAGAAAGCAGTACCGCTTTACGACGCAAAGAAGGTGCACGCGTAATCCAGTTACCTTCGGGTTGCATACCAATTACTTCTGAGTGCGCATGTTGGGAGATCTGACGAATCAGATTCTTGCGGTACGCATCAGGCATCCAATCTTTTGGCTCGATCTTCTCTTCATTTTCGATCTTGCGCATGAAGTTTTCTTCAGGTGTCATGGCAATCGCCTCCACTATTGTTATTTACTTAGGACGGTTATCAAATACGCGTTTAGCTTTACCTTCAGAGCGAGGGATTGAACCTACAGGCACAATGTCCACTTTAGTACTGATACCCACGACTGATTTGATATGGTGCTGAAGCTCTTTGCTAACCGGTTCTGGCGTTACATCTTTAGCTTCGGGTGCTAACTCAACTTTCACTTGAACCTTATCGAGGTTGCCATCTTTGGTGACAACGATTTCGTAATGAGGTGCAAGCGCTGCAATTTTCAGAATTTGTTCTTCGATTTGTGTCGGGAATACGTTAACGCCACGGATAATCATCATGTCATCCGAACGACCAGTGATCTTGTCGATGCGACGCATTGGACGAGCAGTACCCGGCAATAGGCGAGTTAAGTCGCGTGTGCGATAACGAATAATCGGTAAGGCTTCTTTGGTCAGTGATGTAAATACCAACTCACCGTATTCACCATCAGGAAGTACTTCACCTGTGTTCGGATCGATAATTTCTGGGT